>NZ_JAGGMS010000001.1:6427166-6727833 GCF_017875555.1 Amycolatopsis magusensis | reverse complement strand
TCCTACCCGACGCTGGCGGACCTGCTGCGCTTCGCAGCCGGGCGCGACCTGGACGCGGTCGCCCGCCACCGCGTCGGCGAGTTCGTCTGCGAGAACCAGGTGCTCGACCTGCTCGGCGCCCGCACGGTGCTCAAGCAGCTCTCCGGTGCCGACGTCAGTACCACTGCGAGCGTCAGCAAGTTCCTCAGCATGCGGTTCGGCCAGCAGATCGCCGAGTTCTGCCTCGCCGAACTGGGGGTGGCCGGGGCCGTGCCGGTGCGGGGCGAACCCAGCGACCGGTGGATGGAGCAGGTGCTCGCCTGCCGCGCGATGACCATCTACGGCGGTACCACCGAAGTGCAGCTCAACGTGATCGGCGAGCGGATGCTGGGCCTTCCCCGTGATGTGGACGGCTGAGTCAGGTCCGGTCGAGCTGCGCGGGGCGCCAGGCTCGCCAGCCGCGGCAGAGCACGTAGGCCGCTACGACCGTCAGGACCAGGACGCCGTCGATCGCGGCGGTCAGCACCGCCGCCGGCTTGTCGATCACGATCAGCGCGAACCCGGTGACGGCGATCTTGTGCACCAGGATCAGTTCCCACAGACCACGCTGCTTGCGCGGCGCGACGGCGAGCAGCGTGAACAGGCCGGCGAAGACGAGGTAGGCGGTGGTGCGCCAGAACTCGGTGAGGACGTGCTCGTCGGGGGCGTCGAGGACGAGCGGGATGCCGGTGGCGAAGGCGCCGAGGGTGGCGACCGCGTCGACGGCCAGCACGGTGCGCCCGGTCCGATCGGCCCACCGGGCCGGGGCGACGCGGGGTGTGGTGACGGTGTTCACTCGGAGTTCCCCTCTGGTGGATGACAGGACCACCTTCGCGCCGCGACCGGCACCCTCGCGTCGGCGATACCTACCTAGGCGCTTTACGATCCCTGGGCATGCGGACCCAGGTTCCCGGTGCGCTCGTGGGCAGGCGGGCGGAGCTCCGGCGGCTGGACGAGCTGACCGCGGCCGCGCGCGAGGGGCGTGGCGGCGTGCTGGTCCTGCGCGGGCAGGCGGGCATCGGCAAGAGCGCGCTGCTCGGCCACGTCCGGCAGGCGGCCGCCGGTTTCCGGATCCTCCACGCCTCCGGGGCGGAGTTCGAGTCCGAACTGCCCTACGCCGCCCTGCACCAGTTGTGCGTGCCGGTGCTGGGGCGTCTCGGTGACCTCCCGGCTCCGCACCGTGACGCCCTCGAAGTCGCTTTCGGACTCCGCGCCGGCACGCCGGACCTGTTCCGGGTCGGCCTGGCGACGCTGGAGCTGCTGGGTGCCGCGGCCCGGGAAAGCCCGCTGCTGTGCCTGGTCGACGACGCGCACTGGCTCGATTCGGCGTCGGGCAAGGCGCTGACCTTCCTCGCCCGCCGCGTGGCCGCCGAACCGGTCGCCATGGTGTTCGCCGTCCGGGTTTCCGGCGGGGAACTGGACGGGCTGCCGGGCCTGGACGTCGGCGGGCTCGGCGATCCGGAGGCACGGGAGTTGCTGACCCGGGAGAGTCACGCGGCGCTGGACGAGCAGGTGCGCGATCAGCTCGTCGCCGAGGCGCGCGGCAACCCGCTGGCCCTGCTCGAACTGCCGCGGGCCGGTGGGTTCGCCCCGCCCGGCCCGGCGTCCGTACCGTCCGGTGTGGAGCGCGGCTTCCAGGCACGGTTGCCGGACCTGCCCGCCCAGGCACGACTGCTGCTGACGATCGCGAGCGCCGACCCGACCGGTGACCCCGGCCTGCTGTGGCCCGCCGCCGACCGGCTCGGCATCGACGTGCCCGCCGCGGCCGCCACCGCGGCCGCCACCGGCATGGTCGAGTTCGCCACCCGCGTCCGCTTCTGCCACCCGCTCGCCCGTTCCGCGGTCTACCGCGCCGCCACCGCGGGCCAGTTGCGTGCCGCGCACGGCGCACTGGCCGAGGTCACCGATTTCGCCGTCGACCCGGACCGGCGCGCCTGGCACCGAGCGCAGGCCACCGCGGGTCCCGACGAAGACGTGGCCGCCGAACTGGAACGGTCCGCGCACCGCGCCCAGTCACGCGGCGGGATCGCGGCCGCGGCGGCTTTCGCCGAACGTTCGGCGGCGCTCACGCTCGATCCGGCCAAGCGGGTCGAGCGGACCTTCGCGGCGGTGCGCGCGAAACTCGACTCCGGCTCCACGGACGCGGCCGAGGACCTGCTCGGGCTCGTGGACAACTCCGCGCTGGACGCGCGCAGGCAGGCCGAAGCCGACCTGTTGCGCGGGCAGATCGCCTTCGTCCGGCACAACGACGGCAGCGGCCCGGAGTTCATGCTGCGTGCCGCACGGCGGCTGGCCGGCGCCGACCCGGCCGCGGCCCGCGGGTACTACCTGGACGCGCTCGAGATGGCCCACGTCGTCGGGCGCGCGAGCGGAGTGCTGGACAAGGTGCTGGCCGCGCTGCGAACCGCGCCGCCCAGCTCCGGCGTGGACGTGCTGGACGCGTTGGTACTGCTCGAAACCCAGGGTCACCGCGCGGCGGCACCCGCACTGCGCCAGGCCCTGTCCCACGGCGACAGTCCACTGTGGATACAGCGGCCCGGGTTCGCGGTGATGATCGCGGGGGAGCTCTGGGATCCGGACCTGCCCCTGGCCATCACCGAGCGGCTGCTGAAGGACGGCCGGGAGACCGGCTCACCGCTCACCCTGCGCCTCGGCCTGGCACTGGCCGCGTCCGGCGCGTCGATGGCGGGGGAGCTGGGCCGGGCGATGGCGGCGATCGCGGAGGAGGAGGCCATCGCCGACGCGATCGGCGGGCCGCCGATGCTCTACCCCCGGCTGCACTTCGCCGCGATGCGCGGCCGCCGGGACGAGGCGCGCCAGGAGTTCGCCACGGCCACGGCCACGGCGTCCAGGAGCGGGGCCGGGCAGTTGCTCGCCAACGTCCACTGGGCTTCGGCGGTCCTGCACAACGGCCTGGCCGACTACCCCGCCGCACTGGCCGCCGCCCGCCGCGGGGTGGACGACGGTGACCTCTTCCTCGCCGGGGCCGCCCTGCCGGAACTGGTGGAAGCCGCGATCCGTTGCGGTGAAAGGGAAACCGCCGTCACCGCACTCGGCTCCCTCGCCGAACGAGCCGAAGCCGGCGGCACGCCGACCGGCCTCGGCGTCGCCGCCTACTCGCGCGGGCTGGTCACCGGCGTCGAAGAGCACTACCGCGAAGCCATCGAGCACCTCGAGCACAGCCCGCTGTCGCCCTACCTGGCGCGGGCGCGGTTGCTGTACGGCGAGTGGCTGCGCCGCGCGGGCCGCAGGCGCGACAGCCGCACGCAGCTGCGCCTCGCTCACGACCTGCTGTCCACTGCGGGCGTCGAAGCCTTCGCCCAGCGCGCGGCCGACGAGCTGAAGGCCACCGGCGAAACCGCGCGCCGCCGGTCCGGGCCCAGCCACGACCGGCTCACCATGCAGGAAACACACGTCGCCCGGCTGGTCGCCACCGGCGCCACCTCCGGCGAAGTCGCGGCCAGGCTGTTCCTCAGCCCGCGCACGGTGGACGCGCACCTGCGCAACATCTTCCGCAAGCTCGGGATCACCTCGCGCAGGCAGTTGCGTGACCAGCCCGGCATCGGCGCCTGAATTCGGTGGATCACCGCGCCCGGGCGGCTTAGTCCGTCCTCCAGCACTCGCCGCAGGGAGGGCTCAAGCCAAGTGCGGTTTGCCGGTGGCCGCACGGGGTAGTCCGATCGAGGTTGCGTTGAGGCGATTGGGAGGGCCGTGGCTATGCGTTTGTGCGCGTTCAGCGTGGCTGGTGGCACTGGGTCGCGACGCGGCCGGGAGGCCGTCGGGCGGGTTCGCGAAGCGGTGCGTGACGTGATGCGGGGTTGCCGGGAAGCGGTGGTGGTGGACGCCGTGCTGCTGGCCGACGAACTGGTCACCGACGTGCTCCGCGCGGGCAGCGGGCTGCGCGGTGTGTGGCTCACCCGCGAAAACGACCAGGGCCAGCTGTCGATCGAGGTGGACTACCTCACCGATGCCGCCTCCACGGCTTCCCGCCCCGACGAAGAGGCATGGGTCGGCCGATGGCTGCTGGAACGCCTCGCCGGTGTCTGGGGCGTCCGCGCCACCGGCCCGGTCCACACCACCTGGGCCCGCCTGCGCTGGTAGTGATTGTCCACTGTGGACTGAGTTCGGCCCTCGAAATCGTGATCAGCGGGGGCGTTACCGGCAATGCTCTGACATGATGGTCCGGCCAGGTGACCGGTCTTCCTGATGAGGGGCGCATGCACGGCAGTCGGACTCCGCTGGAAGAGGCGCTGCGGGCTGCCACGGTGCCACTGGTTTCCGGGAAAAAGGCGGGCACCGGGTTCTTCGTGACCACGGACCTGGTTCTGACCAGCGCTCATGTGCTGAACGACCCGGCGGGCCCGGTGACCGCGCCGAGCGGGCACCGGTTCGAGGTGCTGCCGGACACGTATTTTCCCGGCACGGGCGGTCTTGTGCTGCTGCGCTCGCTGGACGAGCGCAGTTCTGCGCCGGTTCAGCTGGGTGAACCCGCTGAACCCGGGGATCAGCTCTTGACCTATGGCTATCCGGACGATCACTACCGTTCCGGGGATTCGGCGTTGCTCGAGCTCGAAGGCTACTCGGAACGCGATGACGGCACGGTCCTGCTGAGGACCGCGCGAGGGCGGGTCAGACCGGGCAACAGCGGCGGGCCGGCGCTCAACTGGCGGACCGGTGCGGTGTGCGGCGTGGTGCAGCGGCGGGACAGCAGGCACGGCGAGACCGCCCGCCTGGTACCGGCGAGCACCATCTTCGAATGCTACCCATTCCTGCGTGTGCTCTCGGTGCCCTGGCTCGATCTGCTTGACGACGGGCAGTTAGCCGCGCTCGGTGTGGCCTATCCGGGGCCGTTGATGCGCCGCTACCTGCGTGCGGCGGCCGTGGCCGGTGACGAGCACCCGTATGCCGCCGTGCTCGACGCGACCCCGCCGCTGTCCAAGGTCTACCTCCGCCAGCACGCCGGAGACGGTACCGGCCAGCTCGCCTTCGCCGATGACCTGGTGCGGGATCGACTCGACGTGCAGGTTACCGGCGATCCGGGTGCGGGGAAGTCGAGCCTGGTCCGGCATCTGACCGCGGTCGAGGCGAACCGCTGGCTGTCCGGGGAGCGGGGTGCGTTCGTCCCGGTCCCGGTGCCCGCGACGGCGCTGCAGGCGGCAGGTGGCTTGCCGGACCAGCTCGCTCGCGGGGTCACCGGCATGCTGGACCTGGATCTCGACCACGCCACGCTGGCGGCGCTCTTCAGCCGTCCGCCCATGCCGGGGGTCCCCTGGCTGCTGCTGGTGGACGGCGTGGACGAGGTGCTGAACCTGCAAGAGCGGTCGATGACCCTGAACCGGGTCGACCGGCACCGCGTGAGCGGGCACCGCATCCTGGTGACCTCGCGGCCGCTGTCGGCGACCGATGCGCAGCGGGGTTCGAGCAACGGCCGTTACCCGTATTTCGAGATCAGTCCGTTCGACTCGGCCCAGTTCCGCGCGTTTACCGAGGCCTGGTTCACCGAACTCGGCGTCGAGGACCCGGGAACCGCGGCGGCGCGCTTCGTCGATCGCATCCACCGATCGAAACTCGCGGAGCTGGCCAAGGTGCCGCTGACCGCGACGATGATGTGCGTACTGCACGCGCGGGATCCGGACCAGGATGTCCCGGTCAGCCGCGCGGAGCTGTACGACCGGTTCGTCGCCCTGCTGGCCCGCCGTCGTGGCGTCGTCGGGGTCCACGAGCTGGTGAGCCAGTGGATCGGGCGCGGCACACGCAAAGCCGAAAGCACCACCGAGGACCTGCTGGACCACTTGCACGCGGTACTGGCCAAGCTCGCGCACGACAACCTCCTGCACCGAGTGACCGGCCCGCTGCCGGAACGGGCCGCCGCGGTGTTCGCCGATCGGGGCGTGCACCGACCGGAAAGCGTGCCGGTCGACGAATGGACGAACGTGCTGCGCGAGGTACTGCGCAGTTGCGGCCTGCTGGTCGAGAAGCCGGCCGGGTTCAGCTTCATCCACCAGACGATGGAGGAGTACCTCGCGGCCGGCCACCTCGCCGAGGACCAGCCCTCGCCGGTGAGACAACTGCAACCCCGCGATGATTGGCTGTCACCGGAGCTGGAGATCCACCTGTTCCTGGCTGCCCGGCTCCTCCGCGACGGCGTCGACATCGACCGCGTGCTGCTGCGGATGCTCAAGCGCCGGAACCGCCGGGCGAACCTCGGCTTCGTGCTGGAGTTGGAGCGCCAAGGGGTGCGGTTGACCGACAAGGTACGCCGGCAACTGCGGCAGGTGCTGGTGACGCAGATCGGTGACGAAAGCATCACCCACGCCGAATGGCGGGCCGCCTGCGAGGCGCTGCGCAACATCGACGAGCCCCACGCCGCCGAAGTCCTCCGCACACTGGCGACCTCGAGAGCGACGTTCCAGCGCCGGTTGCGGGCGAGCACCTTCCTGCTCGGCCTGCGTCCCGAGACCGGATTGTCGGTCCTGGAGGAGATCAGCGGCGATCCACGGCTGTCCGGCGCCGACCGCCTGCTCGCCGCGCGGGCGCTGGTCGATGCCGACGCCGCACGGGGAGTGCGGTCGCTGGTGCGCCTTGCCGAAGAGCTGGCCGGCACCGACCTCGGTCTGGAGGTCGCACGAGCCGTGGCCGACCTCGATGAGGACCGGGGACTCGGATTGCTGAGCAGGGCGGCGTCCACCAGGTCGAAGGGGAGTGTGCGACTGACCGCCGCGCGCTCACTCGCCACCCTCGACACCGCTCGCGGGCTGTCCGCACTGACCGTTCTGGTGCGTGACCAGCGGGCATCGCAGGCTGACCGGCTGGCAGCGGCGGTGGCGATGGAGGACTGCGCGGCCGGGGCGAGTTTCCCGTTCCTGTCCGAACTGGCCCTGGATCCTGCCATCGAGGCCAGCATCCGGATCGCGGCCGCCGGAAAGCTGGCGGGCTGGGGACAGCTCCATGGCCTCGAGTCGCTGGTGCGGATCGCCTTCGATCGCACGGTGGCGGTGCAGAAACGGCTGGAGGCGACAGCGAAGCTGGCCGAGGTGAGCCCTCAGCACGGGCACGAAGTGCGGATGCAGCTGACCGCGGATCCCACGGTGGGGGAGCAGCGCCTCGATCTCGCCGAGATCACCGGGCCGATCGACCCGGCCGGTACGGCGCGCACCCTGGCTCGGCTCGCCGATGAGGAACAGGCCGAAGGCGTGGTGCGATTGCACGCGGCGTCCACCGCACTGGACTTCGTGCCCGCCGAAGGGCTCGCGGCGCTGGAGCGCCTGGCGCGGGCGAAGGTGGAGACCAAAGTGCGGCTGGAGGCGGCCGGCATTGTGGCGGAAGAAGACTTCGCCCGCGGCGGTCCGTTGTTGCGGGAATTGGCTGAAAACCAGCTGGTGGACTTTTCTTCTCGGGTCGTCGCAGCAGAGCAACTCTACGAACACGACAGCGAACAGGGTCGCGCCGCACTGAATGTGCTCGGCAACACCCCGGGGTTGGACGCGGCCCTCCGCCTACGGCTGGGGGAAAGAATTCTTGGGTTCGACAAAGCGCTGGGCGTCAGCCTTATCAGCTCCGTCGCGCAGCACGGGGCCGGGGCACTCCGGCTCGATGCGCTGGCGAAACTGCACTCCCTGCGCCCGGTCGAGGCGCTGGAATTGTACGAAGACTTCATCAAGAATCGGCATGTTTCCAGCGATCTTCGTCAACGCGCGTTGCAGAGATTGACACCGGCCCAACGAGCCAAGATCGAGAAGTCCATCGCACGGCAGGAGCCGAAGCCGAGCCGCCGCCAGCAAATGAAGAACTACCAGGCGCAATCGCAGAACCGGAAGCTGGAACCCGAGGAACGCGTGACCGCCGCGGAGTCGATGGCCCAGCTCGATTCCGCCAAGGGGCGAGCCGCACTCGAGGCACTGGCCGAGGACGACCGCATGTCGAAAGCGGCTCGGCGCCGGGCGGAGAAGTCGTTGCGGCGCCTGCGTTAGCTCGGCGGGCTCCACTCCATGGTGACCTTGATATTGGCCTTCCCGGTGCCCTTCACCAGGATCGCGGTGAGTTTCCCGCTCTCGACCCCGACCTCGCACCCGAACTCCATGGTCAGCTTGCTGGGCTTGGCCCGCTCGAAGCCGTCGAGCACGGCGTCGGTGACCGACTGCGTCAGTGCGGTCAGCGAGGCGGTGAACTCGGGAAAGGCGAACGCGCGGGAGGCGACCTCTTCCTCGTCGTCACCGACCGGGCGCGCTTCCAGGTAAACTTGCTGCCCGGCCACCTCGACCGGCAGGTAGGCCGAATGGTCGAACTCCGCCTCGTGCTCCACCGGTGCTTCCCCCATCTCGCTGTGATCCGCTGGCGGCATTCTAGGCCGGGACTGGGTCTCCCCGGCCGCGTCCTGCCTGAGTTCGCCCGGCAACGGTGGGCTGCCGCCGGGTGAGAACGTCGTCGAGGCGTGAGCCTACTTCCGGGCAGTTGGCGCGCACGACGTCCAGGAAGGCGGCCAGTACCGGGGACCGGTCGGCCGCGCGGAAGGACAGTTGCAGGTCCGGCAGGCGGAAGCGCGGGGTGACGTCGCAGAACCAGACGTCGTCGCGGGTGATCAGGCGCATGCGCGCCGGGCCGAGGCCGACGCCCGCGTCGCACGCGGCGAGGCCGATGATGGTGTGCACATCCCGGGAGGTCGTCGCGGCGTCGAGTGCCGAGGCGCCGAACAGGGTTCGCAGGTGGGAGGCCACCGCGGGTTCCTGCGCGGGCGCGGACATGATCAGGTGCTCGGCCGCCAGCTGTTCGAGGCCGATCTCCGGCAGGCCTGCGAACGGGTGCGCCGCGGCGACGACGGCCACCAGGTGATCGGCGCCGATCGGGACGGTGACCAGGTCCTCCGCGCCCGCACCCCGCGGGTTGCCGCGGCCGACCGCGACGTCGAGTTCCCCGGCGACCAGTGCCGCGGCGGAATCCGGGCTGCCCATTTCACGCAGATCGAGCCGGACGTCCGGCCGTGACTTGCGGAACCGGCCGAGCACGCCGGGCAGTGGGGCGAGCAGCGCCGAGCCGATGAATCCCATCCGGAGCAGGCCGGTCTCACCGCGGGCCGCGCGGCCCGCTTCGACCACGGCGGCCCCCATCTCGTCCAGCGCTTTCCTTGCCCTGGCGAGGAACGCCGTGCCCGCCGCGGTCGGGAACACGCCACGCGAGGTGCGGTCGAACAGGCGCTCGCCGATCTCGCGTTCGACCGCGGCGATCTGGGCGGACAGCGGCGGCTGCGCGATGCCCAGTGACGCCGCGGCCCGGCCGAAGTGCTGGTGGTCGGCCAGGGCGAGGGCGTAGCGGAGGTGACGCGCTTCCATGGCGCCGACCATACGTGAAAGATATGGCGCGGCGCTGCTTCAGCTATGGACGTGGATAGCGGGCTTTCCGGGTAGTGGGCTGGGCCCCGACCCGCTACCGAAAGGCCCGCCCATGAACCAGACCACTACCGTTTTCGTCCACGGGGCTTGGCATTCCTCGCTCCACTGGGCGGCCACCCAGCGGGCGCTGGCGGCGCACGGCGTGCCCAGCGTCGCCGTCGACCTGCCCGGTCACGGCCTCACCGCACCGGTGCCGTCGGGTTACCTGCGGCCGGGGCAGCCCGGTTTGGCGACCGAGCCGTCCGGCGTCGCGCAGCTGACGGCGGAGCAGCTCGTCGACGCACTGGTGGCCGACCTCGCCGAGGTGCGCCGCCGGTCCGCCCGGGTGGTGCTCGTCGCGCACAGCGCGGGCGGCGGTCCGGCTTCGGCCGCGGCCGAGCGGCATCCGGACCTCGTCGACCACCTCGTCTACCTGTCGGCTTTCGTGCCGGGAGGACGGCCGCGGTTCGTCGAGTACGTCGCGGCTGAGGAGAACGCCGACGCCGTGCAAGTGCCGCGAAACGGTGATCCCGAGGCCATCGGCGCCTTCCGGATCAACCCGCTGTCGCCGGACCCGGAGGAGGTGGCGACGATCCGGCGGGCGTTCCTGAACGACTGGCCCGCCGACCGGCCGGGCTGGCGTCTCTCCCTGCACCCGGACGAGCCGCTGGCGTCGCTGACGGGGGAGTACCGGCTCACCGCGCGGCGCTGGGGCCGGGTGCCGCGCAGCTACATCCGGCTGACCGGCGACCTCGCGCTGCCGCCCGCCACCCAGGACTTGATGATCGCCGAAGCGGATCGTGCGGCGCCGGACTCGCCGTGCACGGTGTTTTCCCTGCCCGGCGGGCATTCCCCGTTCCTCACGCGGCCGAAGCAACTCGCCGGGGTCCTCGCCGGGATCGCGAAGGTATGAGGACCGCCGCGCTGCTGGTGCTGCTCTCCGGCACCTTCGTCCAGCTGATGAGCGTGACTGTCATGCAACTGGCGGTCCCCAGCATCCGCCACGACCTCGGCGCCGGGCCGGGGGCCGCGCAGCTCGCACTGGCCGGGTACACCCTGACCTACGCCTGCGCGCTGATCACCGCGGCCCGGCTCGGTGACCGCTTCGGCTACCGCAGGCTGTTCGTCATCGGGACCGCCGTGTTCACGCTGGCGTCCCTGGCCTGCGCGGTGGCACCCGGCCCCGCGACGCTGGTCGTCGCCCGGCTCGTACAGGGCCTCGGCAGCGCGCTGGTGGCCCCGCAGATCCTTTCCCTCATCCAGACCACTGTGCCGGAGCACCGGCGGGCGCGGGTGCTGGGCCGGTACGGGGCGACGATGGCCATCGCCTCGCTCGCCGGGCCGCTTTTCAGCGGGATTCTGTTGCACCTCAACCCGTTCGGGCTCGGCTGGCGGGTGGCACTGGCGCTGCCCGTGCCGGTCGGTGTCGCCGCGCTGGTCCTCTTCCGGGTGCTGCCGCGGGCGGCCCGGCCGGTGGGCACGAGCCGGGGCGACCCGGCCGGGACGGTGTTGTCGCTGGCCGGGCTCGTCCTGCTCGTGCTGCCGCTGACCCTCGGGCAGGACGCGGGCCGGCCGGTGTGGACCTGGCTCAGCCTGGCCGCCGCGGTGGTGCTGCTGACCGCGTTCGCCGCGGTGCAGCGGCGGGTGCGGTACCCGCTGGTGCACCCGGCGGCGCTCGCGGCGCGGACCACGCGGTGGGGGATCGGCGCGGTGCTGGTGTTCAACGCCGGGATCCCGTCGTTCACCCTGCTGCTTTCCCTGCAACTGCAAGGGGTGCTGCACCGAAGTCCACTGCAGACCGCGCTGACGATCGCGCCGTACGCGGTGGGTGCCCTGCTGGGCAGCGGGGTGGCCGAAGCCGCGGCACGCCGGTACGGCGCCGGGGCGCTCGCGGCCGCCTCCGGTGGGCTCGCCGCGGTATCGCTCCTCGTCGTGCCGGCCATGGCGGCTCCGGCGCCGCTGCTGTGGGTGGTGCTGGGCGCGGGTGGGTTCGCGTTCGGCCTGTTCACCGCGTCGAGCTTCTCCCTGGTGCTGAGCCGGGTCCCGGTCGAAGTGGCCAGTTCCGTGTCGGGCCTGCTGCCCACCGCGCAGCAACTCGGCGGCACGCTCGGCGTGGCCATCGCGGGCGCGGTCTACACCGCCGGGGCCATGGGGCACGCGATGGCGTATGAGGCCGTGGTGTTCGTGCTCGCCGCGCTGGCCACCGCCGCCCTCAGCGGTTCGCGCGCTCGATCGACCGCCGGATCAGGCCGCTGACCCCGGGCAGCCGGATGGCCCGCATCATCACCTCACGTCCCCAGATCTCCGCCTTGCCGGACGGCGCGAACTGGCTGATCCCCTTGCGTGCCAGCGCCTGCCGCTTGCTGACCTCCGGTCGCAGGCTCGCTTCCCACCCGGCCAGTGCCGTCGGGACGTCGGCGTGCTGGTCCAAAAAGGACCCGAGGCGGTCGGCGCCCGCGAGGGCGAGCGCGGCGCCGTAGCCGGCGAACAACGTGACGCACCAGGCCGAATCGCCCAGCAGCACGACCCGGCCGCGGCTCCACTCCTCCTGCACCACCTGGCACACGGAATCGAAGTAGGCGCCCGCCGGGGCGGCTTCGAGCTGCCGGAGGGCGTCCGGCACGCCGCCACCCAGATCGCCGAACGCCCGCGAAAGCGCGGCCGCCGGTCCCAGCGCGAGTTCGGCCTCCGGGTCGCCGGTGCGGTAGGTGAAGAAGGCCGACGACCGGTCCGGGCCCAGGTTGATCACCGCCGCCGTCCGCCCCACGCCGATGAACGTGGTGCCCGCGCCCTCCGGCACGTCCGCCGGGACCCGGTCGAGCGGGAAGGCTCCGACCATGTGCCGCAGGTCCACCCGGGAATCCGTGCCGAAGAGGAGGCCGCGGACGCCGGAATGCAGCCCGTCCGCGCCGACGAGCAGGTCGGCGCGCTCGGAAGTGCCGTCGCTGAGCGAGATCCGCACCTCGTCGGCGTCCTGGGTGAACTCCCGGACCGTGGTGCCGAACCGGATTTCGACAGCCGAACGGACCTCCTCGTACAGCACCGACTCCAGGTCACCGCGGAACACCGTGAGCATCCGCGGCCCCACCGCCGCCTGCGCGACCGCCGCCGGAACGGTGAACTTCTCGCGTCCGTCGGCCTTGACCAGGATCGAGGTGAACGCCCCCAGGTCGCGGGCCGCCAGGGCAGGCAGCAGCCCGAGTTCCTCCGCCGCGTCGTAGCCGACGCCGAGCAGGTTCACCATGTACCCGCTGCTGCGGCGCCCCGGCGCCCGCTCCACCACGAGCACGTCCCGGCCCGCCCGGTGCAGCCGCAACGCCGCCGCCAGCCCGGCGATCCCCGCGCCGGCGACCACCACTCGCCCGTTTCCCACCACTGTTCTCCCGCCCGTCGACCCAGAATGAGCAAGTGCTCAAACTCAGTATGAGCACTTGCTCATTCTCGGCGCAACCCCCGGCGGTAGACTCGGCGCGTGCCCCGAGGTGTCGCGATTCCCGAGGTCCGGCAGCAACTGTTCGCCGCGGTCGAGCAGGTGGTGGTCCGCGACGGCCCCGGGAAGCTCAGCGGCCGGGCGATCACCGGCGAGGCCGGGGTGGCGACCGGCCTGCTGTACGCGCACTTCACCGACTTCGACGACTTCCTGGCCGCCTACGCCGTCGACCGCAGCTTCCTGATCTCCGCCGCCGCGGCCACGCTGCCCGAACGGGCGGGCACCGGCAGCGTCACCGCGAACCTCGGCGACGCCCTGCTCTCCACCCCGCCCACGACCCTGCTGACGCTGACCCGGCTCATCGCGTCCCGGCCGCGGTTGCCCGGTCTCGTCCGCGCGGTCCTCGGTGACCGGACGGCCGGGCTCGACGCCGTCGAGAAGGCGGTCGCCGCTTACCTGACCGAAGAACGGCGGCTCGGCAGGCTCGCCGCGGCCGCCGACCCCGCCGCGCTGGCGCTCGCGCTCGTCGGGGTGCTCCAGCGCGTCACCCTCACCGGCGCTCCCGAAGCCGAGGTCCGGGCCCGCGTGGAGTCGGTGATCACCACGCTGCTCACCTCGCTCGGTGGTGGCGTTCAGCCGCGCTGAGCCGCCGGGCGGAAGGCGTGCCGGTACCGCTGCGGGGTGGTCGCCAGGTCCTGCGCGAAGTGCGCCCGCAGCGCGTTGGCCGAGCCGTACCCGCTGCGTTCGGCGACCTGCGGGATCGGCAGGTCCGTGGTCTCGAGCAGCCGTCGCGCGAGGTGCAGGCGCTGCAGCCGCAGCCAGCGCGACGGGCTCATCCCGATCTGCTCCTGGAACCGCCGGGTCAGCGTCCGGACGCTGAGCGCGGCGTGCTGCGCGATCCCCGCCAGGGTGAGCGGTTCACCCGCGTTCTCCTGCATCCAGGCCAGTGTCGCGGCCAGGGAACCGTTGTCCGCCGGGGGTTCGCTGCCGGGGATGAACTGGGCCTGCCCGCCTTCGCGGATGGGCGCCATCACGACCACCCGTGAGGCGGTGGCGGCCACCGCGGCGCCGAAGTCGCGGGACACCAGGTGCAGGCACAGGTCCAGCCCGGCGGCGACCCCGGCCGAGGTGAAGATGCGGCCGTCGCCGATGAACAACGCCCTGGCGTCCACGGTGACGTCCGGGTAGCGCGAGGCCAGTTCGGCGGCGGTGGCCCAGTGCGTGGTGACGCGGCGGCCGTTCAGCAGCCCGGCGGCGGCGAGCACCAGCGCCCCGGTGCAGATCGAGACCACCCTGGCGCCGCGCTCGGCCGCCGCCCGCACGGTGTCCAGCAGTTCGCCGGGCACGCGGTAGGGCGCGGAGAGGCCGGGGACCAGCACGGTCCCGGCGTCTTCGGCGGCGCTGAGCGGATGCGGCACCTTGATGTCGAAGTAGGTCATGCCCCCGGCGGTGGCCGACACGGTCCGGCGCGACCCGCACACCAGCACGCGGTACGGGTGCGAGCCGTCGGCCAGCCGCACGGTGCCGAAGACCTGGCACGGGATGGACAGGTCGAACCCGACCACGCCGTCGGGCGCCAGCACCGCCACCCGGTGGGGATCAACCGGCATCGACGGACCGCCGCGCGCAACTCCAGTGACACGCCAGCCGCGGGCACACGCAAGCCGGGCGCAGCGCGAACCGCGGCCGGCCGGTCACCGGATCCGTGTCCACTGTGGACTCCACGCCGAACACCCCGCGCAGGGTGGGCTCGGTCAGCGTCCCGGCCGGGGTCCCGGCCGCGGCGACCCGGCCGCCGTGCAGCACGACCACCGCGTCGGCGTAGGTGGCGGCGATCTCCAGGCCGTGCAGCGCGGCCAGCACGGTGACCCCCAGCCCGCGCACCAGTTCCAGGAACTCCAGCTGGTGCCGGATGTCGAGGTGGTTGGTCGGCTCGTCGAGCACGAGCAGCTTCGGCCGCTGCGCCAGCGCCCTGGCCAGCAGCACCCGCTGCCGTTCCCCGCCGGACAGCTCGGCCAGCCGCCGGTGCGCGAACGACCGCAGCCCGGTGCGGTCCAGCACTTCGTCCACAATGGCCTGATCTGCCCGGCCGAAGCGGTCGAACGGCTTCAGGTGCGGGGTCCGGCCCTGTGCCACCGTCTCGGCGACGGTGAACTCGAAGCCGGCGTGCTGTTCCTGCAACAGCACACCGGTGCGGCGGGCGGCTTCGGCCGCCGAAAGGCGCCACACGTCGTCCCCGTCGAGCAGGATCCGGCCGCGATCCGGCCGTTGGGCCCGGAAAACGGTCCGCAGCAGGCTCGACTTGCCGCTGCCGTTGGGACCGAGCAACGCGGTGAACGAGCCTTCGGCCACGGCGAGCGACACGTCGTCGAGCACGCGTGCCGCGCCGAGCGAGAGGCCGACGCCGGTGAGCACCAGGCTCATGCCACTCCCTCCAGCCGCTGCCCGCGTCCGCGCATCACCAGCAGGAACAACGGCACCCCCAGGAACGCGGTGACCACGCCGATCGGCAGTTCGGCCGGCGCGATCACCAGCCGGGCCAGCACGTCGGACCAGACCAGGAAGACCGCGCCGAGGATGGCCGCGATGGGCAGCGCCCGGCGGTGGTCGGCCCCGACGACCATCCGGGCCAGGTGCCCGATGATCAGCCCGACGAACCCGATGCCGCCGGAGACCGCCACCACCGTGCCGGTGAGCAGCGTGGTCAGCATGAGCAGTTGCCACCGCAGGCGCGGGGCGGGCACGCCGAGCGCGGCGCAGGCGTCGTCGCCGAGGACCAGCACGTTGAGCCGCCGCGCCCGCGCCAGCAGCACGACGGTGGTCGCGGCCACCACCAGCGCGGGCACCGGCAGCGCCTGCCACTGCGTACCGGAAAGCCCGCCGAGCAGCCAGAAGATGATCTGCTGCTGGGCCGCGGCGTCGTTCGTGCTGGCCAGCAGGAACGAGGTGACCCCGCTGAACAGGTGCGCGCAGGCCACGCCGACCAGCACCAGGCGCAGCGGCTGCAGCCTGCCCCGCTGGCGGGCCAGCGCCAGGACGAGCACCATCGCCGCGGTCGCTCCGGCGAACGCCATCACCGGCACGGTCAGCGTGCCGAGCAGCGTGGCGCCGGAGGTGAGCACCAGCACCGCGCCGACCGAAGCCCCCGAGGACAGCCCGAGCAGGTGCGGATCGGCCACCGGGTTGCGCACCACGCTCTGCACCACGGCACCGGCGAGGGCGAGCCCGGCGCCGACCACCACGGCCAGCAGCACCCGCGGGAAGCGGAACTGCCAGATGACCACCTCGGCGGTGCCCGCGCCACCGGTGCCACCGGAGAGCCGGTGCGCCAGGATGCCTAGCACCTCCCCGGCGGGCACGCTGACCGGCCCGATGCCGGTCGCGACGAGCACGCTGCACACCAGCGCCACGCCCAGTGCGCCGAGCACCGCCGGGTAGCCGCGGGGGCGGGTCGCGGTGACGGTCACTTCGCCACCGGGTGCAGTCCGGCCGCGAGCTGTTCCAGGCCGTCGAGGTTGAGCGGGGTCGGGAAGCCGACCAGGTACTGCGAGCTGCTCAGGATCCGGCCTTGTTCCGCCGCGGTGGTGGTGGCCAGCAGCGGGTTGGCCTTGACCTGCGCCACCAGTTCGGGCCCGGTGGTACTGGCGAAGCTGAAGTCGCTGACCACCCAGATCACCTCGGGATCGGCCTCGACCACCTTCTCCGGCGACACGTCGGCGTGCATGGCGGTCACGTCGGCGAAGATGTTCGTGCCGCCGCCCAGGCGGATCAGCGCGTTGCCGATGGTGCCGCCGCCGAGCGATTTGACCGGCTGCCCGGCCACCGGGTTGTCGGCCAGCGCCAGCACCCGCGGCTTCGGCGCGGCGGCGGTCCGGTTCGCCACCGCGGTTTCGCGCGCCCGCAGTTCGCCGATGAGCCGCTCCGCCCGCTCGGGCACGCCGAACACGCGGCCGAGCTTGGTGAGGAAGTCGTAGGTCACCGAAAGGTCGCCCGCCTGCTGGGGCTGACAGGCCGCGATGCCCACCGCGCCCATGGTGGCGAGGTCGGCGTCCTTGGCCGTGCCGGGCGCGCCGCCGAAGCTGGAGAACGCGGTGACCACGGCGTCGGGGCTCTGGGCCGCGACGACCTCGGTGACCGGGATGCTCTTGGCCGCCAGCACCGGGATCTTCGCCAGTTCGCCGCGGAACGGCTCGCTTTCGGCGGTGAGCGGGCCGGTGAAGCCCACGCCGACGACGCGGTCGCCGAGCCCGAGCCGCACCAGCGACTGCGCCGCCCAGCCATCCAGCGCGACCACCCGGCGCGGGGGTTCGGGGATCGTGACGTCCTTGCCTTGGCAGTCCTGGACGGTGCTCGCCCCGGTCGGTGCCGTCGCGGGCGCGGTCGCGCAACTTGCGGCGCTCAGCAGGACGAGGGCCAGTGCGATCGCCCGCTTCACGCCGTACGCCGTTCGTATTCGAGCGCCTTCGCCACCGAGGTGGCGTACTCGGCGCCCGCGAATCGCTCCACCAGGTGCAGGCCCAGATCGAGGCCGGAGGTGATGCCGCCCGAGGTGACCAGGTCGCCGTCGTCGACCACGCGCTCGGCGCGGTACCGCCCGCCCGCGCGCTCCAGATCGGCCGCGGCCCGGTGATGCGTGGTGCACGGCCGTCCGCTGACCAGACCGGCCGCGGCGAGCAGGAACGCGCCCGTGCACACCGACGCGAACACCTGGTCCGGCCGTATCGCCGCCCGCAGTGCCTCCGGGAGCGCCCCGGACCGCAGTTCGGCGTGCACCCCGGCGCCGTCCTTGGCCGCGTACCCGCCGCCGGGGACCAGCAGCACGGTGGCGCCGTCCGGGGCCCACTTCGCCGTGGTGCCCAGCCGCAGGCCGCCCTGGGTGGTCACCCCGTCACCGTCGAGGGCCACCACCGCGGCCGAGATCCCGGCGCCCATCCGCTTCGCCAGGTCGAGCACCTCGTAGGGCGCCACCACGTCCAGGTCGTCGACGCCGTCGAAGACCAGCACATCCACTCGAGTCACGCCTGTAGATCCTCACCGAGGCCCGGCCGCCGGAGGAGTGGCCGGTGAGCCAACATCCACCCGTTTCCGGCCACGCCCCCGGGCACACCTGTCCCTGGAACTGTCGGCCGGGAGGCGGCCGGAGTTCCCGGGACTTCAGTGAAAACTCAGGGAAGGCTCAGGGCGCGTCCACGATGGTGAAGACCCGGTCGAGTCCGGTGAGGCGGATCGGGTTGAGCACCACCCGCGTGGTGCACACCAGCCGGAGCTGCTGGCCGTCGCGGTGGCACTGGCTGGCGATCTCCACCAGCGCGGCCAGGCCGGCCGAGTTCAGGAAGGTGACCTTCGTCAGGTCGACGACCAGGTCGAGGTCCTCCCCGGCCTCTCTCGCGGCGGTCACCGATTCCTTGAGTCTCGCCACGGTTCTGGTGTCGATCTCGCCTTCCACGGTGACGACGAGCTTGGCCGGGGTGTGCTTCCATCGCACCGCGAGACTCACGATCGCTCCTGTACCTCGATGACATCGGTCAACACCGAGGGTAACCGAGCTTAACCGTGCGGTGCCTGTTGTGTGACGACCGGACGGCTGGCCGGGCCCGCCGATCGTGAGGACCGGCGGGCCGGGTGCTCAGCGGGTCAGCGGCACGCGCTCGAAGTCCACCGGCACGTCGAGGGCCACGTTGAGGTAGTTGGTGAACACGTTCAGCGTCGCCAGCTTGAGCACGGCGTCGGTGCGCGGGTCGTCCGACCGGCCGCTCTGGGCGCCGGCCATCTCGCCCGCGGTGGCGCCGGCCTTCTTGCCGAGCAGGGTGTGCGCGGAAAGGCAGTAGTCGCAGCAGTTGCGGTCGGCCACCGCGCCGAACTGGGCCCACATGCTCGTCAGCGCGGCGGGGGAGTGTGCCACGGCGCGGAACATGTTCGGCACCAGGCCGAAGGCGCCCTTGCAGCGACGGGAAACTGTGCTGGTCACCGAAGAAGACCGCTCGGCCGCCGCCAGCGCCTTCGCGCGGGCGATGGAGGAAGAGACTAGGAATTGACCAGTTCGCGGTCCGGCTGCGGCCGGCGGCGCAGGGCGGTCATGCCGACCACGGCGAACGCCACCACGATGACCGCGCTGATCGCGGCGACCAGGTGCACGCCGCTGGTGAACGCCTCCCGGGCCCCGGCCAGCAGCGACTCCTGGCCGAGCGCGACCGCACCGGCGAGGCTCTCGCCCGCTTCGGCGGGGGTGCCCGCGGGGAAGTCGGTGCCGGAGCGGTAGACGGCCGTGCCGATGCTGCCGAAGACCGCGATCCCCATGGCGATGCCGAATTCCGCGGTGGTCTCCGACATGGCCGACGCCACGCCCGCCTTCCTGGGCGGCACCGAGCTGATCACCATCTCCGTGCACAGCACGCCCTGCGGGCCCATCCCGAACGCCGCCACCGCCATGCCGAGCACCACCAGCGGGAGCCCGTTGTCCACGCCGACCCGGGTGAACAGCAGGATCCCGCAGGCGGCGACCAGCATGCCGAAGCCGAGCACGAACTCCGGCCGGAACCGCCGGGCGAGCTTCGGCGCGAGCAGCGACCCGGCGACCACCGCACCGGCCTGCGGCAGGAGCGCGAAACCCGCCTGGACCGCCGAAAGCCCTTCGACCAGCTGCAGGTACTGGTTGACCAGCAGGAACACCCCGCCCATGGTGAGCGCGCCGACCAGCACGATGCTCAGCGCCGCGCTGAACTTGCGGTCGTGGAACAGAGTCAGGTCCAGCATGGGGTGCTCCAGCACCCGCTGCCGCCGCACGAACAGCACGCCGACCGCGACCCCGGCGGCCAGCGCGGCGAGGTTGCGCGGCTCCGGGCCGTCGTTGGCCAGTTCCTTCAGCGCGAAGACGATCGGCAGCACCGCGCCGAGCCACAGCGCGACGCTGAGCAGGTCCAGCCGTCCGGCCTGCTCGTCGCGGTACTCCGGCAGCAGCTTCGGCGCGGTGACGAGCAGCAGCACCATGACCGGGACGGCCATCAGGAACACCGTGCCCCAGTGCGCGAGCTCCAGCAGCACCCCGCCGACCACCGGGCCGATGACCATGCCACCCATGAAACAGCTCATCCACACCGCGATCGCCGTCCCGCGTTGCCGGGGGTCGGAGAACATGTTGCTGATCAGGGCCAGCGTGGAGGGCATCAGCGTGGCACCGGCGACGCCGAGCCCCGCGCGTGCCGCGATGAGCATCTCGGGGCTGGTGGCGAAGGCCGCGCCGATCGACGCCAGGCCGAACGCGGCCCCGCCGATCATCAGCAGCTTCCGCCTGCCGATCCGGTCGCCGAGCGTGCCCATGGTGACCAGGAACCCGGCGATCAGGAAGCCGTAGATGTCGATGATCCACAGCAGTTCGCTGCCGCTGGGGTGCAGATCGGCGGCCAGGTACGGCACCGCGAGGTGCAGCACGCTCATGTCCAGTGACAGGAGCAGCGTCGGCAGTGCCAGCACGGCCAGCCCGGTCCATTCCCGCCGTCCGGCCCGTGTGGTCTGGCTGTCCATCGTGCCCGTCCTCAGTTCGTCGCCCATACCGACTCGACGAACGGGACGGCCCGCAACCGACAGCGGGGGAGATCTTTTTTCCGCCCGGCCGGATCAGTTGAAGGTTCTCCCGCGCTGACCTGACGCTTCCGCGTGCGAAGTGCCAACCGGGCTTTCAACGATACGGTCGACCGGTATGACCGCGACCATCGAACTCAGCCTGGCCGAACTGCGTGAAGTCACCGGCTATGCCGTGGCCTGCGCGGCGCCCGCGCTGGCGATTTTCGAACGGGCACGTCCGGAGGACGACCGCCCACGCACCGCTATCGACGCCGCGCGGGCTTTCGCGGAGGGGGCGAAGCGAACCAAGTCGATCCGCGACAGCGCATGGGCGGCGCAACGGGCGTATCAGGAAACACGCGACGCGGGCCAGGCCGCGGCGAGCGAAGCCGCACGAGCGGCCCTCGCCGCGGCCAGCGCCGCTTTCCTGCACCCACTGGCGAAAGCGACCCAGGTCGTGCACATCCTCGGCTCCGCCGCCCACGCCGCGCGAGCCTTCGAACTCGACTCGGGCGACGACTCCGGCGCCGACCACCTCGTCAAAGCCCAAAACCTGGCCAATCCGATCGTGGTCACCGTCCTCATGCGATACCCGAACGCTCCGAGCGGGCGCGGCCGGGTCGGTGAACTGCTGCGAACACTCGACAGTTCGCTGCGGCACCCAGCGACCTAGTCGGCCGGCCCGCGCAGCGTCAGGACGACACGCAGCACGTGCTCGACCGCGGACGGGAACACGGCCCCACGCAACTCGCCGCGTGCGGCGAGGGTGTGGCCGGCGAAGTCCAGCATCTGCTCTTCGCCCAGCCGGCGAACCAGGAGAGCGGCGATTTCTTCGAGGTCGAGGTCGGGGTAGTCCAAGCGCGTCAGCGCGAATTCGACGATCAGTTGCTCGTCCGTCACCCCGCCCAGCTTAGTCGCGGTGAGCCTGTCAGGCGTATAACGTCCTATTCAGCGTGGCTTCGAAGCAGTTGTTCACCCGGTCGGGGTGCGCTCGTTTGGCGCCCAACCCGCTGGGGAACGCCGCAGCCTGTCCTGGTCGGCTGGTGGAGGTGGGCGTGCTCAAGGGTTTGCTGGGGGTATCGAAGACCGGGATGATCCTCGCGCTGACCGGGCCGATCCTGGTGACGCGGCAGGCGAAGAAGGCCGTCGGCGCGATCCGCCCGCTGGTCGGCGAGCTGACGGCGGGCGCGACCGGGACCGCCACCGAGGTGGCCGGGATGACCACCCGCACCACCGTGCGGACGGCGCGCGTCGTGCGCAACGCCGCGGGTCCGCGCACGGCGGTGTGGCGTGCGGGACGGCGCCTGCACGTGCCGCTGCGGCCGAGCGAGCACGCCACCGGTCCCGACGGGCACGCCTTCGCCGACGAGGTCGCCGAGCACGAGGACGTAGTCGCGGCATACTGGGACGGCGGGCTGGGCAGCGTGGTCATCTACCTCGTCGAGGACACCGGCCACGGCAGCGTTCTCGACTGGATCCACGAACACTGCGAGCGCCACGAACTGGTCCCGGCCGAGCCGGGAGACTGCGCCCCGGCGCATCCCGGCGACACCTACGGCGTGCGGACGGCGGCCTTGGCGCTGGGGATGGACATCGCCGGGCTGGCCGTGTCGGTGGGGTCGCGTGCGGTGCGCACCGGCCGGGTGCACGAAGGATTGCGGGCGGCGGTGTCCGCGGCCAGGGAACACCCGGCCGTCCGCGCGGCGCTGGATGAACGATTCGGCTGGTACACGGCGGAACTGACGAGGTCCGGGGTGTCCGCGGCGGTGCGGGGCCTGAGCCAGGACCCGGTCGAGCTGGCCTTGGACGCGCTCCTGCGCACGGGACAACTCGCCGAGGCGATCGCCCGCCTCGCCGCGTTCGACGCCGTGCACGACGAGTTCTGCTCCCCGGAACGGCCCAGCCTCGGCGTGACGCCACCGCCGCGGCGGGTCCGGGCGCCCATGGAGGACTACGCGCAGAACGCGGTCGGCGGCGGGTTGCTGGCGGCCCTGGTCGATCTGGTGGTGCGCCGCAACGTCCGGGAGGCCGCGCAGGCGATGCTCGCGGCGTCCCCGATGCCCGCCCGGTACGCCGACACCGCCTTCCACACGGCGATG
This sequence comes from Amycolatopsis magusensis, assembly GCF_017875555.1. Lineage (GTDB taxonomy): Bacteria > Actinomycetota > Actinomycetes > Mycobacteriales > Pseudonocardiaceae > Amycolatopsis > Amycolatopsis magusensis. The sequence goes on along the minus strand of NZ_JAGGMS010000001.1, from coordinate 6,705,361 downwards.
GGTACCGCGTTCGCCCGTGAAGGGGTGCTCGTCCGCGACCCGGACCGGCTCAAGGCACTGGACACCGTGGACACCGTGGTGCTGCAGGTCGACGCGCTGCACGGGGAAGACGGGCTGGACCCGCACGCCGAAGCCGTGCTGGACGCGGCACGGCGGGCCGAGGCGCGGGTGGTCATCGCGGGCCGCGACGCCCGCGAACGGCTGGGTGAGTTCGCCACACTCGCGGACGACGTCGTGACGACCGGCGCCGGTGAGACGTTCGCGGACCTGGTGACGCGGTTGCAGGACGAGGGCCGGGTCGTGCTCACCGCCGGCCGTCCGGCCCCGCGCTGCGTGCCGAGTTCCGAGGACGTGGTGGGGCTGCTCGCCGGCGACCTCTGCGTCGCGCTCGCCGACCGGGACGCCCCGGTGCTGTGGGGCGCGGACCTGATCGTCCCCCGCGGTCTGCCCGGTGTGTGGCGGGTGCTGCGGATGGCGGCCGCCGCCCGGGCGAACAGCAGGCGCGCGACCCGGGTGGCCACCGCGGGTGCCCTGATCGGCGGGCTGCTGCTGATGTCCCGCCGCCGCCGAGGTGGTCGCGGGCGCCTGGATCCGGTCACCCTCGGCGGGCTGACCGGGATGACGATGGGCTGGCTGACCGCGCTGCGGGTGGCCGCGGCCCGGCTGCCCGCCGGACGGGCCCGGGTGGCCTGGCACGAACTCACCGCCGACGAGGTGGTCCAGCGGCTTTCCGCCCGCACGGGCACACCGACACCGTGGGACCTGACCGTCCGCCGGGTGCGTTCGGTGGCCGAAGCGGCGGCCCGGCATCCGGCGGCGGCCCCGGTGCGTTTCGGGACGGGATGGGCCACGGATGTCGTCGCCGAGCTGAACGATCCGCTGACCCCGGTGCTGGCGCTGGGTGCGGCGGCCTCCGCCGTGGTCGGCTCGCCGGTGGACGCGCTGCTGGTGGGCGCGGCGATGGGACTCAACGCCGTGGTGGGTGGCACCCAGCAGTTCCGCGGCCACCGCGCGCTGGCCAAGTTGCAGGAGGGGGAGCGGCAGCGGGCGCGCAAGGTCGGCGACGGCGTGGTCGACGCGCGGGCGCTGAAACCCGGCGACCGGATCGAACTGCGGGTCGGCGACGTCGTCCCCGCCGACGCGCGCCTGCTCACCGCCGCCGATCTCGAGGTCGACGAATCGGCGCTGACCGGGGAGTCGCTGCCGGTCGCGAAGCAGCTCGACCCGGTGCCGGGGGCGCCGCTGGCCGAGCGCAGCTGCCTGGTTTTCGCCGGTACCACGGTGGTCACCGGCGAATGCACGGCCGTGGTCGTGGCCGTCGACGCCGAAACGGTAGCCGGGCGGGCGGTCGAGCTGGCCACCCGGACCGCGGCCGCGGTCGGCATCCAGGCCCGGCTGCAGGACCTCACCCGTCGCGCCCTGCCGCTGACGATGCTCGGCGGTGCCCTGGTCACCGGGTTGTCCGCGATCCGCGGCCGCCCGATGCGCCGCGCGCTCGCCGGTGGGGTGGCGATCGCGGTCGCCGCGGTGCCCGAGGGCCTGCCGCTGGTCGCCACGGTGGCGCAACGGGCGGCGGCCAGGCGGTTGTCCGACCGGGGCATCCTCGTGCGTGCGCCGCGGGCGCTGGAAGCGTTGGGGCGCCTGGATGTCGTCTGCTTCGACAAGACCGGCACGCTGACCGAGAACAAGCTGCGGGTGGTCGCCACGACCGGGCCCGACGGCGAACGGCGGGAACCCGGCGAAGACGATCCGGTGCTGCGGGCCGCGGCCAGGGCGTGCCCCGGCTCGCTCGACGATCCGCACGTCCGGGTGCACGCCACCGACCACGCCGTGCTGGACTCGGCAGGCCCGGATCCCGGCTGGTCCGAAGTGGACGGACAGCCGTTCGAGGCGAACCGCGGCTTCTCGGCCGCGGTCGGCCGGGACCGGGCCGGCGAAACGACGCTGGTCGTCAAGGGCGCCCCGGAGGTCGTCCTGCCCGCGTGCGCCGGGTCGGAAGAACTGGCCAAGGCCGGGGAAGCGTTGGCACACAAGGGATTGCGTGTGCTGGCGGTGGCGGCGCGGAAGGTCGGGGAAGAGGCCGCGAACGTGCTCGACGATGACAGCGTGCTGTCGGATCTGGAGTTCCTCGGTTTCGTCGGGCTGGCCGACAGCCTGCGGGCCACCGCCGAGCCGCTGGTCAGCGGGCTCCGCTCGGCCGGGGTCGCCCCGGTGATGCTCACCGGCGACCACCCCGACACCGCGCTCGCCATCGCGACGTCGCTCGGCTGGCCCGCCGACACCCCGGTCATCACCGGGCACGAACTCGCCGAACTCGACCGCGACGGCCGCGCGCGGCTGCTGGCCGACGCCGGGGTGATCGCCCGGGTCGCGCCGGAACAGAAGCTCCAGGTCGTCGAGGCGCTGCGCGAGGCGGGGCGGGTGACCGCGATGGTCGGCGACGGCGCGAACGACGCGGCGGCCATCCGGGCAGCGGATGTCGGCATCGGCGTGCGAGCCCGGTCCTCGACCGCCGCGCGCACCGCGGCGGACATCGCGTTGACCGACGAGGACCTGACCGTCCTGCTGGAGGCGGTGGCGGAAGGCCGCGCGCTGTGGCGCAGCGTTTCCGACGCGGTGGTCATCCTGGTCGGCGGAAACGCCGGGGAGATCGGCTTTGCGGTGCTGGGCACGCTGCTTTCCGGAGACTCACCGTTGGGGACCCGGCAACTGCTGCTGGTCAACCTGCTGACCGACCTGTTCCCGGCGATGGCGGTGGCGGTCACCCGCCCGGACGAGAACGGCACCGGCGGCGACGGTCCGGCCGGTCTCGGTGAGCGGCTGTCGAGCGACATCACCGCCCGCGGCGTGACCACCGGGGTCGGGGCGACGACGGCGTGGCTGATCGGCCGGTTCACCCCGGGTTCCGTGCGGCGCACCAGCACCATGGCGCTGTGCGGGCTGGTCGGCACCCAGCTGGTGCAGACCCTGCGCGGGCGGCGGCGCAGTCCACTGGTGGTCGGCACCGCGGTCGGTTCGGCGCTGGCGCTGGCCGCGATCGTGCAAACGCCTGGGGTCAGCCAGTTCTTCGGGTGCACCCCGCTCGGTCCGCTCGCCTGGGCCGGGGTCGGTGCGGGCGTCACGACCGGGGCCGCGACCTCCCTGCTGCCGATCTGGCGGCCGTCCGCGGACTCGGCCGATGACCAGGGCGATGGTGGCTGACGCGGCCTGATCGACGACGGTACTTCCCTCGGCCGGCGCGCTGGTCCGCGCGCAGGAGATTCCGCCGAGGGCCTCGACGTGCGCTGAAGCGGCGGCTACTATTTCGCTAGGCAGTATAAGTATTCCACCATGCGAAATCAAGCGTTGTTTCTCGTTGCCGTCCGAGGTCTCGGCTGAAGGGGATGTACCGATGAAGCACGGGTTGTCCTACACCGTGAACTGCTCGATCCTGCTCACCGAGCTGCCCCTGCTGGAACGTCCGGCGGCGGCCAGGTCCGCCGGGTTCGACGCGGTCGAGTTCTGGTGGCCGTTCGCCGAGGCGGTCCCGGCGGACGCCGAGGTCGAGGCCTTCGTCAAGGCGATCGAGGACGCCGGGGTGCGGCTCACCGGCCTGAACCTCGCCGCCGGGGACATGCCCGCCGGGGATCGTGGTCTCGTTTCGTGGCCTGGCCGGGAAAAAGAGCTGCGGGACAACCTCGACGTGGTGGCCGGGATCGGCGAGCGGCTCGGCTGCCGCACGTTCAACGCCCTGTACGGCAACCGGGTCGACGGGGCGGCGCCGGAACTCCAGGACGAGCTCGCCGTGGCGAACCTCGTGCACGCGGCGAAGGTGGTCGGTGCCATCGGCGGCCGGATCGTGGTCGAACCGGTGAGCGGGATCGACGCGTACCCGCTCAAAACCGCGGGCGACGCCGTCGAGGTGATCGACCAGGTCGCCGCCGACAACGTGCTGCTGCTCGCGGATTTCTACCACTTGGCGGTCAACGGCGACGACGTCCCGGCGGTGATCTCCGCGCACGCCCAGCGGATCGGTCACGTGCAGATCGCGGACGCGCCGGGCCGTGGCGCGCCGGGCACCGGTGAACTGCCGCTGGACGACTGGCTCGGCGCGCTCGAAGCCGCGGGCTATGCGGGGCTCGTCGGCCTGGAGTACAAGGCCGACGGCGACCCGTTCGCCTGGTTGCGGCGCTGACTGTCCACAAAGGTCTGGAAGGAGAGGCATGAGCGAGCAGCGCACGGTCGCGGTGATCGGCCTCGGCATCATGGGCGGCCCGATGGCCGCCAACCTGGTCAGGGCCGGGCACGACGTGATCGGTTACAACCGGAGCAGGGAGAAGGTCGACGCGCTCGTCGCGCAGGGTGGCCGTGGCGCCGGGAGCGTGGCCGAGGCGGTGACCGGCGCCGACGTGGTGCTTACCATGCTGCCCGACTCGCCGGATGTGGAAGGCGTGGCCGGGGACCTCCTCGCGAACGCCCGTCCTGGCGCCCTGTGGATCGACGCGAGCACCATCCGACCCGACGTCGCGGCCCGGCTCAACGGGGCCGCCACCGAACGCGGGATCCGGATGGTCGACGCACCGGTGTCCGGCGGGGAGGCGGGAGCCGTCGAAGGCAGCCTGTCGATCATGGTCGGCGGCACCGCGGAGGACGTCGAGGCCGCGCGGCCCGTGCTCGACGCGGTCGGCTCGACCATCGTCCACGTGGGACCTGCCGGTTCGGGCCAGACCGTCAAGGCCGCCAACCAGCTGATCGTGGCGGGCACCATCCAATTGGTCGCGGAGGCGCTGGTCTTCCTCGACGCGCACGGGGTCGACGCCGAGGCGGCGGTCGAGGTGCTGGCCGGTGGGCTGGCGGGCAACCGGATCCTCGACCGCAAGGCCGCCGGGATGATCGCCGGCGACTACACCCCGGGTTTCCGGGTCGACCTGCACCACAAGGACCTCGGCATCGTGACCTCGGCCGCGCGTGAAGCCGGGGTGGCCATCCCGCTCGGCGCGGTGGTGGCCCAGCTGATGGGCGCCCTGCGTGCCCGCGGCCACGGCTCGCTCGACCACTCGGCGCTGCGGTTGCTCGTCGAAGAACTGTCCGGCCTCAAGTGATCCCGTCCGTCCCAAGAGGAGAGACGCCATGGCACGCATGCGAGCCGTCGACGCCGCCGTCCTGATCCTGGAGCGGGAGGGCGCCACCCAGGCGTTCGGCCTGCCCGGTGCGGCCATCAACCCGTTCTACTCCGCGATGCGCGACCACGGCGGGATCCGGCACGTGCTGGCGCGCCACGTCGAAGGCGCGGCGCACATGGCCGAGGGCTACACCCGGGCGCGGGCGGGCAACATCGGCATCTGCGTCGGGACGTCCGGGCCCGCGGGCACCGACATGATCACCGGGCTGTACTCGGCGTGGGCCGATTCCACGCCGATCCTGTGCATCACCGGCCAGGCGCCGGTGGCCAAACTGCACAAGGAGGACTTCCAGGCGGTCGACATCGCCTCGATCGCCGCGACGGTCACCAAGGCGGCCACCACGGTGCTCGAGCCCGCGCAGGTGCCCGGCACCTTCCAGCAGGCGTTCCACCTGATGCGGTCCGGGCGGCCGGGCCCGGTGCTGGTCGACCTGCCGCTCGACGTCCAGCTCGCCGAGATCGAGTTCGACATCGACACCTACGAGCCGCTGCCGGTGCACAAACCGGTCGCCACGCGGGCACAGGCCGAGAAGATCCTGGACCTGCTGGTCACCGCGGAGCGCCCGCTGATCGTCGCGGGCGGCGGGATCATCAACGCCGACGCCTGCGAGGAACTGGTCGAACTGGCCGAACTGCTCGACGTGCCGGTGATCCCGACGCTGATGGGCTGGGGCTCGATCCCGGACGACCACCGCCTGATGGCGGGCATGGCCGGACTCCAGACGGCGCACCGCTACGGCAACGCGACCATGCTGGCCTCGGATTTCGTGCTGGGCATCGGGAATCGCTGGGCCAACCGGCACACCGGTGGTCTGGACACCTACACCGCCGGGCGGCGGTTCGTGCACGTGGACATCGAGCCGACGCAGATCGGGCGCGTGTTCGCGCCGGACTACGGTGTGGTGTCGGACGCCAAGGCGGCTCTGCGGCAACTCGTGGCAGTGGCACGTGAGCGCCGAGCGGCCGGAACCCTGCCGTCGTGGGCCGACTGGGTCGGTGCCTGCGGTGACCGCAAGCGCACCCTGCACCGCCGCAACGACTTCGGTGACGTGCCGATCAAACCGCAGCGGGTGTACCGCGAAATGAACGCCGTGTTCGGGCGCGACGTGCGGTATGTGTCGACGATCGGGCTCTCGCAGATCGCCGGTGGACAGTTCCTGCGCGTCTACCACCCGCGGCACTGGATCAACTGCGGGCAGGCCGGGCCGCTGGGGTGGACGGTGCCCGCCACGCTCGGCGTGTGCGTCGCCGAACCGGACGCCACCGTGGTCGCCCTGTCCGGGGATTACGACTTCCAGTTCATGATCGAGGAACTGGCGGTGGGGGCGCAGTTCAACCTGCCCTACATCCACGTGCTGGTGAACAATTCCTATCTGGGATTGATCCGCCAGGCGCAGCGCGCGTTCGACATGGATTATCACGTGGACCTCGCCTTCGACAACATCAACTCGCCGGAGCTGGGCGGGTACGGGGTGGACCACGTGAAGGTCGCGGAAGGCTTGGGATGCAAGGCCATCCGGGTGCACGAGCCGGAGCTCATCGCGGATGCCTTCGAGGAAGCGGCGAAGTTGATGGCTGAGCATCGGGTGCCTGTGGTGGTGGAGATCATCCTGGAGCGGGTGACGAATATCGCTATGGGGCAGGATCTGGATGGAATTGTGGAGTTCGAGGAATTGGGGGAGGGGGTGGAGGCTCCGCAGCCGGTGGGGTTGGACTGATGGGCTGCTCTTGCCATCCCGGTTTTTCAGTGTGACTACGGCGGGGATTACTTTGTCAAGGCTGGGAAGCGTGCCTTGACAAAGTAATCCCCGCCGTGTTTTGGCTTTGTATCGGGATGGGAGAGGTGGGGATGGTGCTGGGGGCTTTTGGTGCCGGGCGCCGGTTCGGTGGGGATGCTGGCGTTCTTTGGTGGCTGGGCACCGGGTCGGTGGCTGGCGCCGGGTCGCTTCTAGGGGCCAGTTGGTGGCGCGATGATGCCGGGTCGATTCGAGGCCGGGCGCTTGGTGGGGATGGCGCGGGGTGGGTGCCGGTGGGGTGCGGGGGTGTCACGAATGTGGCTTTCGGGACGTTGGATGTCTCGAAAGCCACATTCGTGACAGTGGCTCAGGAGGGGGAGGGGCTGGTGGGGGCGCTGGTGAGGGTGGACAGGACCGAGGCGAACTTCCCGTTGTCCTGCGCGGTGACCAGTTGGGTGGCGATGTCGCGCAGCTTGGTGTTGTGCCGCTGCGAAATGGTGCGCAGGTGGTCGAAGGCGTCGTCGGTGCTGGTGTCGTGGTGGCGCATGAGCAGGCCCTGGGCCCGCCCGATGGTGGTGCGGTTGTCCAGCGCGGCTTCCAGGTGGGTGACCAGCGAACGGCAGTGGTGGTACGTGCTGACGTTGTCGAAGGTGCTCCCGGCGTGCAGGGTGAACAGCAGGATGAGGTCGTGGCTCGCCGAGTCGAACTGGGCCGGGGTGCGGGAGTACAGGCTGAAGGCGGCGCTGCGCGTGCGGTTCGCGGGCAGGGGCAGGGCGAGACAGCTGCGCAGTCCTGCTCGGCGGAGTAGCGCCGAGTAGGCGGGCCAGCGTTCGTCGACGCGGGTGTCGCCCAGGTAGCGCGGTTCGCGGTGGGCCAGGACCTCGCCGATCGGGCCGACGGCGACGGTGGGGCGGTGGCTGTTCTCCGTGACCGCGGCGGGCAGGTTGGTGGCCACGGGCTGCGGACCGTGCTCGGTGCGCACGGTGATGGCCGCGTGGTCGCAGCCCGGCACGGTGGTGACCACCCGATCGATGTAGCGGGAGAGCGCGGTGTCGAGATCGTCGTCGTCGACCAGTCTGCCGATCTCGGCCAGGTCTCTGGCCACTGCGCTCACTGGGTCCGACATGGTGCGCCTCCGTCCTGGTTCCCGTTCCACCCGAGCGTCCCATGGGCCGCCGCAGCGGCCGTGCCCGGCGGCGGCGTGGGCGAATGGCCCAAGCGCTGCGGCCATTGGGCGGAGACCCTCAGTGCGGGGTGAGGTTGCCGGACAGGCGGTCGTGCATGGTCGCGCTGTGGCCGTCCAGCCCGACGAGTTCGACTTCCTTCCCCCGCGCCGCGTACTTGCCGATGACCGCGTCCAGCGCGGCGACCGTCGAGGCGTCCCAGATCCGGGCGTCGGTCAGGTCGATGACGACCTGGTCCGGGTCACCGGCGTAGTCGAACCGGCCGACCAGGTCGTTGCTGGAGGCGAAGAACAGCTCACCGGTGACCGCGTAGACGACCTGCCCGCCGTCCGGGTCCACCGCCGAGGTGACGCCGACCAGGTGGGCCACCCGCCGGGCGAAGATGACCAGCGCGGTGAGCGAGCCGGCGACCACGCCGATGGCCAGGTTGTCCGTGGCCACCACCACGCCCACGGTCACCACCATGACGGTGATCTCCCCGGCGGGCATCCGCCGCAGCGTGGCCGGGGCGACGGAATGCCAGTCGAAGGTGCCGAACGCGACCAGCACCATCACCGCGACCAGCGCCGCCATCGGGATGTCGGAGACGACCGGCCCGAACACGATGCACAGCACCATCAGGAAGGCACCGGCGAGGAAGGTCGACAGGCGGGTGCGGGCGCCGGCGGTCTTGACGTTGATCATCGTCTGGCCGATCATCGCGCACCCGCCCATCCCGCCGAAGAAGCCGGTGACGATGTTCGCGACGCCCTGGCCGATGGATTCGCGGGTCTTGCTGGAGTGGGTGTCGGTGATGTCGTCGACCAGCTTCGCGGTCATCAGCGACTCCATCAGCCCGACCAGGGCGAAGGCGAACGCGTACGGCGCGATCAGCGTCAGCGTGCCGAGGGTGAACGGCACGTCGGGGATCCCGGGGACCGGCAGCGAGTCCGGCAGCACCCCCTTGTCACCCACGGTCGGGACCGCGATCCCGGCGGCGACGGTCAGCGCGGTGAGCGCGACGATGGACACCAGCGGCGCGGGAACCGCCTTGGTGAGCTTGGGGAACAGCACCATGAGCACCAGGCCACCGGCGAAGAGCGGGTAGACCGGCCACGGCACGTCGATCAGCTCGGGCACCTGGGCCAGGAAGATCAGGATGGCCAGCGCGTTGACGAAGCCGACCATGACGCTGCGGGGCACGAACCGCATCAGCTTGGCGATGCCCAGCGCGCCGAGCACCACCTGGATCAGGCCGCCGAGGATGACCGTGGCCAGCAGGTAACCCAGTCCGTGCTCACGGGCCAGCGGCGCCACCACGAGCGCGATCGCCCCGGTCGCCGCGGAGATCATCGCCGGGCGGCCGCCGACCACGGCGATCACCACCGCCATGGTGAACGAGGCGAACAGGCCGATGCTGGGGTCGACCCCGGCGATGATGGAGAACGAGATCGCCTCGGGGATCAGGGCCAGCGCGACCACGAGCCCGGCGAGGATCTCGGTGCGCGCGACCCGCGGGGACAACCAGGACGGCCTGGTCAGCCGCACCCGCGGACGCGGTGCGGTGGAAGAGGAAGGCACTCGGGTTACCTGTCGTGCTCGGGCGCCGGAAGGGGCGCGGAGGTTCGCAACTCTTCCCTTACGTTAGGGCAGAGTTCGGCGCCCGCCGACACCGCGTCCGGCAAGTGAGTCCCGGGTCACGATCACGTGTTCAGGCGACGACGTGGGTGCGCAGCAGCGCGGCGAACTCTTCGGCGATCCGCAGTTTGGCCCGCAGGTCCTCGCAGGCCTGCTCGGCGTTCGCGCTGTAGCGGGCCAGCCGCGCGGCCGGGTCGTCGATCGGCTGGTCGGCGGGCTGCGGGTCGAGGATGGCCAGCACCTCCCGCATTTCCTCCAGCTGGAAGCCCAGCGGTTTCATGCGCTTGATCAGGTCCAGCCGGGCGATGTCGGGCTCGGTGTAGAGGCGGAAACCGCCCTGGCTGCGGGCGCTGGGCACCACCAGGCCGACCTCTTCGTAGTAGCGGATCGTGCGCAGGGACAGCTGGGTGCGTTCCGCCACCTCGCCGATCTGCATCTGCTCGCCCACGCCGCGGTCCCTTCCGTCCGTATCGGACCACGGTACTGCCCGCGGGCGCGGGCTCACGCCGTGCGGTGGCGGCGCAGCCATCCCTCGGCGTAGGAGACGGCGGCCGCCAAGGGGAAGAGGCGGGTGCGGCTCGCGCCGACCGTGCCCTGGCGCACGAGTTCGGGATGTTCTCGTTCGAAGTCGGTGCCCAGTGCGTCGAAGTCGTCGCTGTCGATCCGGGTTTCGCGCAGGGTGATCCATTGGCGCCCCGCTTCGGTTTCAGCGGCGAAAGAGACCTCTTCGGACGGTCCGGGAACGCGGTACTCGGCGAGGTGGAAGCACGAGCAGTTGGCGAACGGCGCGCCGAGGAGCAGCACCTCCGCGCCGACGGCTTCGAGGCGCGCGAGCGGACTCCGCTCGCCCAGCCGGGAGTCGATCGCGTGGCCGTCGGTGATCTCCGCCGCCCGTGGCCCGAGCGCGGCGAACGAGGTCTGCGGATGGGCGCTGCGCAGCGTTCCCGGCCAGGTCCGGACCGTTTCCGCGATCGCGCCCATGAACCGCGACGGCGTGACGCGCGGATCGTAGGCGGGCATGGCTTCCCGGATCGGGGCCCACCAGTCGCGGGGCACCGGGGGCGCGGACCAGTGCGCGGGATCGGAGTTCTCGCCGGTCATCGTCGGCACCACGAGCGTGCCGTCCGGGCCGAGCACCTCGAGTAGCGCTTCCACCACGGCCACCGCGCCGCCCGCCACCCAGCCGAGCGAACTCAGCGAGGCGTGCACCAGCAGCGTGCGCCCGGCCCGCACGCCCGACGCCCGCAGATCGGCGACGACGGAATCGCGGGTGCACAACGGACCGGCCGGGGCTTCACTGGTCATGATCGAGACTTTACTGCCGGGCGGGTCGAGCGATTCGAGAGCTGAATGCTAGGAGTGGGGCATTACTTGCGTTGAATGCTGGGAATGCCCCACTCATAGCATTCGCCGTGGCCGGCTTGGAGCCTGAGTGTGGGACTCGGCTTCCTGAGTGTGGGGTTCGGCTGTCCGAATGTGGGGTTCGGCTGCGGGAACGTGGGGTTCGGCCGGAGGCGCGGTGAGGGTCCTTTGTGGACATGGCGGTCACGGTGTGGGCGGGTGGCGGCGGGCGGCGTGGGTGGCCAGTAGGTCGCCGAGCAGGCGGACCTTGGCGCTGCGGGTCGCTTGCCGGGTGATGACGCCGAGGCCGAGTGGCTCGACGTGGTCCGCGAGTTCGACCGACGTCACGGCTGAGCCGTCGGCGGTGACGTCGGTGCCCCAACGCTGGTTGAGGATGGCGAAACCGGCACCGCCCGCCACGAGCGCTCGTACCGTCTCGATGCTGGTCGCGGGCAGCTCGCGCGGAGCCGGCAGGCCGAGGTGCTCGAACAGCTGCCGCGTGCGCGTCGTGGTGAAGGAGGACAGGTCGTACGACACCATCGTCTGACCGGTGAGCTCGTGCAGGTGGACCCGCTCCCGCCGGGCGAACGGGCTGTCCGAAGCGAAGATGACGTACGGGCTCACGTCCGCCAGGTGCCGGAACACCAACTGGTCCGGCAACCGCTGGTCGTACACCAGGGCCAGGTCGAGTTCGGCGTCGGCCACGTGCTGGCGCAGCACGTCCATCGGCGCTTCTTCGATCGAGACCTCCAGCCGTGGCGCGCGCTCCTGGAGTTCACGCAGCAGCGCCGGGATGTAGAACGAGGTCAGCGGGACGAAGCAGCCGAGCCGCACCGAGCCGGTGACCTCCTCGGTCTCGGTCCTGCTCCACTCCTCGAGTTCGCGCGCGGCCCGCAGGATGGCGCGGGCCCGCTCGGCGATTTCGAGCCCGGCCGCCGTCGGGACGACGCCGCGGGATCGGTGGCGCACCAGCAACTCCACGCCGAGGTGGCGTTCGAGTTTGGCGAGCGCCACCGACAGGTTGGACTGCGTGGTGTGCAGCCGCGCGGCCGCGGTGGTCATGTTGCCGTCCTCGATCGCCGCGGCGAGGAACTCCAGTTGCGCGAACGACGTGCCTACTCGGGTGCCCACCACCAGAGTAAATCGCTTCGGTTCATGATGTTCAACTCTTCAATCTATTTGATCAATGATGCGGCGGCCGTGAAACTGGGCCCGACGTCGCCGCAGCGAAGGAGTGCACCGTGGTCGCCGAGCCCCTCCGGCTGGCGCTCTCGCCCTCGGCCAGCGACGAGCTGCGCCGCCGGTTCATCGCCGGGATGGGGCGCACCACGGGTGCGGTGACCATCGTGACCACCGAAGGCACCGCGGGCCGGTTCGGGCAGACCGTGACGGCGATGATGTCGGTCAGCGCGGATCCGCCCACCCTGGTGGTCAGCCTGTACCGCGCGGCGCCCGTCGCCGATGCCGTGCGCACCAACCAGTGCTTCGCCGTGAACGTGCTCGCGGTCGAGCACCTCGACGCCGCGCGGGCTTTCGCCGGGCAGGGCGGATCGTCGTCCCGCTACCGGTTCGGCGACGAATGGACGTCGTTGCGCACCGGCTCCCCGGTCCTGCCGACGGCGGCCGCGGCCTTCGACTGCCACGCCGAGCAGTTCCTGGTCGCCGGCTCGCACCTGCTCATCGTCGGCCGCGTGGTGGACGTCCGCGCCACCGACGCACACGGGCTCACCTACGCCAACCGCGCTTATGGGCGGCAGGAACCGCTCGTCCGCTGAAATCCCCCCGATCCGCAAGGAGCACCCATGAAGCAGTTGCTCACCGAGCGGCAGAAGCGCTTCGTCGCGCTGGCCGACTCACTGGTGGAGACCTTCCGCGACCGCGCGGCCGCGCACGACGCCGACAACACCTTCCCGTTCGACAACTACGAGGACCTGCGTGCCGCGGGCCTGCTGAAGCTGTCGATCCCGGAGGAACTGGGCGGGCTGGGCGCGACCCAGGCCGAGCTCATCCCGGTGCTGGAGCGGCTCGCGACCGGTGACGGCGCCACCGCGCTCGCGGTCAACATGCACATCACCCCGATGGGCCAGTGGTCGAGCGTGTGGCGGCGCACCGGCAACCCGCGACTGGAAGGCCTGCTGCGCGACGCGGCCGAAGGCAACCTGATCTGGGCGGCCGTGACCAGCGAATTCGGCTCGCCGAACCTGATGTCCGACGCACGCACCAAGGCCGAGCGCGTCGACGGCGGCTTCCGCATCACCGGGCGCAAGAACTTCGGCACCAACACCGCCGTCGCCACGCACGCGTCCACCACCGCGCGCTACGAGGACCCCGAGAAGGGCCCGACGCTGCTGTTGCTGCGCATCGAGCTCAAGGACCCGGACGTGGCCATCCACCCGACCTGGAACATGCTCGGGATGCGCGCCACGCAGAGCAACGACCTGGAGTTCTCCGGGTTGTTCGTGCCGGACGAGAACGTGGTGCACTCCTTCCCGGTCGGGCACCTCGACGCGACGGTGACCGAGACGGTGTTCGGCTGGTCGCAGCCCGCTTTCGGCGCGGTCTACGTGGGCATCGCCGTCGGCGCGCTGGACTGGGCCAAGCAGCAGGTCCGCCGCCGGGGCCTGGTCGAGGACGCCCGCGCCCAGGACGCCATCGCCGACGCCGAGATCCTCATCGAGTCGGCCAGGGCGCTGCTCTACCGCCACACCGCGCAGTTCGGCACCCCGCAGATGTACGAGGAGCTGGACCTGCAGGAGATCGTCGCGCAGAGCGCGCTGGTCAAGCACGTCTGCACGAAGAACGCCGTCGCCGTGTTCACCCGCCTGATCGACGTCGTCGGCGGTGCCGCCTACGCCCGGTCGCTGCCGTTCGAGCGCACCTGGCGCGATGTGCAGGCGGGGTTGTTCATGCCGGTCGCGGACTTCGCGGCCCACGAGCTCATCGCCGCCAGCTCCCTCGGGCTGACGCTGGCACCGGCACATGGCAGTCTGCGCGAGCAAGCCACCGCATCGAAGGAGAACGCATGAGCCAGCCGACCCCAGCCCCGTTGCGCGCCCTGATCTGCATCGGCGTCAGCCAGCACTTCTTCGCCGCCGAGCAGGCCGAACGCGCGGTCGTGTTCGAGGCGACGAAGGCGGCGTTCGCCGATCTCTCCGGCCGGTTCGGCGTCAAGGTGCTCGGCACGTTCGACGACGACACGATCCAGATCGGCCCGACCACCTCGTTCCCGTGGACCTGCTACCTGCTGCTGGAAGCACCCGACTACGAGACGGTCCGCGCCATCGTGAACCTGTTCCGCGAGACCCCGGCCGGTGAGTACCAGCTGTGGCGCTACTACAAGGTCGAGACCCGCCTGGGCCGCGCGCTGTTCTTCGGGGAGGACTGAGGATGGGCGCTCTCGTCGCGCTGGTCACCGGTGCCGCGCAGGGGCTGGGCGCCGCCATCGCGCGGCGGCTGCACGAGGACGGGTTCCGGGTCGCGCTCGGCGACCTGAACTCACCGGAGGCGGAACGGGTCGCGGCGGAACTCGACCCGGCGGGGGAGACCGCGCGGGCCTTCGGGCTGGACGTCGCCGACGCGGACTCGATCGAGGCGGCGTTCGCCCGGGTCACCGAGGTGTGGGGGCAGCCGGATGTGCTGGTCAACAACGCGGGGGTGACGGTCAAGCGGTCGCTGTGGGAGATCACCGTCGACGAATGGGACGCGGTGCTCGACACCAACCTGCGCAGCTACTTCGTGCTCAGCCGGCTGGCGGCGGCGGGGATGCGCGACCGCGGGTGGGGGCGCATCGTGAACGTCTCGTCGTTCGCGGGGCAGCAGGGCGGACTGGTCGCCGGCGCCCACTACGCCGCGTCGAAGGCGGGGATCCTGGTGCTGACCAAGATCTTCGCGCGTGAACTCGCGGGCGACGGCGTCACGGTCAACGCCATCACCCCGGCGGCCGTGCGCACCCCGGCCATGGACGACGACGAAGTCACCCGGCTCGGTGCGGGCATCCCGGTGGGCCGGGTCGGGCAGCCGCAGGAGATCGCGGCCGCGGTCGCCTACCTCGTCGGCCCGGACAGCGGTTATGTCACCGGCGCGACGCTGGACCTCAACGGCGGATTGTTCATGCGATGAGCGCGGGACGGCACCCCTGGCGGCGGTGGCCTGCGAGCCACCGCACGGTCCAGCACATCCTCACCGGCAACGCGGACGCCGCCGGGGGCAAGCTCGCGCTGACCGTGGGGGAGCAGCGGTTCACCGCGCGCGACCTCGTCGACCGGGCCGCGCGCACCGCCGCCACGCTTCGCGCGCACGGCGCCGGGCCGGGGGATCGCGTCGTGGTGGTCAGCCCGAACCGGGCGGAGCTGATCGACCTGTTCCACGGGTCGGCCTGGAACGGCAGCGTGCTGGTGCCGCTCAACCCCGAACTCCGCGGCGATCCCCTGCGTCACCAGCTCCGGCTGGCCGATCCGGCGATCGTGCTGGTCGACGCTTCGACGGCGGCACAGGTCGCCGCCGTGGCGCCCGCAGCCACCCGGCTGGTTTTCGACACCCCCGCCCTCGACGGGCCGCGCGATTCCGGTGTGGGACAGCAGGTGTGGGCGGACGCGGCGAGATTCGCCCTCGCACCGGAAGGCATCCCCGCCGAAGCCATCGGTCCGGAGACGACCGCAGCGGTCCTGTTCACCTCCGGCACCACGGGACCGGCCAAGGGCGTGGTGATGCCGCACGGCCAGTTCTGGTGGTGGTCGGTCATCGGGTGTGAACAACTCGCGCTCGACGCCGACGACGTGCTGTACACGGCACTCCCGTTGTTCCACACCAACGCGCTGACCACCCCGCTGCAGGCTTTCGCGGCCGGGGGCCGGGCGGTGATCGGGCCGCGGTTCTCGGTGTCGGCGTTCTGGACGCGGCTCGAACAGGCTCAGGCGACGACCACCTTCATCCTCGGCGCCATGAGCACCATGCTGTGGAACCGGCGGCCGGAAACCTTCGATCGCACGCGGACTTCGCGGCTGCGGCGCATCCTCGGCCCGGGGATCGCCCCGGCGATCAAGCGCGAGTTCGAGGACTTCTTCGGCGTGCACGTGGTCGAAGGCTTCGGCATGACCGAAATCGGCGTGCCGATCTACACTCCGCCGGGCGAGCGCACCTCGGGTGTCGCCGGGATCCCGCACCCCGACTTCGAGGTCGCCCTGCTCGGCCCCGGCGACGTCATCCTCGACGGACCGGCCACCGGCGAGCTGGCCGTCCGGCCGCGGCAGCCGTTCCAGATCGCCGACGGCTACCTCGGCAATCCCGAGGCCACGCTGGAAGCGCGCCGCAATCTCTGGTTCCACACCGGTGACCTGGTCGAGCGCGACGCGCGGGGGTACTACCGGTGGCGCGACCGCCTCAAGGATTCCATCCGCCGCCGCGGCGAGAACATCTCCAGCTACGAGATCGAGGCGGCCTTCCGCGTGCATCCTGCGGTGGCCGACGCGGCGGCGATCGCGGTGCCCAGCCCGCTCGGCGAAGACGAGGTGCTGGTGTGCCTGCACCTCGCCGACGGCGCCGAATTCGACCCGGCGGCACTGCTGGCCACGGCGTCGGAACACCTTCCCGCGTACGCACTTCCGAGTTATCTGCGGGTGGTGGACGCGTTCCCGCTCACCGCCAATGGCAAGGTCGCCAAGCAGGTGCTCCGCGAACAGGGCGTCACCGAGGACACCTGGGAGCGCGGATGACACCGGTGCGCGACACCCGGGGCGCGGTGATCGCCGGGTGGCACGAACTGCCGGTCACCAAACGGGTCGAGCGCCCGACGCGCGAACTCCTGGCCGACGCCATCTCCGGAGCCGTGCGGCACGCCGGGCTCACCGCGGCGGACATCGACGGCCTGGCGGTCGGCGGGTTCACCCTCGCGCCGGACCACGCCGTCGATCTGGCCGCACGCAACGGCTTGCGGGTGAACTGGCTGGCGCCGCAGGAACCCGGTGGCCCGGGCGCGGTCAACGCGCTGCTGCAGGCCGCTGCCGCGGTGCTGTCCGGTCAGGCGACCGCGGTCGTCTGCGCGGCCGCCGACACCACCGACACCGCCACTTTGGCGGAGGTGAACGCGAGCTTCTCCACCGGTTTCGCCGAATCGCTCGCCCCGATCGGCGCGGCGGCGGCCACTGTTGTCTTCGCGTTGCTCCAGCGCGAACACCAGGCCGTGACGGGCAGCACGGGGGAGGATTTCGGCCGGATCGCGGTCGCGCAGCGGCGCAATGGCGCGCGCAACGAACGCGCGCTGTTCCGCAAGCCGATCACGGTGGCGGACTACCTCGGTTCGATCCCGATCGTCGAGCCGTTGCACCTGCTGGACTGCGTCTTCCCGGGCTCGGGTGCGGCGGCTTTCGTGGTCACTGCCGAAGCGCTGGGCTCCCGGCAGGCGGTGCGAGTGGACGCGGGATTCACCGAGCACGCCGGCAACCGTCCACAGGAGCTCGACTTCGGCTGGGCGCGGCACGCGTCAGCGTTGTATGACGTCGCCGGTCGCGGGCCTGGTGACTTCTCCGTGCTGGAGTTCTACGACGACTTTCCGCTCATGGTGGCCGTGCAGCTAGAAGAACTCGGTTTCGCCACCCGGGGAGACCTGCGGGGCTTCCTCGCCGCCCACTCGCTGGACATCGGCGGGAACCTGCCGGTGAACACCGGTGGCGGCATGTTGAGCTGCGGTCAGGCCGGGGGCGCCGGAGGATATCTGCCCGTGGTCCAGGCGGCACGGCAACTGAGCGGGCAAGCCGGGCCGACGCAGGTGCCCGGCGCGAGGGCCGCGCTGGTGACCGGCCTCGGCATGGTCGACCAGGACGGCCCGCAGTCGATCGGCGCCGCCGTGCTCTCGGCGGGTGCGCGATGAGCCCCGCTTACCCACGCCGCTCGGGGGACGACATCCTGTTCCCGCGCTGCACGGACTGCGGCCGATGGCGCTGGCCGGACGGCGAAATCTGCCGAACGTGCGGCAGTGACAAGCTTGTGGCAACGCCATGGTCGGGTACCGCGGTGCTCCTGGCGGAGGTGCGCGTACACCGGGGCGTGCCCGCACCTTTCCTCGCTGACGGCCCCTACGACCTGATCGCCCTGGACCTGGGCGGCCTGCGATTCCTCACCCGCTGGGCCTCCCGCCCGGCGACGCCCATCCGGGGACAGGCCTGCACCCTGCGCTGGGGCGAAATCCACGGCACCCCATGGCCGCTGGCCCACGCACAGACCACATTCGTGACATCGCCCCGCCGGCGAGTGCTGCCGTGAACGCTATGAGTGGGGCATTACTTGCATTCGATGCAAGTAATGCCCCACTCATAGCATTGGCACGAGGGCTGGGGGAGCGGGTCGGCGCTTGAAGGCGCGTGCTGCTTCGGCTCCGGCGGCCAGGTCGGCGGTGGTGCTGGGGCCGAAGACGGCGGCCAGGTGGTCCGTGGTCAGGTCCGGGCCTGCGGCGGCGAGGGCGAGGATGGCGTCCTGCGGTGGGGTGAAGGCACCTTCGGAACGGCCGCTGACGAACTCGGTGACCGAGTCCAGGAAGCTCGCGTTGTCCAGGGCGGGCAGGCCTACCGAGTCGAAGCCGTCCTGCAGGTCGTACGAAGCGCGTCGCCAGGAACCCTCGAAGCCGTAGACGAAGCCGACCCATTCGCCTGCTGGGGGCAGGTGTTCGCCCCACCAGGCGGGGGCGTCGGCGAGCAGATCGGTTTCGTCTTCCCCGAAGTACTCCGCCGCGTCCCGGAAGTAGGTGTCGGAGTACTCGTGGTCGTTCCCCTGCAGCACGGCCCGGCCGTCCTCGAACAGGACCAGGTCGCACCAGTTGCCACCGCCGTCGTCGTAGTGCCACACCCGGCCGTCCGCCCGGCAGCCGTCGCCGTAGCCGATGGCGGCCATCACCGCGGCGTAGGCCGCCCAGCGCGGGCGGAGTTCTTCGGGCGACGGCAGCTCGAGCGAGACCAAAGGCATGGGGCACAGGGTAACCGTCCCTCAACGCGGCTCCCGGGCTCGGTTCGCCGCGCCCGCGGCCGCCACCAGTGCGACCGCGAACAGCACGTACGAAGCGAACAATCCACCGCTCTGGCCCGCCGAACTCAAGGTGCCGCCGACAGCGCGGCCCAGCAGTTGCCCGATGCATTCGGCCGTGATGACCGCGGTGGCCAGTTCCGCGGCGCTGAACCCACTCGAGCCCGCGGTGGTCGCGCTGAGGTACAGCCCCGGATACGCGAGTCCGACGCCGATTCCGCCTACCGCCCACGCGACGAGCACCACGGCGAACGAGCCGCCGGAGACGAGTTCGACCGCCAGCACCGCCGTGCCGAGGGCGGTCAGGGCCAGGCCGACCGTGGGGAAGTGCCGCTTCGAGCGTGCCGCGGCGAACAGGCTCGTGATCGCCCACCCCAGCGGCGCGGCGCTCAGCACGAGAGCGGCCTGTCCCAGGCTCATCCCGAACCCGCTCGTCAGCAACACGGTGATCAGGCTGTCCGCGCCGAAGTAGCCGACCGCGAACAGGACCATCGCCCCGAGCGCGGCGGGCGTGCCGCGACGCAGGCGCGCGGTGCCCGGCGGCAGGATCGAGACCATCCCGGTCACGGTGAGCGCCGCGCCGAGGATCGCGAGCGGCCACCACCCCGTGCTCAATACGACCCCCGCGGCACCCAGCGGTACCAGCAACGTCCGGGCCAGCGGCCGTGGCGCCGCCTCGGGAGGCGGGCCGTCGCGGACGGCGCGCACCACCAGCGACCGTCCGAAGAGGACGAACGGCACCGGCACCAGCAGGGTCCACCGCCAGCCCACCAGGTGCTCCAGCCCGAGCGTCGCGGCCGGGCCGGCCAGCGCGGGCACGATCCACATCGCCGACGACGCCGCGACCACCCGGATGCGCAGCCGGTCGCCGAGGTGCTGGATCGCGGAACTGATGCCGAACACCGCGAGCAGCCCGCTCGCCAGCCCGCCGGCGAACTGCCCCAGCGCGAACACCCACGCCACCTGCGCGGAAGCGGCCAGCGCGAGCCCGCCCAGGTAGGCGAGCATCCCGGCGGCCAGCGTGCCGCGCGGGCCCAGGCGGTGCAGAACCCGGCTCGCCAGCGGGAGGGCGACGAACAACCCCAGCGTGGACCCGGCGATCAGCAGGCCGAGCTGGTCCCTCGCGTCCAGGTCATCGGCGACGGTCGGCAGCAGCGTGGAAGCGACGAACCCGGTGACCGCCGCGGCGAACTCGAGCGCGACGATCCCGACCGCGAGGACCAGCGGCTTCCGCGTGAGCTGACCGCCACTCACGTATAGAGGTCCCGGTCGTAGAGGTTGATCTGCACCCACACGCCGTCCGGGTCCTGGACGCGCAGCGAGTGGCCGAAGGCTTCGTCGGTCACCGGCCCCGGCTCGAACCCCGCTGTGCGCAGGCGCGCCGACACGGTTTCCAAGGGCTCGTCGGCCGCGAAGGCCAGTTCGCACCGGCCCGCGTCCTCGGCGGACGCGCGGTGCACGCCCAGCACACCGCCCTCGGCGGGCATCTCGATCCAGCCGCCCGGCCGGGACACCGGCCCCACTCGCAGGCCGAGTGCCTCGTAGAACCGGGTCAGGGCCGTGACATCCGAGCTGTAGCGGATCGGCAGCACGCGCATCAGGAACGCTCCTCCTCGGCCGGGTGGCTCTTCCGCAGGTACTCCTCGAGCGCCCGCTCGACGATCGACGAGAGCGAGGCGTCCGCGTCGACCGACGCGTGTTTCACCCGACGGATGAGGTCGGGCGGCAGGTAGACGCTGAATTGCCGTTTGGCGGTCGGAGCCATGCGGGCATGCTAGCAAATGAGCTTGCTAGCATGCCCGCTCGCGGTGACTGACGCCCGTCCGGCGCTCGCGGACCGTCGCGTGCTGCTCCTAGGGTCGGGGGATGACCACGAGGAGAACCGCCCGGATCTGCACCGCGTTCGCGCTCGCCTCGGCCGTGGTGCTGGGAGGTGGCGTCGCCGCGGCGGCGGACACCTACACCAGGGTCTTCACCGGCTCCGGTTACAGCGATTGGGGATTCGCGCTCGACTACGCCAGGGGACAGGCGTACCAGAAGGCCCTCGCCGACGGCTTCGTCTACGAGCAGTGCGTGGAGACCGGGAAGGTGGTCCTGATGTTCGAGGCCCACGTCACCTGGCAGTGCACCCGCGAGGCCTGATCAGCGGCCTTTCCACACCGCGGCCCGCTTTTCGGCGAACGCCCGCAGTCCTTCCTGCAGGTCTTCGGAGGCCAGCACGGGCGCGGCGTACGCGCGCTGGTTCTCCCAGGCTTCCTGGTCGTCCCAGTCGTAGGCGTGCCGGACGATCTGCTTGCTGGCCCGGACCGCCAGTGGCGCGGCGGCGAGCACGGCTTCGGCCAGTTCCAGTGCGCCGGTGAGCGCCTGCCCGGGTTCGGTCAGCCTGTTGACCAGCCCGAGTTCGGCGAACCGGGTGGCGGGCCAGGGCTGTCCGGTGAGCGCCAGTTCCATGGCCAGGTGGTACGGGATCCGCTTCGGTAGCCGGAACAGGCCACCGCCGACCGCCACCAGTGACTTGGCGGCCTCCGGCAGGCCCAATTTCGCCGTGCGCGAGGAAACGATGAGGTCGCAGGCCAGGCACAGTTCCAGGCCGCCGGCCAGTGCGTGCCCCTCGACCGCGGCGATGATCGGCTTGTCCGGAGGCTGGGCCAGGATGCCGAACCCGCCGCGGCGCGCGGTCCGGCCCAGGTCGCCCTGCGCGGCGGCGATGAGGTCCTGCCCGGCGGAGAACACGAGGTCCGAGCCGGTGAGGATCGCGCAGCGGAGCCGGTCGTCGGCTTCGTAGGCGTCGATCGCCGCTTCGAGCGCGTGCGCGGTGGCGCCGTCGAAGGCGTTGCGCCGGTGTGGCCGGTCGATCCGGATGACCACCACGTGGTCACCGTGCCGCTCGACGAGGATGGGCTCACTGGCTGACACTGAAGCCTCCGTTCACCGGGTAGGTCTGGCCCGTGATCCAGCTGCCCGCCGGGGACGCCAGCAGCGTCACCACCGCGGCCGCGTCGCTGGGCCTGCCGACGCGGCGGATGAGGTAGTTCGACAGCACCTTGCGCGTCAGTTCCGGATTGCCGGTGACGGCGGCGAGGGTGGGGGTGTCGGTGAGCCCGATCGCCACGCAGTTGGCGGTGACCTGGTGCCGCCCCAGGCTGCGGGCCAGCGCCCGCATCAACCCGGCCGCACCGGCCTTGGCTGCGGAATAGGCCTCCATACCCGCCTCGCCGACCCGCCCGGCGTCGCTGATCACCGTGACCAGCCTGCCGTGTCCACTGTGGACCATGCCGGGGAGCACGGCGCGGCAGCACGCCAGCACCCCGTGCAGGTTCACCGCCAGGAACGGTTCCCAGTCGGCCGGTTCGCTCTCCCAGAACGGCCCCCGCCTGCCCGCCCGCGGCTCGGCCCCGGCGTTGCCCGCGTTGTTGACCAGGATGGAGACCGGCCCCAGCTCGCCGCTCACCCGCTCGACCGCGGACCGGACCGCGGGGTAGTCGGTGACATCGGCGGGCACGGCGATCGCGGTGCCGCCGTCTTCGCGGATCTGCCCGGCGACGGACTCGGCGCGCTCGGCGCGGTAGTCGTTGACGGCCACCGCGGCGCCCTGGGCCGCCAGGTAACGCGCGATCGTCGCTCCCACGCCCTGGCCCGCGCCGGTCACCAGCGCCACCTGGCCGCTCAGGTCCAGCAACTGCGCCAGTGAGGCTTCGGTGCTCGCTTCAGACACTGCGGTCACGCCCTTTCCAGAAGGGGGCGCGGAGCCGGCGCTTCAGCACCTTGCCCATCGGGTTGCGGGGTAGTTCGTCGACGAAGGCGAACCGGCGTGGCCGCTTGTAGGCGGCGAGCCGGCTGTCCAAATAGGTCACCAGCTCGGCTTCCGCCGGGGTGGCGGCCGGATCGGTGACCACGAACGCCATGGGCTGCTCGCCGAAGTCGTCCTGCGGGATGCCGATCACCGCGGCGTCGAGCACCGCGGGGTGCCCGAGCAGCGCCTTCTCGATCTCGGCCGGGTAGATGTTGACGCCACCGGCGACGATCAGGTCCGTGACGCGGTCGGTGAGGTAGAGGAAGCCGTCCTCGTCCAGGTGCCCCACGTCGCCGGTGCGGTAGAAGCCGTCGCGGATGGTGTCTTCGCCGAGTTCGTCGCGTCCGAGGTAACCACGCAGCACCACCGGGGTGTCGACCGCGATCTCGCCGGTGCGCCCCGGCGGCAGGCGGTTCCAGTCCTCGTCGACGATGGCGATTTCCACGCCGTCATAGGGAATCCCGCTCGTTCCCGGCTTGGTCAGCTGGTAGCGCGGTGGGGTGTGGGTGATCATCCCGGCTTCGCTGGCTCCGTAGCTCTCCCACAGCAAATCGTCCCCGAGGTGATCGGCGATCCACTGCTTCAGCGACTGCGGAACGGGCGCCGCGCCCACGGTGACGGCGGTGAGCGAGGACAGGTCGTAGGCCCGGAGCACCCGCTCGGGCAGGTTCCGGACGCGCAGCAGCATGGTCGGCACGGCGGGCCAGACCTGCACCCGGTGCCGGTCGATCAGCCGGAGCGCCTCCTCGGCGTCGTAGGGGCTCAGCACGACCACCGTGCCGCCGACGGCACAGGTGCGGGTCGCCACCGCGCTGCCGGCGCCGTGGTGCACCGGCAGGGTCAGCAGGGTGACCGCGCGGTCGGGGTAGGGCGGGACGCCGGCGACCGACGCGTTGTA
Source organism: Amycolatopsis magusensis (assembly GCF_017875555.1). Taxonomy (GTDB): domain Bacteria; phylum Actinomycetota; class Actinomycetes; order Mycobacteriales; family Pseudonocardiaceae; genus Amycolatopsis; species Amycolatopsis magusensis. Next base: position 6,681,621 of record NZ_JAGGMS010000001.1, on the reverse strand, counting down.
CCGCCGCAGGCGATCGGGATCCCGTACCGCGGCGGGATCCGGTGGGGGAACTCCCCGGGGCGCGCCCGTGGTCCCGGAGGTGTAGAGCACCAGCGCCGGGCGGAGGCGACCGAACCGGGGCGCGCCCGCCGGAGTCTGCAGTAGATCCTCGTAGCGCACGCCGTCCGCCTGCCCGACCGTGATCAGAATGCCCACGTCGTGCCGGGACCACGCCGAGGGGTCGGGGTCGTTGCAGGCCAGCCCCTTCGCCTGACTGTCGCCGAGGATGTACGCGGCTTCGTCGGCGGTCAGCTTCCCGTTCACCGCCACCTGCGCCACCCCGAGCTTCTGCAACGCCCGCTGGAGCACGAACCACTCCAGGCACAGGCTGAACCGCATCCCCAGCCGGTCACCCGCACGCAGGCCGAGCGCGGCCAGCCCCTCGGCGACGCGGTCGGCCCGAGCGTTCCACTCCCCGTAGGTCAGCACCTGGTCGCCGTGGATCGCCGCCGGGGCGTCCGGTCGTTCCCGCGCCCAGAACTCCGGGGTCCCGCTCCTGGGTGCTGTCACCGAGTCCTCCGGGAGGTCCGGTCAGGCGACGCCGAGGGTGTCGCGCAGGAATCGCGCGGTCGTCCGGCGCGCCGCGTCCAGATCGACCCCGCCGGGGTCCACTGTGTACTGCGCCGAGATGCCGCGCAGCAGGCCGACCACGACGGTCGCGGTACCCGCCGGATCCGCCCCGGGATCGAGGTTCCCGTTGAGCTGGCCGAGGCGCACCAGCTCTTCCACACTGCGGCGGAACCGGGCGTCGTTGGCCGCGAACACCAGGCGCAGCGCGGTTTCTTCGGGGAAGGATGCCCCCCACATGACGAGGAACGCCCGGACGGCGTCCGAGCCGCCGCCGATGGTGGCCAGGTAGGCGTCGGCCAGCGCCACCAGCGCCCGCAGCTCGACGCCCCCGAAGTCGCCCAGGTCCTTCAGCAGCGCGGACGGCGGCCGGGCATCCAGCCGGTCCACCAGATCCTGGGTGATCCCGGGCTGTTCCCCGGTCTCGACGCCGATGCCGAACCGTTCGGCCAGCTCGCGCAGTTCTTCGCCGCCGGTGTCGCCCAGGCTGGTCACGAACTCGGCCTGTGACCGCCGGGCGAGCCGTTCGACCAGTTCCGCGCGCGAACCGAAGTGGTGGTTGGCCAGGCCGCGGCTGTACCCGGCTTCCTCGCCGATGTCGGCCATCGAGGTCTGCTCGACGCCCCGGCGGCTGAACAGCCGGACGGCGGCGGCCAGCATCGAGCGTTCGGCCCGCGACCGCCGTTCCTCCTGGGTGCGCTGCTTCCCCGCACTGGACGCCATGGGCCCACCGTACTAACTTACTAAGCAGTTAACAAGTAAGTGGGGTTCCGATGCGTACAGCCGCCCACCCCGGCCTCTACGATCCGGAGGCCGAATACCCGACCCTGACCGGCACCCGGTGCGCCCGGTGCGAGCGGGTCTACTTCCCGCCGCTGGCCATCGGCTGCGAAGCCTGCGGTGCCCCGGAAGAACAACTGCGCCCCTGCCCGGTCGCCGCCCGCGGAAGGATTCACGCCTTCGCGCGGGTGCACCGCGAAACCCCGTTCACCATCGCCGAGATCCAGCTCGACGACGGCCCGCTCATCCGCGCCCTTCTCGACGTGCCCGACCCGCGGATCGGTGACCTGGTCCACGCGGTCTGGAGCGCGGACGACGGTGAGGTCGAGCCGGTGTTCCGCGCATGACCGCCACCCTCGCGCGGCTCCGGCCGGTGCACGTGGTCGGCGTCGGACTCCACCCGTACCAGCGTCCCGGCGACACCCCGTACACCCGGCTCGGCGTGCACGCCGTCCGCGCCGCGCTCAGCGACGCCGGGCTGGCGTGGAACCAGGTCCAGGCCGCCTATACGGGCACCGCGACCACCAGCATGGGCCTGTCCCGGCTGATGTTCCGGCACCTGGGCGCCACCGGCATCCCCCTGGCGCAGGTCGAGAACGCCTCAGCCTCGGGTTCCACGGCCTTCCGCCAGGCCTGTATCGAGGTCGCCGCGGGGCTGGCCGACGTGGCGATCGCCGTCGGGGTCGACAAACCGCTGAAGTTCTCGTCGCCGCAGAAAGCCGCCGGGCTGCACGACCTCGCTGACGGCCGCGTCGTCCCGGCCACCCACTTCGCGTTGCTGGCCTCCCGGTATGCGCACGACCACGGCGTCACCCCCGAGCAGATCGCGGCGGTCGCGGTGAAGAACAGCCGCAACGGCGCGCTCAACCCGAACGCCCAGCGGCGCAAGCCACGCACCCTGGACGAAGTGCTCGCGCCACCGCGGATCAGCGGCATGCTCACCCGGCTGCAATGTTGTCCCATCGGCGAAGGTGCCGCGGCCGCGATCGTCGCCTCCGACGACGCCATCGCCCGCTTCGGGCTGGACCGGCACCGCGCGGTGACCGTGCTGTCCTCGGCCTCCCGCTCGGAAACCGTGTACGACGGCGAAAACTTCGACGCCGCGCTCACCCGCGAAACCACCGCCGAAGCCATCACCGAAGCCGGGATCACCGTCGACGAGGTGGACGTCGTCGAACTCCACGACGCGTTCACCGTCGAAGAACTGCTCTACGTCGAAGCCATGGGGTTGTGCGCACCCGGCCGTGCCGCGTACGCACTGGAATCGGGCGAGTTCGACATCGGCGGCCGTGTCGCCGTCAGCGCCTCCGGCGGGCTGCTGTCCATGGGGCATCCCATCGGACCCACCGGCGTCGGCCAGATCGCCGAGATCACCACGCAACTGCGCGGTGAAGCCGGAGACCGCCAGCACCCGCACGCGCGGACCGGGCTCGCGCACCTGGTCGGCGTGGGCGCGGTCTGCCTCGTTCACGTCCTGCGCCGGGCCTGAACGCTATAGCCTGCCGGCGTGGCCCTCATCGACGCTCTGCTGCACGCGCTGCCCCTCCGCGATCTTCGCGGTGACGTCGCGACCAAGCATTCGGCGAAGGGCGGTGCGACCGCGCTGGTGGACCTGGAGCCCGCCGCGGAGTTCGAGGCCGTCGACGCGATCGGCGAGCGGATTCGGGCGGACGCGCGAGACTACCCCGAGCTGGTGCCGCTGTGCTTCACCAACATCGTGCTCGGGGTCCAGGCCGAGTTCGAGGAGCGCTTCGGCACCCCGGCCCCGCCGATCCGGGTGGTGGTGCGTGAAGTGCTGCCGCACATCATCGAGACCAACGAGGCGAACAACCGGGCGGCGGGCCGCAAAGCCGTGCAGGCCGGGCTCAGGCGGCTGGTGGTGCCGGGGGCCGAGTGCCTGATGCCCGCGGTCGCGATCCGGTGGTATGACGACGACCCGCAGCCCGGCCTGGTCGAAGTGGCGCTCACCGACCGGCACGGCACGGTCCACCGGCTGATCGGGAAGACCCCGTACTTCGAAGCGGACCACGAACTGGAACCCTCGGCGCCGTACCCGTTCGTCGCGGGCGTGCCCGGCACGGTCGTCGAGATCGACGGCGACACGGCCGTCGTCAAGTCCCTGAACCACCTCGACGACCAGAAGGAGGACTTCCAGCGGATCGACGTCCGGCTCGGCACGCTCCTGCCGTACTGAGAACGCTCAGCCGATCAGCAGCGGCGCGTCCCACCCGGTGACCGGGGGTTCGCCGGTGGCGTGGGTGTGCAGGGCGAGCGCGATGCCCGCCGTGCCCTCCAGGAAGCCGGGGCGGTCGAGGGGCCGGACCGAGCCGGGGTAGTCGTAGCGGAACCCGAACGGCGCCTCCGGGTCGTAGGCCTTCTCCAGCTGTGCCGCGAGTTCGTCCGCGGTTTCGGCGTAGTACTCGTCGCCGGTGCCGAACGACATCCGCGAAGCGATCTGCAGCAGCCCCGCCCAGCCGTGGCAGAGCCCGAAGTCCCGGATCGGGCTGTCCCCGGCGAAGGCGATGTCGAACGCCCCTCGCAACGCCCTGTGCGCGGTCTCGCACCACTCTTCGTCGCCCAGCGCGGTCCCGGCGAGGAACAACGCGCGTCCGATCCCGGCGGCGCCGTAGCACCACACCTCGCGGTACCGGCCCGACGGCGACGGCCCGTCCAGGGTGACCGAGTACGGCCAGAACGGGCCTGACTCGTCGTCGAGCCGCCATTTCCGCATCAGCGACAGGATCCGCAGCATGGCCTCGTCGTGCCGGGCCACCGTCACCCCGGCCTGGCGGGCGAGTGCGAGCAAGGCCAGCGGACCGGTCACGCCGTGCGCCATGCCGAAGTTGAGGTGCCCGCTGTCTTCGTCGGTGATGCCCGCCGTGTCGTGGTGGTTCCACCACGCGGGCACGCGCTGCCCCTGGATCTCCACGTCGTCGGCGACCGCGATGTCCACCAGCGTCGCGAGCACCTCCTCCAAGGCGTTCAGCACCAGCGGGTTCCCGGTCGACCGGTGGCGGGCCAGCAGGTGCCTGCCCACACCGGCGATCCCGGAGGTCACGTCGTAGCCCGACCACCCGCCGATCGGCAGACCGTCGGCGATCCTCGCGCGGTCGCGGGCGGCGAGCGCCCGGCATTCCCGGCTGACCGCCTCGTCGAGCTGGGCGAGCATCCCTTGGTACCCACCGGCTTCCTCCGCCGCCGCGTGCGCCGCGAAGGCCACCGCCGCGATGCCACCGAACAGTCCGCCACCCGCGGGCGGGGCTGTCGAGGCGAGTGCGGCCCGCAGATGGGCGTGGACCTGCTCACGCAGTCCGGGATCGTCCACGCTGAGCTCGGCGTACAGCAGGGCCAAGGCGGGGTGGCCGTCGGACAACCCCGCCGGGCTCCACAACGTGGCGTCCCGGGTGTCCATCCGCAGGGCGTTGCCCGGAGCGTCCGTCGTCGCCACCACCCGCGCCGGGTCGGCGAGCCGCTCGGCCAGTTCGGTCACGAGGTACGTGGTCATCGGCGCTCCTGTCGTTCGCGGTCCCGCCGGGCCTGCACGATCCCGCGGGCGATGGCGTAGGCCTCCCGTTCCGCGTCGAGGCCGGTGCCGCTGAGGCGGTTGTGGTGCACGTGGAGCATCGAGGCGAACGCTTCCGGCGCTGCTTCGGTGCCACGGACGAGGCGTGCGTAGTCCTGGAGCAGCGGCGCACGCCGCTCCCAGCTGTCCAGCAGTTCCCGGCTCAGGTGTTTCCGGTCGGGATCGAGCAGCCGCAGGGCGTCGCGACGGCACCGCTGGAACGCTTGGTGGTGCTCGTCTTTCGGGTAGGTGGTGAGCAGCCAGTCCTGCCACCCGTCGTCGCCGCACAGCGCTCGCGCCAGTTCGAGGTGATTGGCGGCGACCAGGAGTTCCATCGGCAGGTCGAGCTTTCCCTCTTGCCGCAGGGATAGTTGCTCCAGGACGCACTGAGAGTCCGCGTGAAACGCGCGTTCGGCGGCCTCGATGGCGCTCGGACCGCCGTAGCGGGTGATTTCCGGCTGGTAGGTGCCGGTCGCGAGGTCGGCGATCAGGCCTGCCTCGATCAGCTCGTCCGCCCACCGGTGCACGATGGGCAGCAGTTCGCCGTTGAGCGCCGCCTGAGCACCGTGGAAGCGAATACGGAGGTGGTGCCCCGGGTCGGCGTAACGCAGGAAGAACCACTTGTCGCTGAACGGCTGCGCCTGCGTCACCAGCGCGGGCAGGTGTCGGCTGAGCAGTTCGGCATGCCTGCCCCGGTCGGCATAAACCTTGAGATACAGCCATTCCCCACCAGGCGGGTACGAGCGGCCGACGAACGGACGAGGGGCGGTCTTGGTCCGGGTGGGTCCCGCCCGGATCGGCATCACCGGGACGACCACCTCGGCCGCGTGCCCGTCGGCCCAGCCGGAGCCGAACTCACCGCCGGCGGGTTCCTCGCGCAGCACCAGTTCCGGGTGCTTCCGGAGGTCCGCGCGCAACAGTTCCAGGGCGGTGGGGGAGTTCAGGTCGAGCTGGATCCGGCGCTCGCCTTCGGTGGTGGCGTGCACGACGCGCGGCACGTCCCACTCGGCTCGCCATTTTTCGAAGCGCCGCAACCATTCGCCGTGTCCGACGTCCTCGCGCAGCCGCGGATCGGGCAGCCAGCGTGCCGGGCTGAGCACCGTGCGGCCGTGACGGATCCGGGGCAGGTAGGGGAGATCCGCGGCGGCGCCCCAGTGCCACAGCGGCCAGGGTGGGGTGTGGCTCTCGCCGATTTCGAGCAGCAGGCGCACCGCGTTCGGCACGGCGAGCTTCGGGTTGAGCGAATGGAACACCAGAGGCGCGATCTCCTGCCCGTCCCGCAGCGACACCACGGCGAACCGGTCGAAGTACGCGGTGATCCCGAGATCGTCGAGACCCAGCTCGGCCGGGCGCTCGGCGAACGCGCCGAGCACCACCGCTTCGCCGGTCAACCTGGGCACCTGCGTCACGTTGACCATGCGCGGGTGCAGTGGCGGCGTGAGCAGTTGCATCGGGGTCGCCTCACCGACGAGGTCCGCGGCCACCGCGCCGACCTTGTCCCGCAGTTCGGGGACCAGCGGCAGGAACCGGCCGAACAACGCGCCGACCCGGGTGAAGTTGACGTCACCACCGCCGATGAGCCGGAATTGCCCACGCCGCAGGGCATCCTGGGAATCGGCGAGGAGCTGGACGCACAGTTCCGCGTACGAGCCCCGGTCGCCGGGGGTGTCCTGGCGGGCGAGTCGCTCGATGGTTTCCTGGTCCAGCAGCACTTCGCGGCCGCCCCGAGTTGCCAGCTCGAGCAAGGTGGCGTCCCGTTCGGACTCGCCGGGGCGTTCGGTGCCGCTCGACCGGTTCCCCGGCGGTAGGAGGTACCCGGCGGGCGGGCCGATACCGCGTTCCGGGTCGAGTACGTCTTTGATGCCGACTACCGTGCCGATGCCGTACCGCTCGATGAAGTCCCGGCGGTAGGACGCGAGCGGATCGGCCGGCGCCAGCCGTGGCGGGGCCACCCGCCAGGCGACTTCGGCGGCCGAAGCCAGTTCGTCCGCGACGGCGGCGGGCAGCACGAAATCGGCGTCCATACCGAGGTCGACCTGCAGGAGCTGCGCCTGGTCATGGATGGCGCGCATGGTGGCGGTCACCGCGCGCAGCGCTTCGTGGCCCTGGCCGACCGGGGTGGCGGCGTACCGGGCGAGTTCGTCGCGGACCTTCGCCAGCTCGGGTGCGGGACCGCCGCGAGCGAGCACGTGCGCGATCGGGTCCTCGGTGGTCGCGGGCGGGCGCAGGTCGGTGACCAGGAATTCCGCGGCCACCAGCTGGGTGACCAGGTTGGCGAGCACTTCCTCGCCCGCCTGCGGGAACTCGGCGCCGAGCCGCGCGAGCAGGGCGGGGAAGGCGATCGGCGGGTGGGCGGCCTCGAGTGCGGCGCCCACCGGGCGGGTGTGCCGGATGGTGCGCTCGCGGTCGTCCGGACCGCGAACGCCGCTTTCCTCGGGGACCAGGGGGAGCACCAGCCGGTCGCCCCGGGAGAAGCACAGGTCGTTGCGGACCACCCGGAGCCGGGGGAGCACCGCCGGATCGGTCTCGCGGAGGCGGAGCACTTCCGCCAGCCAGCTCCGGTCGACGCGCACGTGCCTGCGGTGCCCGGTGCCGACGCGGATCTTCGGCTGGTCCCCGAAACCGGCCGCGGCCACCCCGGCGAGCAAGCCGAACGGGGTCGGCCGCTGCGTCATCCTGGCGAGGTAGCGGTTGAGCGACAGGGCCGCGCGGCGCTGCCTGGCCGGATCGGTGAGCGCGCCGGAGCTGATCTTGTCCAAGGTGGCGGCGAGCGACGGGCTGGAAACCTCGACCGCTTCACGGAAGTGGGGATCGGCCCAGAGGTCGCTGGAGAACGAGTCGCCGGGCGAGCGCGCCGACAACCGCACGATCGCGAAGTCGAGCGCCCGGAAGCGGGTTGGCGACAGGCCCGAGCGAACCGACGGCTCGCCCGGGCCTGCCCACGTCTGTCGGCTCAGCACGATCCGGAATGGGTGCAGGCGACCGACGTGCACGGGGAGGTGCAGGTGTTCAGCGCGGCGACGTCGTGCCGGGGGTGGTCCGCCAGTCTGACGGCGCCACCGCCGAAGTGCTCGGCCCAGCCGGCCCCGGCCACCCCCTCGATCTTGAGGTCGAGATCGAATTCGCCCATGGTCTTCACTCCTTCACCTCGGCTTACGGCTTTGGTGGCTGCAGATCACACCCCGGTAACGCTGGTTCGTCAACGCTTTACAGCCACGCTTGAAGCGGTTGCGAAACCCTGATTCGTTCGGTATTTCGCGGGCAGTGACACCGTCAGTGGAGCGGCGTCATCCGATGGGGTCGCCGCTATGCCTCGAAAGCGACGGCTTCCCCGGTTGAACATCGATTAACCTGGGCCGATGCGTCGAACAGTGCTCGCGCTGGCCGGTGTCGCGGTGCTGCTGGTCGCCGGTGCGTCCGGCTACCTCGTCGTCGACCGGATCACCCAGCCGTCCGACGAGGTTCCGGTGGCGGTGACGAGTTCGCCAGCAGCCGAACCACCGTCGCCCGAACCGCCGCCGAAGACCCAGACCGAGGAGCCCGCGACCGTCAGCGTGTGGCGATCCCGGACCGAAGACGCCTGGGCCCAGGTCACCGACGTGACGCCGGACCGGCTCGGGCCCGTGGTCACGAACCCGAACGACCGGTCGATCCACGGGTCCACCGGGTGCAGTGGGTCGTATGAGGCGGTGCAGGCGGTCTCCGGGCGCGATGCCCGCGATGCCGAAGTGACCGTCCAAGTGGTTCCCTTGTCGTTTCAGGAGATCACGGTCACCGACCTGCGTGTCCGGTTCCTCACCGCCGTACCCGGCATAGAGCCGCCGAACTACCTGTACCAATGCACCAACCCGCACGGCGTCGACGGTCCGTCGGATTTCGAGGTACGCGCCGACGGCCTGCACGACAAGGTGATGAGCGCGAAGGGCCAGAGGAGGGTCGAGCTGCCCGATACGGTCACCGCTCAGCGGATGGAGGTGTGGAGCAAAGTGGTCTTCGTCGAAGTGCTCGGGGAAGCCTACGAATGGCAGATCGAGGTCGACTACCTCAACAACGGCAAGTCCTACACCGCGGTGCGGAAGGCGGACACGAAGAACGTCCCGCTCATCACCGAACCCACCATGCGGGACGACGACTTCGACAAGGCCTTCGTCTGGTGCCACGAAGAAAAGGCATTCCGCGAGGGCATCAAGTGCTGACCAGGATGCGTCTCGAGCTCCGAAACAGGGTCGATGCACCGGCATCCTGGAACACGAAGTCTAGCCGACCGCCCAGATCGAACTGCCGCTGAGCGCGGTGTACCGGCGGGCCGCCGCTTCGGTCGCGGTGGTCTGGAAACCCGCCTGTCCCCGAGGGGTGACGGTCAGGGTTCGCGGTTCTCCGTCCGAGACGTACTCGACGTCGATGACCCAGCGGCAGAGACACCGGGTCGTCTGGGCGCTCAGGTCCAGGATCCGTGACTCGCCCTGTTTCACCTCTTCGACGTTGTGCTCGGCGAAGATCTCGCCCGGCGTGCCATCGCTTTTCTGCGCTCGGACGATCGGCGTGGTCGCGTCCAGGTCCACGGTGAGCGGAATGGGTCGTGTGCCCGAGGAGCCGCAGGTGAACAGCGTGCCCGCCACAGCGTCTTGGCGTTCGACGACCCGCACGGCGATCCGGGTGACGACCGCGGTGTCCCGCCTGCTGCCGAGGACGAGCCGGACCGGGGTGGTGCCGCTGGTGTGCGCGCCGCCCTGGTCCACCGCCCAGCCGACCACGGAACGGCAATCCTGGTCGTTCGGGAACTCCTGCTGCCCGAGTGGACGGGGGTGGACCGCCGCCGGATACGGGAAATCCGGCTGGTAGTCCGCCACCGCGGTGAGCGGTTCGGTGTCCGCCGGAGTCGAATTCGCGCGCCAGGCCGCGTATCCGCCGACAGCGGCCACGAGTACCGCCGCCACCACGAAACCGAGCCACACCAGCGCCCGGCGCCGGGGCGGCCCGGGGTGGAAGTGCTCGTGGTTGTGCACGTTGAAGTGGCCGCCGTGGTTGAAGTAGCCGTCACGAGCGGCCTGGTCCGGGTCGGGCGGGGAGCTCATCGCCGGTGTCGCCCGCGGTGGTTCGTGACGGTCTGGTTCCCCTGGATGTTGACGTAACCGTCGCGGCCCGCCACCAGGTTCACCGTCTGCTTCCCGCTCGGGCCGCCCGTGCCGATCTCGGTGATCAACGCCTGCAAAGCCGATCGGGCGGCGGGATTCTCCGCCAGCAACCTCGAGAGTTGTCCCTGCCAGCGCGGCAGGAGTTCCTGGCGCACCTGGGATCGCTCGGTTTCGCCGACCTCCGCGACGACCTGGGCGTCAGCGTCGAGCGCCTGCTCGATGGTCGCCGTCCCGCCCGCGCCACCGTGCCGGGCGAAGAAGGCGACGACCTGGTGTTTGACGCTCTGCCAGCTGTCGGTGGCCATCGCCTCCACGAAGGCGGTGCCACCCGCGGCTGCCAAGGCGGCGAGTGTTTCCGGCAGCACGGCGGCCCCCTCCCTCGACGACGCCGTTCACCCTAGCCACGACTCCCGGCCCGAAGCGGCCGTCTCACCGGGTGCCAGCCGAATGGCTGCGAGCGTCACTCGATCGTGCGCGCTCACCGCTGGAAGCGTGCCGAGTCCCGTTCGATGAGCGTCGCGTTCAGCAGGACCGCCTCACGCGGCCGAGCCGGCTCCGCGAGCCGGCGCAGCACCAGGTCCACGCCCGCGGCGCCGACCTCGTCGGCGGGCAGCCGGATCGTCGTCAGCCCCGGCTCCAGGTACGCGGCGAACGGGTGGTCGCCGTACCCCAGCACCCGCACGTCCTCGCCGACGGTGAGTCCGCGCTCGCGGACCGCTTTGTACACCCCGAGCGCGAAGTAGTCGGTGCCCGTCACCACCAGTTCCGGGTGGTGCTCGCGGGTGATCAGGCCGGCGGCGAGCCGGTAGGCGTCGTCCGGCAGCGTGGCGTCTCGCGTGCGGTGGCCCGGCACCTTCAGCACCAGCGAATCGTCCCCGAGCGCTCGCCGGAAACCCGCGGCGACCGTGCTGATCTCCAGGTCCTCGTCGAACAGCCACGCCCGCCGCGGATCCGGCCCGGCCACGCGCGTCACCGCGTCGGTGACCGCCCGCTCGACGTCGATGCCGACGAAGTCGAATCCTAGTTCCGGAAGGTCGCGGCCGAGCAGGACGACCGGCAGCCCGGCGTCGGACAGTTCCGCCCACACCCCGGGCCGGTGCCGGCTCGGCACGGCCAGCACCCCGTCGACCCCGAACTTCAGCAGCTGCCGCACCGCGCGTGCTTCGTTGTCCTCGTTCTCCTCGGTGACCAGCAGCAGGACGGAGTACCCGGCGAGGCGGCACTGCCGCTCCACCGCGGAGATCAGCGCGGCGTGGAACGGGTTGGACGGGTCGGTGATCACCAGCGCGAGAACCGCCGTGGTGCCGGGGACCGGCGACCGGGCCTGGCTGTGGGGCACGTACCCGAGCCGCCGGGCCTCCGCCACGATCAGCTCACGCGTCGCCTCACTGACCTGGTCCTTGCCCGACAGCGCCCGGGACACGGTGTTGGCGGACAGGCCCACCCTGTCCGCGACGTCACGCAGCGTCACCCGCCCAGCGCGCACCACCAGCCGACCTCCGGATCAACTCGTTCCTGCAAGTTCAGGTGCGCAGCTTGCCGGACGCAGCAGGCCGGGCAAATCGATGGGGTGCGAATGCTATGAGTGGGGCATTACTTGCATTCGACGCAAGTAATGCCCCACTCCTGGCATTGCGGGCCGCTGACCTTCTACAGAAGATTGACGCAAGTCAGGGCTTGTGTAGATAATGAGTCGCGGACCACCACGGAAGAGGAGGTCGCATGACGGCGACTGTCGTGCCGGCGGTGAGCTTCGCCAGGCATCCGGCGGCCTACCGCCACTGGAAGCTCCGGATCGACGGGGTGGTGGCCTGGCTGGAACTCGACGTCGACGAGGACGGCGGCATCGTCCCCGGCTACGAGCTCAAGCTGAACTCCTACGACCTCGGCGTGGACATCGAGCTCCACGACGCCGTCCAGCGCCTGCGCTTCGAGCACCCCGGCGTGCGGTCGGTGGTGCTCACCAGCGGCAAGGACAACGTCTTCTGCGCCGGGGCCAACATCCGCATGCTGGCCGGGTCCTCGCACGCGTGGAAGGTCAACTTCTGCAAGTTCACCAACGAGACCCGCAACGCGATGGAGGACGCGACCGAGCACTCCGGTCAGACCTACCTCGCCGCGGTCAACGGGTCGTGCGCCGGTGGCGGCTACGAACTGGCGCTCGCCTGCGACCGGATCATCCTGATCGACGACAACTCGTCCACCGTCGCGCTGCCCGAGGTGCCGCTGCTCGGCGTGCTCCCCGGCACCGGCGGGCTGACCAGGGTGGTGGACAAGCGCCGCGTGCGCAAGGACCGCGCCGACGTCTTCGCCACCCGCAGCGACGGGATCCGCGGCAGGACCGCGGTCGAGTGGCGGCTCGTGGACGAACTGGCGCCCCGGCGGGACTTCACCGAGGTGGTCCGGCAGCGGGCGCTGGAGCTGGCCGAGCGCAGTTCCCGGCCGCTGGGGGCCGAAGGCGTGGAACTCACCCCGCTCGAACCGGACGGCTACACCTACGAATACGTACGGGCCGAACTGGGCACCGACACCGTGGACATCACCGTGCACGGCCCGCGCGAGAAAGCCGACTGGCTGCTCACGATGACCCGCGAGCTGGACGACCTCATCCTGCGCCTGCGCACCAACGAACCCGAGCTGGGCACCTGGGTCATCCGCACCGAGGGCGACACCGAAGCCGTGCTGGCGCACGAAAAACTGGTGCTCGGCAAGCCGGATGACTGGCTGTGCAACGAAATCGTCCACTTCTACAAGCGGACCCTCAAACGGCTCGACGTCACCAGCCGCAGCCTCATCGCGCTGATCGAGCCCGGCAGCTGCTTCGCCGGGGTGCTGCTCGAACTCGCGCTGGCCTGCGACCGCCAGTACATCTTGGACGGTCCGCCGATCGAGGACATGGACAGTCCGCTGCGTGCGTCGATCAGGTTGTCGGAGGCCAACTTCGGCCGGTTCCCGATGGGCAACGGCCTGTCGCGCCTGGAGTCCCGCTTCTACCTCGAGACCGACCACCTCGACTGGCTGCGCAAGGAGGTCGGGCACGCCCTCACCCCCGCCGAGGCTGACGAACTGGGCCTGGTCACCGACGCGCTCGATGACATCGACTGGGAGGACGAAATCCGGATCGTCCTCGAAGGGCGGGCCGCGCTGAGCCCGGACTCGCTGACCGGCATGGAGGCGAACCACCGGTTCGTTGGCCCGGAAACCACCGAGACCAAGATCTTCGGCAGGCTCACCGCCTGGCAGAACTGGATCTTCAACCGGCCGAACGCCGCGGGCGAGGACGGGGCGCTGCGGCGGTACGGCACCGGCCGGAAGGCCGTCTTCGACCGGAAGCGGGTGTGAGCTGATGCCAGAGAAGATCGACTACGACGCCAAGATCCCCAACAACGTCGACCTCTCCTCCGACCGCAGGCTGCAGCGCGCGCTGGAGGGCTGGCAGCCGAAGTTCCTGAACTGGTGGGGCGAGATGGGCCCGACCCTGCGGACGCAGGGGGTGTACCTGCGCACCGCGGTCAGCGTCGGCCGGGAGGGCTGGGCGCACTTCGACCACGTGCACGTGCCCGACTACCGCTGGGGCATCTTCCTCGCCGAGCGCGACGGCGACCGGCGGATCGCCTTCGGGGAGCACGCCGGCGAACCGGCCTGGCAGCAGGTGCCGGGGGAGTACCGCGCCGACCTGCAGCGCCTGATCGTGATCCAGGGCGACACCGAACCCGCCTCGGTGGAACAGCAGAAGCTGCTCGGCCTGACCGCGCCCAGCCTGTACGACCTGCGCAACCTGTTCCAGGTCAACGTGGAGGAGGGCCGTCACCTCTGGGCGATGGTCTACCTGCTGCACGCCTACTTCGGCAAGGAGGGCCGCGAGGAGGCCGAAGGGCTGCTGTACCGCAATTCCGGCAGTCCGGACACCCCGCGCATCCTCGGCGCCTTCAACGAGGAGACCGCCGACTGGCTGGCCTTCTACATGTTCACCTACTTCACCGACCGGGACGGCAAGTACCAGCTCGGCACGCTGAAGGAGTCCGCCTTCGACCCGCTCTCGCGCACCTGCGAGTTCATGCTCAAGGAGGAGGCGCACCACATGTTCGTCGGCACCACCGGGGTCGACCGCGTGGTGCTGCGCAGTGCCCAGCTGATCCGCGAGCACGACACCACCGACATCGCCGCGCACGGCGGCATCCCGCTGGAGATCATCCAGAAGTACATCAACTTCCACTACACCGTCTCGCTCGACCTGTTCGGCAGCGAGACCTCCACGAACGCGGCGAACTACTACACCGCGGGCCTGAAGGGGCGGTGGAACGAGACCCGCCGCAAGGACGACCACCGGCTCACCGACGGCAGCACCTTCCTGGACCGGCCCGTCGACGACGGCACCTGGACCCAGGACGAGGTGCAGACCCTGCTCGCGCTCAACCTGGACCTGCGCTCGGAGTACATCGCCGACTGCCGGACCGGGCTCAAGCGCTGGAACCGGATCCTGGCCGAGAACGACCTCGGCTTCCGCTTCTCCCTGCCCCACCCCGGGTTCAACCGGAACGTCGGGATCAACCGCGGCCACCACATCACCCCCGACGGCACCATCGTGGACGAGGCGACCTGGCAGGCGGGACGGCGCAGCTGGCTGCCGACCACCGAGGACCTGGCGTTCGTCCGCTCGCTGATGCACCCGGTGTACGAACGCGGCAAGATCGCCTCCTGGGTCGCGCCGCCGATCAACGGCATCAACGGCAAGCCGTTCGACTACGAGTACGTCCACCTGCCCTGAGGCGGTAGAGATGCCCGCTCCCACCACCTTCAACGCCACCGACTACCTCCTCGAACGGAACCTGGCGCAGGGCCGCGGTGACCGGACCGCCGTGGTCTCGACCAGCCGGACGCTGACCTACACCGAACTGTCCGCCGAGGTGCACCGGGTGGCGGGCGCGCTGCGCGGACTCGGGGTGCGTCCCGAGGAACGCGTGATGATGTGCCTGGGCGACGACCTCGAGTTGTTCGTGTCGATCCTGGCGACCATGCACCTCGGCGCGATCGCGGTGCCCACCTCCACCATGCTGACCGAGCCCGAACTGCGCGATCTCGTGGTCGACTCGCGGGCGCGGATCATGCTCACCGCACCGGCCTTCACGGAGACCGCCGGCCGGGCCGCCCGGAGCGCGCCGGACATCCAGCACGTGGTCGAGGACTGGGACGCGTTCACCGGGGAGCCGGTCGAACGGTCCTACCCGACCTGGGCCGATTCACCCGCGTTGTGGCTCTACACCTCCGGGACCACGGGCAGGCCCAAGGCCGCGATGCACCGGCACGCCGACATCCGCACGGTGGCGGAGAACTACGGGCAGCGGGTGCTCGGGATCGGCCCCGGCGACCGGTGCCTGTCGGTGGCGAAGCTGTTCTTCGCCTACGGCATCGGGAATTCGATGTTCTTCCCGATGTCCGTGGGCGCCACCGCGATCCTGGACGAACGCCGCCCGAACCCGGCGTTGTTCGCCGAGCGCGTGCGTGAGGAGGGTGTCACACTCTTCTTCGGTACGCCCAGTTTCTGGGCACCACTGCTCGCGAGCGACGTGCCGGACGACGCGTTTTCCACCGTACGGCAGGGGGTTTCCGCCGGTGAGGCGCTGCCGCCGCGGCTCTACCACGGGGTGCTGGACCGGTTCGGCGTCGAGGTGCTCGACGGCATCGGCTCCACGGAGATGTTGCACATCTTCGTCTCGAATCGGCCTGGCCAGGTGCATCCCGGTTCCTCGGGCACCGTGGTACCCGGCTACGAGGTGGAGATCCGGGACGCCACCGGGGCCGTCATCGACGGTGCCGGGATCGTCGGTGAGCTGTATGTGCGCGGTGACTCCGCGGCGATCGGCTACTGGTGCCGGGCGGAGACCACGCGGCAGGTCTTCCTCGGCGAGTGGATGCAGACCGGCGACACCTACGTCCGCAACTCCGACGGCACGCTGAGCTGTCTGGGCCGTTTCAACGACATGCTCAAGGCGGGCGGGATCTGGGTCAGCCCGGCCGAAGTGGAGGACCGGCTGCTCCAGCACCCCGACGTGGCCGAGGCGGTGGTGGTCGCCGCGCCGGACGCCGACGCGCTCGACAAGCCGGTCGCGGTCGTCGTGCCCGTTCCCGGCCGGGCGGTGGACGGGGACGAGCTGATCCAGTGGTGCCGCGGCACGCTCGCCGCGTTCAAACGCCCGCGGGCGGTGGTCGAAGTGCCCGAACTGCCGAAGACCGCCACCGGCAAGATCCGGCGCAATGTGCTACGGGACATGGTGAGCACGACCCTGCTGAGGGAACCGGTCGACGCCCCCGCCGGTTGACCGTGTCAGGCGTTTTCGTTGCCCGTCAAGCTGTCCCAGTGTTCCTGCGCGCCCGCTCGCCACTCGGCGTGCTTGCCGTGGAACAACTCCGCGGCCTTCACCCCGCTCCACCCCGGGGGCAGCAGCCGCGCGGGCAGCTGCGGGTCGAGGAACGGGAACCGGCGCCACTCGTGGACGAGACGGGTCTGCGCGCTCAGCACTTCCTCGCCCGCGGTGGGGGTGAGCGCGTCGAACTGGTCGATGAAGGCGTCGTACTGGTCCGCCACCTCACGCAGGTTCCAGGAACGGGCCACCAGCGTCTCCTCTTCGCCGATCTCCCCGTACGAGGCGATGAAGGACATCGGAGACCCGGCACCGAGCTGGTCGAGGATCGTGTGTGCTTCGGCTTCCCTGGCCACGTGCGGGCTGACCCACACACCCGGCGAGGGCGAGCCGAACCCGGCCCAGGTGAGCTGCGTGCGCAAGCGGTGTCGAAGGTCACGCTGGGATTCCGGGATGGATACCAGCACCACCAGCCACCGGTCGTCCCAGCCCCGGCCCGCGCTGCCGAAATCGTAGATCCGCCGGGCTCCTTCGGTCAGCAACTGCCTGCCCGGCGCGGTCAGCGACCAGCGGACCCGGCGCCCGGCGCGCTCCGACTCCAGCCAGCCCTCACCCGCCGCGCGGGCCAGCGCCTGCCTCGCCGACTTCTCCTCGATGCCGAACAAGGCCAGCGCGTCCACCAGCGTGGCCGTCCACACCGGACTTTCCCGTGGCAGCACGTATTCGCCGAGCACCGTCATCAGCAGTGAACGCGCGCTGGTGTGGCTGACTTCGCGGCGCCTGCTCACCGTCGGCCGAGTGGTGCTCACCGGTAAATGCTACAACAATGTGGAATCACGTGAGGTTGTTGTAGGAGCTGCGCGTCCAGTGCGCGGGCATACCCCGGGGTACGGTGGGCCCGCGAAGTTGTTCATGCTGTGTGCGCCGAAACGGAGGAGCGGTCCATGCCAACATCCGAACCGGCCGTCAAGAACCCCGACAAGGGTTATCTGGCCCTGCTGGGCTGGAGTCTCAACGCGGTGGAAGCACTGGACCGCTTCGACCGGCGCTACGTCGTCGTCGCGCCGGACTGGGCGGAGAAGTACTGCGTCGAACACGGCATCCCTTACCTGCCGTGGAATTTCGAGCGGCTCAACGACCGCTCGATGGAGATCGCCGAGACCCTCCAGAAGGAGGGCGTCGATGTGGCGATCCCGCTGTTCGAGGAGACCGTCGAGTGGGCCGGGGCGATCAACTCGGTGCTGCTGGACAACCCGCGCCTGTTCGGCCAGGCCATGCTGCTGCGGGACAAGTCGCTGATGAAGCGGCGGGCGCAGCTCGGCGGCATCCGGGTCGGGATCTTCGAGGAGGCCCACGACCGGGACGACGTGATCCGGTTCCTCAAGCGCGTGAACCAGACGCTGCTCAAGCTCGACGGCGACCCGAACGACCCGATCCACCTCAAGGCCTTCGACAAGGCCGGCTGCCTCGGGCACCGGGTCATCCGCACCCCGGACGAGGTCGACACCATCCCGGACGAGGAGTTCCCGGTGCTGATGGAGTCGCACCTCGACGGCTGGGAGT
Organism: Amycolatopsis magusensis; assembly: GCF_017875555.1. Classification (GTDB taxonomy): domain Bacteria; phylum Actinomycetota; class Actinomycetes; order Mycobacteriales; family Pseudonocardiaceae; genus Amycolatopsis; species Amycolatopsis magusensis. Next base: position 6,663,613 of record NZ_JAGGMS010000001.1, on the reverse strand, counting down.
TCGCCGTCGAGGCGTGGATCCACAACGGGAAGATCAAGTTCCTCAACATCTCCGAGTACGTCACGCTGGGTTACTCGGTGTTCGTGCCGGCGACCCCGGAGCTGGAGCGGTACCGGCCGGCGATCACCGCGCAGATCGAGAAGCTGATCAAGACCTTCGACATCGAGTTCGGGTTCGTGCACCCGGAGTACTTCGTCACCAGCGACGGCGAGATGTACTTCGGCGAGGTCGCCTACCGGCCGCCCGGCTTCAAGGTGTTCGAGCTGCTCGAGCGCGCGTACGGGTTCAACGCCTACCAGGGGCTGGCGCTGGCGTTCGACCCGAAGACCACCGAGGAGGAGATCGACGCCTTCTTCCCCCGCGAGGTCGAGGACGCCACCGGGGTGGCTGGCTGCTTCGGGGTCTACCCGCGCCGCCGGGTGGTCAGCGAGCTGCGGATCCCGCCGGAGACCGAGGACCACGACTACTACGAGTCACACGACCTCTCGGCGCCGCTGGAGGAGACGGTGACCAAGAGGACCGCGTTCGGGACCCACTGGGGTCTGCTGTACTTCTTCGGCGATGATTCCTACCGGATGCGTGAGCTGCTGAAGCAGCAGGAAGAGTTCGACTTCTACGTCTGACGAAGCCCAGGGAAACCAAGGAAGCCGTTGAAACCGACCGTCGATGTCCAGGGCGCCGGGGGCGCGCCCACGACGCTGGACAAGCGCGTGACCTCGCTCGACGACGCCGTCCGGGCCATGGCCGAGACCCGCGACTTCGGCAAGCACACGAAGCTGCGGCGCGTGCTCGAGGCGCTGCGGCGGGTGCTGGTGCAGCCCGGCGGCGCCGCCGCGGTCCAGGCCAGGGCTCAGGCGCTGGAGGAGGCCGGCCTGTTCCTGGAGACGGACTGGGCCTCGCCGGAGATCCTGATCCCGGCGCTGGTCGGGCCCGGGCTGCACAGCGGGGACGCGGACACCGTGGTGATGGAGGCGTGCAGCGAGCTGCGGACGCTCGCCGTCGCGCGGGGTGACTACGAGCACCCGTCGATCTCCGCCGAGGACGCCCGCGAGTTCCTGTCCCAGGTGCTGGCGATGAACCTGGAGCTGCTGTTCACCCCGCCCACCGAGGCGGAGCGGACGCAGCAGGGGCGCACCGCGCAGCTGATCAGGGACCTGTTCCGGCACATCGCCGACGAGATCGGCTACGAGAGCGTGCTGGACAAGCTGGTCGACGAGATCTGGCGGATCCTGCGCCAGCGCCCGATCCAGGTCGACCAGGTGCAGTCCCTGATCACCCGGATCGCGGTCTACCGCGGTGATCCGGACGTGGACCCCGGCACGCTGTCCGGGCAGGGCATCGACCGGCTGATCACCAGCCTGTTCGGCACCACCGAGGCCTGCCGGGAGGATCCGGGCGTCGAGGTCTTCCGCGCGCGGCTGCAGGCGATGGACAACGGCGGCCTGCAGTACGAGGCCGCCGGGTTCGCCAGGGCCATGCACGACACGGGCCTGGTTTCGCCGTACCACGCCGAACTGCTGCGGTTCCTGCTGCAGAAGAGCGACTACCTGCTCGGCGAGGCGCTCGGGCTGTCCGACACCGGCCGGAACTGCCTGCTGCGCTTCGGTGACCTGGTGCACGAGCTGATCGAGGAGGCGGTGCACCCGCAGACCGCGCAGTGCATCTACGGCCTGGCGCTGCTGCTCGACCGCGGCATCCTGTACGAACCGCCGCTGGTCCCCGCGCTGTGGCGGCAGCTGGCGCTGGAGCTGTCGGACGCCGCGCGGGAGCGCCTGATCTCGGTGTTCGGCGACGAGCCGGGCCCCGAAGCGCGGCTGGTCGCGGGCGTGCTGTCGATGCTGGGCCTGCCGCTGGGCGTCGGGCAGGGCGACAACCCGACCTGCCAGTCGGCCCGCGCGCTGTCGATGTGGGCCTACAACGACCCGGACTACCTGCTGCAGATGGTGGTCTGGGCGGCCCGCGACGACGAGATCACCATGCACTTCGAAGGGCAGCCGATCTCGTCGAAGGACAGCGAGGCCGGGGTGGCGACCACCCTGCCGACCGACCTGGACCCGGTGTCCCTGCTGGTGGTGCCGCACCTGGACCGGATCTACGCCGAGATGGGGCGGCGCTGCGCCGACCGGCCCGGCGACCCGCACCGGTGGGTCAACCCCGAGTTCCACGGCTGGTGGGCGGCCCGCGGGTTCCGGATCAACGTCGACGTCGAGACCGGCAACCTGATCGACCTCGAAGCGTTCCTGCGGCAGTTCCACGCCAGCTACCACCCGGAGTACAACGGCGGGCAGCCGCTGATCCACCCGCAGCCCGCCGGGGTCGCGGTCACCGACAGCGCGGCCCGCTACGTCGGCTGGCACGCGATCACCATCCTGCGGGTCGCCCCGGACCCGCAGGAGGTCATGCGGGTGTACTTCTACAACCCGAACAACGACAGCGGCCAGGACTGGGGCGACGGCGTCGTGGTGTCCACCGCGGGCAACGGCGAGCGGTTCGGCGAGGCGTCCCTGCCCTTCGACCAGTTCGCCTCCCGGCTCTACATCTTCCACATCGACCCGCTCGAACGCGGCGAGCCGGAGAAGGTGCCCGCCGAGGACGTCGAGCGGATCACCGGCTTCATCGAACGCAGCTGGGGCGCCGACCGGCTGCCCTCGGGCAGGCTCCAGGCGCTGAAGGCTCCGCACGACCGCTGAGGGCCCCGGTCCGGGGGCGCTCCCGCACCCAGGACCGGGCCCTCCGGCCCGGCTCAGCCGGCGTCGGGCAGGTGGATGTCGGTGACGCGCACGTCCACGGCTTCCACCTCGAGGCCGAGGAACTGCTCGACGGCTTCGATCACGTCGGTCCGGAGCTGCTCGGCCAGCGCCTTGACCGCGTGGCCGAATTCGATCACCAGCGGGATGTCGATGAGGGCGACGTCGTCCTCGATGCCGACCGAGATGTCCTCGCCGAGTTCGTGCACACCTTCGGCCTTGCGGGCCACCATGGTCACGACCTTCGTGACGACGCCGTCGTCCACCGAGGTGTTACCGCGAACGGCCGCGGCGGGCCGGACCGGAGCCGCGACGGTCTCTTCCTCTTCCTCTTCCTCGGTAGCGGTCTCGGCTTCCGCGGTGATGTCCTCGGGGGCGGTCGCTTCGTCGGCCTCTTCGGCTTCGTCCTCGTCCTCGACCTGCTCGTCCGTGTCGACGTCTTCGGCGGCGTCGGTTTCGGTCTCGGTCTCGGCCGTGTCGTTGTCGTCGATTTCGTCGGTGTCGGTCTCGGCGGCGCTGTCGGTGTCGGCGGCGCTGTCGGACTCGGCGGCCGCCGGTTCGACGACCACGATCGCGGTCGGCGCGGAGGTGGCCGCGGAGTCGGCCAGGTCGGCCTTGTCGTCCACGATCGTTTCGGTGCCACGGGTTTCCGGGGTGTTCGTGCTCGCGGCGTACTCGCTGGGCGTGCGGCCGAAGATGCTGTTGACGACGTCGGACATGGTTTCCCCTTTTCGGGAGCGGAGGATTCGGGAGAGCGCGAGCAGGCGGCGCCAAGCCAGGGGTCCGTCGAAGATCTTGATCGTCAGTCCCTGCCTTCGAGATTTCCTTGCGTCCCACAGATGTTCAGCTCGAGGAAGATGGTCGCCTGTTGCCCGTACCCGGCAGTCCTAGAACCTCGGCGCCCCCTGCGTCAAGGGGTTCACCGGAAACTTCGGCGCCATGACACCGAACCGGGATCTCCGGCCGCCTCGATTGACCGAACTCCCCGGCGGCGGCTAGAACGGCCGGATGACCCTTCTCCCCGTACTGGCCGCCGCCGGCTTGCTCTTCGCCGCCGATCCCTATGCCGACGCGATCGCCCCGAGCACGACCGCGGTGGTGCAGAACGGGGCGAACGCGCTCGGCGCGCCGGACGGCGAATTCGCCACGGTGTCCGGGAACGCGAATTCCCACGTCGTATTCGACCTCGGCGCCGGAGAGGAAGGCACCGGCGATCTCCTCGTGCATTTCCACGGGTTCGACCTGGCCGTGCAGACCACCGTGGAGTTCCTCGACGGCGCTGGTCAGCGGGTGTCGACCGCGCCGCTGGGCATGATCGGCCTCGGCGCCCACACCGCCACGGTGCCGAATCCCTCGGCCGCGCCCTATCGATTCGTGCGCATCCGAGCCGGTTTCGTCCTCAACCCGCTGCAATTCGGCGTGGACGCGATCCAGGCTACGAATTCGGCGGGGTGATTCCGGCCGACACCGGGAAATTGCTGCGGAAGGTGTTCGCCGGATCGGTGCGCCGCTTGATCTTCCGCAGCCGGGCGAGCGACGCGGGTGCGAAGGCGTCGGCCGCGGTTTCGCCGGGGTTGAGGAAGGTCAGCGGTTTGCGGCCGCTGGTCGGCAGTGTGTCGGCGAGTGCCTGCTGGCGGGCGGCCACCGCCGCGGCGGTGGCCGGATCGGCCGGAATGCCGAACAGGTACACCGCGTAGGGCTCGGTCAGCGGGCCGTGCGGGCTGTCCGACGGCCGTGCGAACGCGCCGCCGAGGTGCCGGATCTGGACGCTCATCAGGGGCGCGATCGGCTCGGCCAGCAGCGTTTTGACCGTGACCTCGTCGAATTCGGTCAGCAGTTCTCCGCGCGAGAGACCGGCGCCCGGATCGGTGGGTTCGGCGGTGATGGTGCCGAGCTCGGAGACGGGCAGCATCCGTCTGCTGTCGGAGATCGGCTCGGGGAGCAGGTCCAGCGGGGCCAGCAGTTCCCGTGCTTCGGCTGCCTTGCCGAGGTGGGTGAGGTCGATCGCCACCATCGGCGCCGAGCCGGGGAAGTGCAGCAGTTCCAGCCAGGCGGTCAGCTCATCCGGCGCGGTGGCGGTGAGCCGCCGGTACGCCTCGGCGACTTCGGCGGTGTGCTCGCCGGACCACAGCACCCGGCCGCCGTAGAGATGTGGTGCCGGGTGCAGCGCCACTTCGAGCGAGGTGACGACGGCGAAGTCGCCGCCTCCGCCGCGCAACGCCCAGAACAGGTCGGGGTCGGTCTCGGCATCGACGCGCCGGGCGTGGCCTCCGGCGTCCACGATGTCGAACGCGGTGACGCTGTCGGCGACCCAGCCGTGGGCGCGGCCGAACCAGCTCAGCCCGCCGCCGAGGGCGACGCCGGTGACGCTGACGACCGGGGAACTGCCGGGCAGGCCGGTCAGTCCGTGTGCCGCGGCGGCGCTCTGCAGGCGGCCAGACGGCACACCCGTGCCGATGCGGGCGCGGCGGGCCACCGGGTCGATCTCGATCGAGTCGAGCCGCCGGGTGCGCAGCAGGATGGTGCCGCCGGTGCGCCCGGTGGCGCCGTGCCCGTTGGGCTGGGTGGAAATGCCCAGCCCGGCTCTGCGGGCGTACTCGACCAGTGCGACGACGTCTTCGGCGTCGGCGGCCTCGACCACGGCGGCCGCGGGCTGCTCGACGGCGAGGTTCCAGGGGCGGCGGACGTGGTCGAAGCCCGGGTCACCCGGCAGCCAGACCTGGCCGCGGACGGTGGAACGCAGGGTGGACAGCGTGCCACCCAGCACGATCGCGGGGCGGTGGAACGGGTTTTCCTTCGTGGACATCGGTGCTCCTCGTGGTGACCAGCCGGACCGGACACCACAACGATCACCGGGAAGACAGGCGCGAACAACGAGGAACTACGCAACGATCGATAACCCTGAGGTTACTTATCGGGCCGCGAGCAACGCCCGGGCGAACCGGGCGTGCCCGGCGGCCAGCCCGCGGGTGAGCAGTACCGAGAGCACCGCGAAGACGAACCCGAGCGCCGCCCACGGCAGGGCTTCCAGCGGGGTGTCCACGGTGACCCAGTGCAGGCTCTCACTGGGGAAGCGATAGGCGCCGTCGTCGACGAAGTGGTAGAAGACCGGCAGGGCGAGCAACGCCACGCTCACCGACCAGGCCCCGACCACCAGCGAGAACTGGAGGACACCGAGCGGGAAGAGCAGGAAGACGTAGAGCAGGTCCCGCCAGGTGGCGCCGTCCCGCAGCGGCGCGGTCCACCGCCGGAGCTGCCCGCCCGCCGGTGGCACCAGGTGGGGCGCCGGGATGTAGGTGCCCAGCATGGTGTGGACCCGCGCGCGTTCCATCCGCGCGAGAGACCTGGCCAGCAGGGCGGTCAACCCGAGCAGCGGCAACCCGATCAGCACGACCGCCAGGGAGAAACCCAGCGAGGTCAGGGCGAACAGGATCGAAAAGCCCGCCACCCCGATGGGCAGGTTCAGCAGCAGGTAGGCCAGCGCCCGGAAGAACCGCCGGCGCGGCGGCCGGTCGGCGGTTTGTTCGGCCTCGGCCATCACATTCTCCATTCCGGTGACCTCAGGGCAGGAAAACGCCCCAGTAGAGCCCCCAGGGAATCATCAGCAACGCCCCGCCCAGCGGCAGAGCGAGGATTTTCCGCCCTTTGCGGACCTCGTCCGCCCGCCACCACTGGACGGCCGCGGCACCCGCGAGGACGAGCGTGCCGAGCGCGAGCACCTGGGTCGCCAGCCAGAACACCGGCCTGCCCCACAGCACCGGGCCGACCTCCTCGCCGCCACCGGTGAAGATGAGCATCACGAACGACATCGAGCCGATCACGGTCAGCAGGCCGGTGAACGAAGCCCAGTGCGCCGGTGCCACCCCGTTCCGCGGCCTGCCGCGAACGGCCCGGAAAAGGGCGGTGAGCGGGTAGGCGGCGAAGGCCACGATCAGTGCCAGCAGGGCGAATCCCTGCACCCACAGCGATTCGTACCAGGCGAGGGGCGTGACCTCCGCCGCCGGTTCGTCCTGGGCGGGCAGCGGACCCGAAGCCGCCGCCGGTGCGCCGCCGGTGATGTCCTTCACCCACGAACCGACGAGTTCGGGGAATTCGGGAACGAAGCCTTCGAGGCGGTCGAAGCCATCGGTGGTGTGGACCAATGCGTGGTGCGCCTGGGGAAAGGTGCGCATGGTGAAGGCGGGGTTGTCGGCCTGGGTGGCGGCGAACAGGGCGGCCGCGTCGCGCGGCGGGCTCTGCCGGTCCTGCGCGCCCCAGATCGCGAGTACCGGAATACGTAGTTCCTCCAGAGCCGGCTGGGGATCGAAATCCGCCTCCGGGAAGAGCCCGGCTTCCGCCGCGATCCGGGTGGCGGTGACCGAGGCGAGGTCGAGCACCGACTCGCTGGACACCCCCTGCTTGCGCATCCACTGCCGGTAGCTCCAGGCCTGCGCCTCCGACGGGCTGACCCCGTTCGCGCCCACGACCACCAGGAACGCGGCGTGCTCCGCCCGGGTGGCGGCCAGCGGGGCCACCCAGCCGCCTTCGCTGAAACCCCACAACCCGGTGCGGGCCGGGTCCACTTCGGGCCGCCCGCGCAGGTAGTCGAGCGCGGCGACGGCGTCGTCGGCGAGGCCGGAGAAATCCCGCTGCATCAGAGAATAGTTGCTGGTGTCCTTGTCGTAGATCAGCGACACCACGCCTTGGGCGGCGAAGGCCTCCGCCTGCTTGCGCAACTCCTCGCGCTTCCCTTCACCGGAGCCGTGCACCAGCACCATCGCCGGCCGGGGAGCGCCCTCGCCGGGCGGGACCACCAGTGACCCGTGCATGGTTTTGCTCGCGCTGGTGAAGGAGACCTCGGTGTGGCGGAACGCGGACGGCTGCGCCGCGCTCGCGGACACGAGAGACGAAGGGAACAACGCCGCGAACACGGTGAGCAAAGCCGCCGTTCGTCCTACCAGGCGCATGGCACCGTGTTCCTTTCCTCGGATGAAAACGTATTCTAGGAGCGGTTCGCTGGGGGTTTCCCCATGAATCATTCCTAGTGTGTCGAAAGTTGTCGGAATACCGGTCGTCGCCGGAATTCCTCGTTCTGCGGAACGAATTCCACAAAACGAGGAAAATGCGCGCGGTGGTACGTGCATTCATCGCGTGGATGGGTGCCATCACCGACATTCATTTCCGTGATCGCGCGGCCTCCGTCACAGTGGTGCTCCCACGGTAAAACGTTTCAATCCCGTCTCGCGGTGGGCGCGGCGGAGAACGGAAACCTCGGCATGGCAACGAAGCTCGGCTCGAGACGGCGCGGCGGCCCGCCCACGGCTCCCTGGTGGTTCCTCGCCCCGGCGCTGGCCTTCTTCGTCTTCGTGGTCGTGGTGCCGAGCGTCCAGGGCGCGGGCTACGCCTTCACCGACTGGGACGGCATCACCCCGGCACCCGACTTCGCCGGGCTGGACAACTTCCGCACCCTGCTCGACGACGAGACCGCGCGCCTGGCACTGGTGAACACGCTGCTCGCGGCCGCGGGCATCACGGTGGTGCAGAACGTGATCGGGCTGCTGCTGGCCCTGGGCGTGCACGCCCGCATCAGGAGCCGGACCGTGCTGCGGGTGTTCTTCTTCGCCCCGGCGGTGATCACCCCGGTGGTCACCGCGTACCTGTGGAAATACCTCTACGCCCCGGAAGGCGCGATCAACGCCCTGTTCGCCGCGCTGGGCCTCGGGTCATGGCAGCAGGACTGGCTCGGTGACCCGGACCTGGCGCTGTGGTCGGTGGTCGCGGTGGTCATCTGGCAGTTCGCCGGCTACTCGATGGTGATCTTCCTGGCGGGGCTGCAATCCATCCCGCAGGAGGTCCACGAGGCGGCCGCGCTGGACGGGGCCGGGGCGCTGGGCCGGTTCTGGCACGTCACCCGGCCGATGCTGGCCCCGGCGATGACGATCAACCTGATGTTGTCGGTGATCGGCGGGCTCAAGCTGTTCGACCAGGTGTGGGTGATGACCCAGGGCGGTCCCGGTGGCGCCACCGACACGCTGTCCACGGTGATCTACCGGCAGGCGTTCCAGTTCAACGACTTCGCCTACAGCATCGCGCTCGCGCTGGTGCTCACCGTGCTCGTCGCGGTGATCAGCGCGGTGCAGTACCGGGGGCTGCGGCGGCGGGAGGACTTCTCGTGAACCGCTACACCTGGCGCACCGCCGTGCTCGAAGCCGCGATGGTCGCCGCGGCGCTCGTCTTCGCCTTCCCGGTGTACGTGCTGGTTTCCCTGTCACTGCGGCAACCGGGTGACCAGAGTTCCCCGATCGCGCTGTCCACGCCGACGCTGGCCAACTACGGCGACGCGTGGCAGCAGGCCGGGCTCGGCTCCGCGCTGCTGACCAGCACGCTGATCACCGCCGGCAGCGTGGTGCTGGTGGTGGTGCTCTCGGCGATGGCGGCCTACCCGCTGGCGCGGAGCACCCGCACCTGGTCGAAGGCGGCGTTCGGGCTGTTCATGCTCGGCCTGCTGCTGCCGTTCCAGCTCGCGCTGATCCCGCTGTACCAGAGCATGCGCGACCTCGGCCTGCTCGGGAACCCGCTGGCGCTGGTGGTGTTCTACACCGGTCTCCAGACGCCGTTCTCGGTGTTCCTCTACACCGGATTCCTGCGCGCGCTCGATCCCGCCTATGAAGAAGCCGCGCTGATCGACGGCTGTGGTCCGCTGCGGGCGTTCTTCTCCGTGGTGCTGCCGTTGCTGCGCCCGATCACCGGCACGGTGGTCATCCTCAACGCGATCTTCGTCTGGAACGACTTCCTCACCCCGCTGCTCTACCTCAGCGGCACCGGGCAGCAGACGGTGCCGGTCGCGCTCTTCGGCTTCGTGGGCCAGTACGTGTCCCAGTGGCCGATGGTGTTCGCCGGGCTGGTCATCGGCACCGCGCCGATGCTGCTCGTCTACTTCGCCCTGCAGAAACGCGTCATCCAAGGATTCGCCGGCGGCCTCAAGGGCTGACCGGCGCCACCACACGCCCCCCACGGAGCACAACCATGCCCATCCGCACCCCCGGCCGCCTCGCGGCCACCGTCCTCACCGCCGCGCTGGCCCTGTCCGGCTGCGGTTCCGGATCGTCCACATCGGACCCGAACAGCCTGGAGGTCGCCGCCAACGCCACCGACCGGACCGCGATGGACGCGGTGGTCGCCGCGTTCGAACAGGCGAACCCGGGAAAGCAGGTCACGGTGACCTACGCCGACACCGACCAGCTGCAGAGCACGCTGCGCACCCAGTCGTCCTCCGGCACCGGCCCGGACGTGTTCACCGTGTGGCCGGGCAACGGCAATCCCGGTGCGCTGCAGGTGCTCCAGCCCGCCGGGTACCTCGCCGACCTCAGCGACCGCCCGTTCGCCGGGGCGATCCCGGCGGCCAGCCGCGAGGTCACCCAGGTCGAGGGCAGGACGTATCTGGTGCCCGCCAACTACAGCGGCATCGGCGTGCTCTACACCCAGCCCGCGCTGACCGCGATCGGCGGCCAGGAACCCCGCACCTGGGACGAGCTGATCGCGTTGTGCGGCAAGGCGCGCGCCAACGGCAAGGTGCTGCTCTCGCTGGGCAACCAGACCCCGTGGGTGACCCAGCTGGTCACCTACGCGCTGGCGGCCACCACCGTGTACGCCGACGACCCTGGCTTCGCCGGGAAGATGGCCGCTGGCCAGGTGCGGTTCGCCGACTCCGGCTGGCGGGTCGCGCTGGAGAAGTACCAGGAGCTGGACCGCGCGGGCTGCTTCAGCGACCAGCCGCTGGGCACGAGCTACGAGAACTCGCTCAAGGACGTCGCGCAGGGCAAGGCCGTCGGCGTGGTGCAGGTGGCCAGCAGCCTCGCGCAGATCCGCACGGAGGCACCCGGCGCCGAGTTGCGCATGTTCGCCCTGCCCGCGGGCAACGATCCCGCCAAGGTCCGGATGCCCGGCGCCATCTCGGCCGCGTACGGGGTGAACGCCAAGAGCGGAAACCCCGATCTGGCACTGAAGTTCGCCGACTTCCTCGGCTCCGAGCAGGGACAGAACCTTTACAACGAACAGGGCGGCACCCTGCCCGCTATCCCCAACGCGAGTTTCCGCGCCGACCCCGCGCTCGGCGTGCTCGACCAGCACCTGCGGGCCGGGACCACGGTGCCGTTCATGGACCAGCTCTGGCCGAACCCGAAGGTGCAGCAGGAGCACTTCAGCCAGGTGCAGAAGCTCTTCTCCGGTTCCGCCACCGTGCCGCAGGCCCTCGAAGCACTGGACAAGGCCTACGCCACCCGCTGAAACCCGCCGATCGGAAAGGCCGACATGGATCGACGCAGCTTCATCTCAGCCGCCCTGCTCACCACCCTCGCCGCCGCGCTCGCCCCGGGCGTGGCCCGCGCCGCCGACCCCAGAGTCGATCAACTGCTCGCCAGGATGAGCCCGGCGCAGAAGATCGCCCTGCTGCGCTGCGACTTCCCAGCCTTGGCAAGTCTCGGCATCCCCGCGTTGAGCATCGCCGACGCGTCCGCGGGACTGCGTGGCGAAACCGGCGTCACGGCGTTCCCCGTGCCGCTGGCCCAGGCCGCGACCTTCCACCCGGACCTCGTGGGGAAGCTCGCCACCGCGGTCGCCGCCGAGGGCCGGGGCAAGGGGTTCACCAACCTGCTCGCGCCCACCGCCGACCTCACCCGCACCTGGCACTTCGGCCGCCAGTCCGAGGGTTTCGGGGAGGACCCGCACCTGTCCGGGGTGCTCGCCGCCGCGGCGGTCAAGGCACTGCGCCAAGGCCACGTGGTGGCCACGCTCAAGCACTTCGGCGCCTACACCCAGGAGCTCGACCGGCTGGTGGTCGACGTCAAGGTGGACGAACGCACGCTGCACGAGGTGTACCACGCCCCGTTCCGCGCGGCGGTCGAGGCGAACGCCCTCGCTTCGGTGATGCTGGCCTACCCCAAGGTCAACGGCACCTTCGCGGTCCAGCACCCCGGCCTGTTCGACGACCTCAAGCGGCTGCTGGGGCTGCAGGGCCACACGGTGCCGGACTTCTGGGCCGGTGACGACCAGATCGCCGCCGCCAACGCGGGGATGGACCTCGCCGGGCTCGGTCCCGGCGGGGTGCGCGTGTCCGCCGAGCAACTCGCCGCAGGGGTCCCGGCGGCCCGCATCGAGGACGCCGCACGCCGGATCCTGAGCAGCATGTTCGACGCGGGCCTGTTCGACCACCCGCTCCCGGCACCGGCGCCGGTGGTCACCACCCCGGCGCACCAGGCACTGGCGCACGAGATCGCCACGCATGCCACGGTCCTGCTGAGCAACCGCGACTCGATGCTGCCGTTGGGTCCCGCGGTGCGGTCACTGGCCGTCATCGGCGTCACGGGCACCGGCGCGCTGACGGGCGTCTCCGGCTCCAGTTACGTCGACCCCGGCGCCTGGACCACGCCGCTGCAAGCGATCCGCGACCGCGCGGGCTCGGCTGTCGGGGTGACCACCGCGCCGGGCACCCTGGGTGACGTCCCACTGCCCGTGGTACCCGGCACGGCCCTTCCGGGTGGGCTGACCGGCACCTTCTACGCCGGCCCCGAGCCGGTGGGCACGCCGGTCGCCACGCAGAAGGTGTCCACACTGGACTTCTCGCAGCCGCCGGTCGCCGGGCTGCCCGCCGTGTGGTCGGCGCGGTGGACCGGCACCCTGAGCCCGTCGGTCACCGGCCTGCACCGCTTCTCCCTGCTCGCGTCCGGTACGGCGAAGCTGGTCGTCGGCGGCAAGACCGTGGTTTCCGGTATTCGGCACATGAAGCGGTTCTTCCTCGGGCCGTTCGACTACCCGCTCCAGGGCACCGCCCGGCTCACCGCCGGGCAGCCGGTGCCGATCACCGTCGAATACACCAACAGCACCGGCACTCCCGGCGAAGCCGCCCTCACCTTCGGCTGGCAGCCCGATTCGCTCATCCCCGCGGCGGCGGGCACGGCCGCGAAGGCCGACGCCGCGATCGTCGTGGTCAACCGCGTCGCCGGTGAGGACATGGACCACTCGACCCTGGCGCTGCCGGGCGACCAGGACGACCTCATCGCCGCGGTGGCCGCCGCCAACCCGAACACCGTGGTCATCCTCAACACCGACGGGGCGGTCGCCATGCCGTGGCTGAACTCGGTCCGTGCCGTGGTGCAGACCTGGTACGGCGGACGCGGTATGGGCACCGCGCTGGCCGCCGTCCTCTTCGGAGACAGCGACCCGGCCGGGCGCCTGCCGGTCACCTTCCCCGCCTCCGCGGCGCAGGGACCGTCCGGCTACCCCGGCATCGGGCAGGTGGTGCGCTTCGACGAGGGCGTGCACGTCGGCTACCGGTACTATGACCGCGCCGGGCAGCAACCGCTGTTCCCGTTCGGCCACGGCCTGTCCTACACCACCTTCGCCCTGGGCGGGCTGAACCTTGCCCGGACCGCCGGGAAGGTCACGGCCACCGCCACGCTCACCAACACCGGGACCCGGGCGGGCTGGCAGACCGTCCAGCTCTACGCCGCCCTGCCCGCCGCGGCGGCCGCGGAACCACGCCGCCTCGTCGGCTTCCGCAAGGTCCACTTGGGACCGGGGCAGCAGGCCCAGGTGAGCATCACGGTTCCCGATCGCGCACTGTCGATCTGGGACACCGCCACCCACCGATTCGTGCTCACGCCCGGCCTTTGCACGCTCTCGGCGGGCACCTCCTCGCGCGACCTGCCCGTCCGGCGCACGATCACCCTGTAAGCGGCGTATGACCGATTCGCGCGTTATAGGATTCTAATTCGGATTTGGCGAATACTTCCGGCTTTCCCGGCAAACCCGAATTCGTTCGTGCTGCGCGGAATTCCGGAGCCATTGTCTAGGGGTTTTGCTCGAGAACGATCACCGGCGCGGAGGGATGCGGCATGCTGCGGCGAAGACGGGGCCACGATCGCCGAAGGGGAGTCGTAGATGAGTTCGAGTCAGCGGCCGATTCTGTTCGTGAGCATGATCGGCAGCGGCCTGATCAACACGATGCTCGTGCTCGCCGACGAGTTGTCCCGCCGCGGCGTCGAGGATCTGTGGTTCGCCACCGACGAGGCGCGGCGCGCCGATGTGGAGGCGATCGACTCCGGCACCCCGGTCGAGTTCTTCTCCCTCGGCGAGCACCACCCCGACGTGCTTTCGGAGAACTGGGACGACGAGACCTACCGGAAGGTCACCCAGAAGTCCCGGTTCAAGGCGCGCCGGGCGATCATCGCCAAGAACATCGACCCCCGCCAGCGCGTGCCGAAGTACCGCAAGCTGGAAGAGGCCGTCGAGAAGATCCAGCCCGCGCTGATGGTGATCGACTGCATGTGCCAGTACGGCATCGAACTGGCCATCACCAAGAAGATCCCCTACGTGCTCAACGTGCCTTTCCTGCCGAGCAACGTGCTGGTCTCCTACGTCCCGTTCGGCAAGTCCTACGCCCCGCGCGATTTCCCGGTGCCCCATTCCGGCCTGCCCTATGAGCAGAACCTGGTGCAGAAGCTGCAGAACCGGATCCTGCAGTTCCGCACGATCGCCATGGGAATGTCCTCGGGCATGCGGAAGCAGTGGATGGAGGACGCCGAGGTCCGCAAGGAGCTCGGTATCGCGCCCGAGGTGGCGGGTCAGTTCTCGCGGGTCGAGCACGCGGAACTGGCGCTGGTCCACACGGTGCCGGAACTGGAGTACCCACTGTCCATTCCGGACAACATGAAGCTGGTCGGCGCGCTGCTGCCACCGCTGCCGCAGGCGCCGGGGTCCGAACTGGACGAATGGCTCTCGGCCCGTGAGTCGGTGATCTACATCGGACTCGGCACGAACACCCGGCTCACCGCCGACCAGGTCGGCGCGGTGGTGGAAGTGGTGCGGCGGCTGGACGGCAGGCACCACGTGCTGTGGAAGCTGCCGAAGGCGCAGCAGAAGTGGCTGCCGTCGACGCTCCCGGCGAACGTGCGGATCGAAAGCTGGGTGCCGTCACAGCTGGACGTCCTGGCTCACGAGAACGTGAAGCTGTTCGTCGGGCACGCGGGCGGGAACGGGTTCGCCGAGGGCGTCTACTTCGGCAAGCCGCAGGTGCTTCGCCCGATGTGGGTGGACACCTACGACCAGGCTCGCCGCGGACTGGACTTCGGCGTCTCGCTCACCCTGGACAAGCCGTGGGAGCTGCACGCGGACGACCTGCTCGACAAGATCGAGCGGGTGCTCGCGGACGACTCCTTCCGCGTCAAGGCGGAAGCCTACGCCGAGCTGTACGCCGCGGCCGGCGGCCGGCAGAAGGCCGCCGACCTGGTGCTCGGCCTCCCCGCGATGGAACAGGACTGACGAGGCATGTCTCTCACCTACCCGATCTCCAAGCCCTGCCTCGGCGGCAACGAACTCGCCTACGTCACCGAGGCCGTCACGGGGAACTGGATCTCGTCCCAGGGCCCGAACGTGGCGAAGTTCGAGCGCGCCTTCGCCGAGTACAACGGGGTGGCCCGCGGGGTCTCCTGCTCCTCGGGCACCGCGGCGCTGACGGTCGCGCTGCGGGCGCTCGGCGTCGGACCGGGCGACGAGGTATTGGTGCCCGAGTTCACCTACGTGGCCTCGGCCTGGGCGGTGACCTACCTGGGCGCCACCCCGGTGTTCGTGGACTGCGCCGACGACCTGACCATCGACGCCGGGCTGATCGAGGAGAAGATCACCCCGCGGACGAAGGTGATCATGCCGGTGCACGTCTACGGCAGGCGGTGCGACATGGCCACCATCATGCGCTTGGCGCACGAGTACGGGCTGCGGGTGGTCGAGGACACCGCCGAGGCGCACGGCGTCCGCCCGGTCGGGGACATCGCCTGCTTCTCGCTGTTCGCCAACAAGATCATCACCTCCGGCGAGGGCGGGATCTGCCTGACCGACGACCCGTGGCTGGCCGACCAGATGGCGCACCTGCGCGGGCTGGGGGCCAGCAGCGAGCACAACTACCTGCACCGCAAGGTCGCCTACAACTTCCGGCTCACGAACCTGCAGGCGAGCGTGGCGCTGGCGCAGGTGGAACGCCTGGACGAGATCCTGGCGATGCGGGCGACCATCGAAAAGCGGTACCAAGCGGGCCTCGAAGGCATCGAGGGCCTCACCCTCATGCCGCCGCGCGACGTGCTGTGGATGTTCGACGTACTCGCCGACCGACGGGACGAGCTGAGCGCATACCTCGCGGGCGAGGGTGTCGACACGCGGCCGTTCTTCATCCCGATGAGCGGCCAGCCCATGTACCACGACCCGAGCTGGCGCTCCCTGAACGCCGCGCGGTTCTCCGCCAGCGGCCTTTACCTGCCGACGTACACGGACCTCACCGAACACGACCAGGACTACATCATCAGCCGAATCCGCCACTTCTACGGCGCCGACTGAACAGCAGCGCCGACTATTCGGCGTAGATCGTTCATGGCGTTGACTCCGCGCGCCAGCGCGAGACCCAACTTGGAGGGCGGCGGGGCTTCCGGCGCGTGCTCGACCTTCAACACCCTGCTGTTGGCGAATTTGTGCCCGCGGCCGCTGCCGACCATGCCCGGGTGTGGTGGACCTCCGGTCGATCTCCGGGGTTCGACGGTGCGAGCGTGATGCGGAACCGCTTCTTGCTGTCGTCCGGGTTGTCCGGCTTCGCCATGCGTGTCTCCACCTAGGCCGTAGCGACGAGATGAACAGCTACGTCAGTCTGCTACGAGCGCGGGTCGATGACCACGGTTCCTGTTCGCGACGGCTCGGGGCCCAGCGCGGCGCAGGGCACGCACACGGGCGCGTCGGATGCCCTGTCGCTGAGGGAAGCCGTGAGCAGCTGACCACACGCGGACCGCGCGTACGTCCACAGCGCGGTGTGGTGCCAGCTCACGATCCGGTGCCGCCGCTGCGCGATGGTCACCCATTCCGGCTGGGCATCGTCGGCGGAGGCGTTCATCCCGCATTCCGTACGCTGCTGGATGTCACGGGAGTAGCCTCGCCCGATCACGCCCTGTCGATAACGGCATAGCTACCGGGCTGTTCCGGGGGCTGATCTGCGGGGCAAAATGGAGCCAGCCCTACTGGAGGGGACCCGCATGGAGCGGAACGACCAGTTGCGCGCAGCCCGCGAGGCTGTGCCGTCGCCGCGCGTCGCCGGGACCGCGATGAGCAGGCAAGAGCTGGCCGACGCGGTGAACTCCTGGCTCGGCGTGCACTCGGACCGCCACGGCGTGGTGGACGAGCACTACGTCGCCCGGCTGGAGCGGGGCAAGATCCGATGGCCGAACGCCGACTACCGCGCCGCCTTCGCCGCCGTGCTGCACCGGTCCCAAGCCGAGCTCGGCTTTCGGCCGTCAGCGGCGAACCGCCGTCCGGTCCGCTGTGCACCGGCGCCCCCGCTCCGCGAGCCACCGGCCGAGGAACCGCCTGCCGAGGCCGAAGTGGTCGCGATCCGGGCCATGGCGTCGGCGTTCACCTCCGCCGACCGGAAGGTGGGTGGCGGACTGCTGTACGGGCAGGTGGTGCGCTACCTGAATGCGGAGATCGGGCCTCGGCTGCTCGACGTGGGCGGCTCGGTGGGGTCGGGGCTGTTCGCGGCCGCGTCGTCGGTGACCGAGATCGCCGGGTGGATGGCCCACGACGGCGGGAAGGACCATGCCGCCCGGCGGCACTTCGAGAGCGCGTTCCGCTTGGCGTCCGTGGCGGACCACGACGCACTGGCAGCGAATGTGTGCGCGTCGATGTCGCACCTGGCTGGGCAGTTGGGGGAGTCCGTGGACGCGGTGCGCATCGCGGAAGCGGGCCTGGAAAGGACAGCTTGCACCACAGGCACCACCCGGCTGACGGCGCGGTTGCACGCGATGCGGGCGCGGGGGCTGGCCATGCGCGGCGACGGCCGGGAAAGCGTGGCGGCGCTCGGAAACGCGGAGCGCACGCTGTCGGCGGCGGACGGGGAGGGAGCCGTGGCCTGGATCTCCGGCTTCGACGAAGCGTCCCTGGCCGGCGAGGTCGCGCTGTGCTTGCGGCGGCTCGGGGATCTGCCCGGCGCACAGCGTCACGCCGAGCGTGTCATCGAGTTGCGCAGCGGGGACCGGGTGCGGTCCCGGGCTTTCGGCAAACTCACTCTGGCCCGCGTGCTGGCCGATTCGGGCCGGCTGGAGGAGGCCGCCGTCATCGGCACGGAACTGTGCCGGGTCGCCACGTCGCTGACGTCGGCGCGGGTGCGAGCCCGGCTCGACCGGCTGGGGGACGTGCTGCGCCCGCACGCTGCCGTCCCCGAGGTGGCGGAGTTCTTGACCTGCCTGACGGCCACCCCGGTCACGACGGCCGAAGAGGGCGCTCGGTGGCCGGTGTGACCGATCCCGACCGCTGGGCCTACCTGGCCGAGGGCAACGCGAAGCAGGCTCGCAAGCGCGTCGCCGCCGATGTTCTGCTTCGTGACGACGGCGGCCGGGTGTTGCTGGTGAACCCGACGTACAAGGACTTCTGGGATCTGCCGGGCGGGATGGCGGAAGCCAACGAGTCGCCGAGCGCTGCCGCGGAGCGTGAGGTGTGCGAGGAACTCGGCATCGCGGTCAAGGTCGGCCGGGTGCTGGCGCTGGAGTGGGTCGGCCCGCACGGTCCCTGGGATGACCAGCTGATGTTCGTGTTCGACGCGGGGACATTGGCCGCCGATGTCGCTGCGGGCTTGCGCCCGGCGGACGACGAGGTGGCTGAGCTGGCGTTCGTCACCCCGGAGGAGGCACGTCGCCGGCTCCGGCCGGACATCGCGGCTCTGGTGGACCGGGCACTCGCAGCGTTGGCGGGCGGCGGCACCGACTACGCCGAGCGGCGCTGATACCTCGTCGCCCGCGGGACGAGAAGCAGGTAGCCACGCATCGATCATGTAGCGCTTGGCGCTGACGTCGCGCCCTCGTGTTCGATTGGCCCGGGTCTGGCCCTCGTGTCAGGGTGGGGGTATGACAGCACCGGGTCCGGAGCCGGACGAAGCACCAGGGCTGGAGCCGGGCGGTTCGGTCTCGCCAGGGGACACCCCGCCCGACGCTGGTCAGACGTCCGGGCTTTCCCACCCCCAGCCCATGCCCTCCCGAGCCGTGCCGATCACCGTGCTCGTGGTGCTCGGCGTGCTGGTCCTCGGTGTGGCGGCCTTCTTCGTCCTGCGCGCCTTCGACTTCTTCAACTAGAAGCTGCACGAAGGAGTGAATCGCTCTAGGCTGAGGTCTGCATCGGTTGTGCATCGGTGCGGACGCCGGCAGCTGGGAGAGCATGGGTGAAACGGATCTCGGGCCCCGCCGAGCGGGTGGTGGTGGTCGGCGCCGGGCTGGCCGGGCTGGCGGCGGCGGCGCACCTGACCGGACGCGGCCGGTCGGTCACCGTGCTGGACGACCGCGAAGGTCCCGGTGGGCGGGCGAGCGGGCACCAGCTGGACGGGTACTCGATCGACACCGGCCCCACCGTGCTGACCATGCCCGGCATCCTGGGCGACACCTTCGCCGCGCTCGGTGAGGAACTGGGGGACTGGCTCGAGCTGACCCGGCTGGACCCGGCCTACCGCGCCCTCTTCGCGGACGGCTCGCACCTGGACGTGCACACCGGCGCCGAGGCGATGGCCGAGGCGGTGCGCGCGTTCGCCGGTCCGGCCGAGGCCGAGGGCTACCTCCGGCTCCGGAACTGGCTGAGCGAGCTGTACACAGTGGAGTTCGACCGGTTCATCGCGTCGAACTTCGACTCGCCGCTGTCCCTGCTCACCCCGCAACTGGCCAAACTGGTCGCCATGGGCGGCTTCCGCAGCCTCGACGGCGCGATCGGGCGCTTCCTCAGCGACTCACGCCTGAAGCGGGTGTTCAGCTTCCAGTCGCTGTACGCCGGGCAGTCCCCGCGTCGCGCGCTGGCGCTGTACGCGGTGATTTCCTACATGGACACCGTCGGCGGGGTGTTCTTCCCCCGCGGCGGGATGGGCGCGGTGCCGACCGCGCTCGCCGCGGCCGTGGCCAAGGCGGGCGCCACCTTCGACCACGGGGACTCGGCGGCCTCGCTGGAGATGACCGGCGGGCGCGTGCAAGCGGTCCGGACCGCGGCCGGGCGGCGGCTGCCGTGTGACGCGGTCGTGCTCACCACCGAACTCGAGCAAACCTACCGCCTGCTCGGCCGCACACCTCGCCGTCTGGTGCCCCTGCGCCCCGCGCCGTCCGCGGTGGTGCTGCACGCCGGGACCGTGCGCGCGCGGACCGACGTGGCGCACCACAGCATCCTCTTCGGCGAGGCCTGGCACCGCACCTTCGACGAGATCATCGGCCGGGGCACGCTGATGAGCGACCCGTCACTGCTGATCACCCGCCCCACCGCCACCGATCCCGCGCTCGCGCCCGCCGGGCACGACCTGTACTCGATCCTGGCGCCGGTGCCCAACCTCGACCGCGGCCGCCAGCGCTGGGGAGCGCTCGGCCCGCGGTACGCCGACGAACTCGCCCGGCACGTGCAACGGCGGATGATGCCCGGCTTCACCGCCGAGATCGACCGGACCTTCCTGCTCACCCCCGACGACTGGGCGGCGCGCGGCATGGTCGCGGGCACCCCGTTCAGCTACGCGCACACCTTCGCCCAGACCGGGCCCTTCCGGCCGGCGAACCTGGTGCGCGGGGTGGAGAACGCGGTGCTCGCCGGGGCGGGCACCGTGCCCGGCGTCGGCGTGCCGACCGTGCTGCTGTCCGGCCGCCTGGCCGCCGACCGGATCACCGGAGCGGGCCGATGACCCGCGCCGAACTCGACGCCGCGGGCATCACCGGTCCCGAGCTCCGCGCGGCCTATGCCCGCTGCCGCGAACTCAACGCCCAGCACGGCCGGACCTACTTCCTCGCCACCCGCCTGCTGAGCCCGGGCCGCCGTCCCGCCGTGCACGCGTTGTACGGCTTCGCGCGCTGGGTCGACGACCTGGTCGACGAACCCGAACCCGGCACGAGCACCGCGGAACTGCAGGAGCGCCTCGACCGGGTGGACAAGGACCTCGGTGCGGCGCTGGGTGGCGCGCCGGTCGACGAGCCCGCACTGGTGGCGGTGGCCGACACCGCGCACCGCCTCACCCTCGACCGGGCGCTGTTCGACGCCTTCCTCCGCTCGATGCGCATGGACCTGGACACCACGGGGTACGCCACGCGAGCCGAACTGGCCGAGTACGTGCACGGCTCCGCGGAGGTGATCGGCTTGCAGATGCTCCCGGTGCTGGGCACGGTCACCAGCCGCGCGGAAGCGTCGGAGCCCGCCGCCGCACTGGGCGAGGCGTTCCAGCTCACCAACTTCCTGCGGGACATCGGCGAAGACCTGGATCGCGGCCGCGTCTACCTGCCCGCCGACGAACTCGCCACCTTCGGCGTGGATCGGGAGCGGTTGCGCTGGTGCCGGGCGCACCGGCGGGTCGATCAGCCGGTGCGGCGGGCGCTGGCGGACCAGATCGCCACCACGCGCGCTGTCTACCGCCGTGCGCGTCCCGGTATCGCGATGCTCCACCCGGCGTCACGGCCGTGCGTGCGCACCGCCTTCGACCTGTACTCCCGGATCCTCGACCGGATCGAAGCCGCGGAGTACAACGTCTTCGCCCGGCGGGCCACGGTTTCCCTGCGCCGCCGGGTGGTCGTCGCCGGGGTCGCGGCCGCGCGCGTGACGGTCGCCCGCCTGGGGCGCGGCGCATGAGCGAAGATCGCCGCCGGGTGCTCCACCCACCCGTGCCCGGGTTCGCGCACGCCGGCGAACTGCAGCGGCGCCCCCGCGTGGCGGTGGTGGGCGGCGGGATCGCCGGTCTCACCGCGGCGACCGGGCTGGCCGAGCGCGGGGTCGAGGTCGAGCTGTACGAACGCGAGTCCTACCTCGGCGGCCGGGCGGGCGGCTGGGACACCGCGCTCGGCGACGGCACCTCGGTGACGATGAGCCGCGGGTTCCACGCCTTCTTCCGCCAGTACTACAACCTGCGGGCGCTGCTGCGGCGCACGGATCCCCGGCTGCGGCGCCTGAAACCGGTGGCCGACTACCCGCTGCTCGACGCCGAAGGCCGGATCGACACCTTCCGCGGCCTGCCCAGCACCCCGCCGTGGAACGCGCTGGTGTTCGCGCTGCGCAGCCCCACGTTCCGGCTGCGTGACCTGGTGCGGGTGGACCCGGTCCGGGCGTTGTCGCTGGCGACGGTGTCCGTGCCCGAGACCTACCACCAGCTCGACGACCTCGACGCGGCGACTTTCCTCGACCAGCTCAACTTCCCGGCCAGCGCCCGGCACCTGGCGTTCGAGGTGTTCTCCCGCAGCTTCTTCGCCTCGCCCGCCGAGCTTTCCGCGGCCGAGCTGGTGACGATGTTCCACATGTACTTCCTCGGGTCCTCGGAAGGCTTGATCTTCGACGTCCCGGAGGACACCTATCCGGCGAGCCTGTGGAACCCGCTGGCCGAACACCTTGAGGGCCTGGGCGTGCGGATCCACCTCGGTGCCCCGGTGGACGCGGTGCACCCCGAAGTCCGTGGCGGCTTCCGGGTCGGTGATTCGCTGGTGGACGGCGTCGTCCTCGCGTTGGACGTATCCGGGCTGCGGAAGGTGGTCGGCGCGTCCCCGGACCTGGGGACGCCCGGGTGGCGTGAGCGGGTCGACGGGCTGCGGACCGCGCCCGCGTTCTACGTCCGCCGCCTGTGGCTCGACCGTCCACTGCGGACTGATCGTCCATCGTTCCTGGGTACCGGCAGCCTGCCGCCACTGGACAACATCAGCCTGCTCGACCGGTTCGAGGCGCAGGCCGCGGGCTGGGCCAGGGACACCGGCGGCTCGGTGGTGGAGCTGCATGCCTACGCCGTCCACGAGCGGAAGGACGACCTTCCCCGAAGGCTCCTGGCCCGGCTGCACGAGATCTACCCGGAGACCCGGGACGCGCGGATCGTGGGAGAGTTGGAGCAGTGGCGTCAGGACTGCCCGCTGTTCGGCCTCGGTGACTTCGCCCGGCGCCCCACGGTCGAGACGCCGGTGCCGGGCCTGGTGCTGGCCGGGGACGGGATCCGCGTGGACCTCCCGGTGGCGTTGATGGAACGTGCCGCCACCACCGGTTGGCAGGCGGCGAACCGCCTGCTCGCCGGGTGGGGACTGCGCGGCGAGCCGATCTGGTCGGTGCCCAACCAGGGCCGCCTCGGGTTCCTGCGGGCGGTGGCGGCCCGGCGGGCTACTCCGGCCCGCCGGTGACGACCCGGTGCACGCTGAGCAGGACGCGGTAGCCGACGATCAGGATCAGGTGGAGCAGGTAGAGCCACAGCGCCAGCGCCACGGTGGTGCCGACGGCCGCCAGCCCGGCGAACGGCAGGCTCCAGTCGATGGGGATGGCCAGGAACAACAGGAACCCGTGCAGGAAGCCGCTGAGCACGGTGCCGATGGCCAGCCCGCCTGCCACCGCCCACCGGTGGGGGATCACGGTGGACGCGGTCGTGCTGTACACCAGCGCCACCGCGACGGAGACCGCGATCCACAGCACGTGGAAGGAGATCGCGACCCCGGCGACCGTGTTCCAGCCGCCTTCGACGTACCGGCGCGCGATGAGCGGGGCGAGCGCCAGCGCCGCGGCGACCAGCACCGGGCCCGCGACGATCACCGGCAGGAACCCGAGCCTGCCTTTCCAGCCCAGGAACCTGCCGGGCCGCCGGTCGGCCGCCTGGGTCAGGCTGCGCCGCAGTCCCTCGCCGTAGAAACTCGCTGGGAACAGCATGGCGAGCAGCACGGGCCACGACGCGCCGAGCGCCGCGTCCGTGAGCGTGGTGACCGCCGTGCCCGCGCGGTGTTCGGAAGGCAGGGCCGCCGCCAGCGCCGCGGTCCCTTCGAGGACCACGTCGGAGCCGACCAGTTCGGCGGCTCCGCGCAGGGCGAGCAGGAGCCCGGGCACCAGGCCCAGCACGGCGAAGAAGGTGAGCCCGGCGGCCCACAGCGCGACGTCGCGACCCCGCAACGCGGAGATCGCGTGGCGCACAGAGGCCCGGGCGAGGACGATCACGCGCACCGGGTACCCGCCGGGATCGGAGGTGGTGTCACGTGAGCGCCGACGAGGACTCGGTGCGGGGCTGGTCTCGGCTGCATGGTGAGGACGTCTCCGGGAATCGGGTCGCGGTGGGCTGGATCCGGCTGGTGCACCTGCTGGCGCGGCCGGTGGCGCGGGTGCCGCCGGACGTGTTGTCCGCGGCCGGGGTGCTGAGCACCGCGGGTGCGGTCGTGACCGCCTCGCGGTGGCCGTGGGTGGCGCTGGTGCTCGTCGTGCTCGGGGGAGTGCTCGACGGGGTCGACGGCGCGGTCGCCTTGCGTGCCGGGCGGGCCCGGCCGCTGGGCGCGGTGGTCGACGCGGTGGCCGACCGGCTCTCCGACGTCGGCCTGGCCGCCGTGCTCGTCGCGCTCGGCGGGGATTTCCGCTGGGCGGCGGCGATCGTCGTCGCGATGTTCCTGCACGAGTACGCCAGGGCCCGGGCGCAGGGCGTGGGCATGTCCTCGGCGGGGGCGATCACCGTGGCGGAACGGCCGACCCGGGTGGTCATCGTCGCCGTGGCCTGCCTCGGCGCGGCCGTGTTCCCCACGGCCACCCCGTGGACGCGGTGGCCGTGGGCGACGGTGTGCCTGGCGCTCTGGTCGCTCTGCGCGCTCGTCGGCGGGGCGCAGCTGGTGGCCGGGATCCGGCGGGCGCTGGCGGGGCGGAGCCGGCCGGGCTCAGGCATGGCCGACGAGCCCGGCGACGATCTTCGCTGACAGGGCCACCAGCGGCAGCCCGCCGCCGGGGTGAGCGGAGCCGCCGACCAGGTACAGCCCGGGCAGCGGGCTCCGGTTCGCCGGGCGAAGGAACGCCGCCCTGGTGCCGTTGGACGATGTGCCGTAGAGCGAACCGCCCGCGGCGCCGGTGTCGTGCTGCCAGTCGGCGGGCGTGCGCACCGCCCGGTGGACGATCCGATCGCGCACGTCGAGGCCGCGTCGGGCCAGGACGGCCAGCACGTGGTCGGCGTAGTCGTCGGCGACACCGGCCCGGGTCCAGTCCACCGGTCCCTGCCGCGGCGCGTTGACCAGGACGAACCACGCCTCGTGCCCCTCGGGTGCGGTGGCCGGGTCGGTGGGGGAGCAGACGTAGACGGCCGGATCGGCGACCGGGCGCGGCCGGTCGCCGAAGATGTCGTCGAATTCGGCGTCGTAGTCGGCGGGGAACAGCACCCGGTGGTGCCGGGGCTCCGGGGTGCGGCCTCGAAGTCCCAGCAGCAGCACGAAACCGGACAGCGACGGCGTGGCGGCGCCCAGTGCCCGGCGCGGACCGCGGGCGCGGCGATCCTGCAGCAGGTCTTCGTAGAGATGGGTGGCGTCGGCGTTGGAGACCACGATGTCCGCGTCCAGCAGGCCGCCATCGGAGACGGCCACGCCCCGCACCCCGCCGCCCGTGGTCCGCACCGCGCTGACCGGGGTGTCGAAGCGGAAGTCGACGCCGAGTTCGGTGCACCGCGTGTGGAGGGCGTCCGCGAGGCGGCGCAGGCCGCCGCGCACGTACCAGCCGCCGAAGCGCTGTTCGATGTACGGCACGACGGACATCACCGCGGGCAGCCGCCGGGGATCGGAGCCGCTGTAGGTCGCGTAGCGGTCCAGCAGCATCCGCAGCCGGGGGTCGGTCAGCCACTTGCGGCCCAGCCCCCGCAGCGTGCGCCAGGGCGCGATCCGGTGCAGGTGGCGGGGATGCGCGCTGTGGCGCAGCAGTTCGGGCAGGCGCAGGGGCCGCCGCAGCACGGGGTCCTCTACGAGTGCCCACGTCCGCGCCGCGTCGGTCATCAGGTTCGTCCACTGCCTCGCGGCGGCGGGCCCGAACACCCGGCTCATCTCCGGGCCCACCTCGGCCATGGCGTGCGGCATGTCGAAGGTGGTGCCGTCGGCGAACCGGTAGTGGCAGGCCGGTTCCGCGGGGACGATCTCGAGCAGCTCGTCGAGCGGCGCGCCGGTGTCGGCGAACAGGTCGCGGTACACCTGCGGCAGGGTCAGCAGCGAAGGCCCGGTGTCGAAGGTGAACGGCCCCAGCCGCGTGGTCCCGAGCTTGCCGCCGTAGGTCGACGCGGCTTCCGCGACGGTCACCCGGTGTCCGGCGGCGGCCAGTCGCGCGGCCGCGGCCAGCCCGCCCATGCCCGCGCCGATCACCACCACGCGTGCCATCAGCGCACACCCCGCAGCGGCCGGCCCTTCCATACCAACTGCCCGCGGCGGCGCGCGAGCCACGACCGTCCTAACAGGAGGATCAGCGTGGACACCGAAACCGGGTGGGCCAGCGCGTCCGGCCACGCTCGGCCACGGGTGCGGGCCGCGGTGAGCACCCGGCCCGCCACGGCCGCGGCGTACCCGGCCAGACCGGCTCGCGAGCCGGTGCAGGCGGCGATCGCCGGGACGACGTACAGCCACGCCAGCGCGGCCGCCAGCGCCCCGGCTTTGACCGGGCTCGCGGTGGCCGACCACAGCGACTTCTCGTAGCCCCGGCGGAGTTCGTCCCAGCCTTCGTACATGCGGCAGGTGGCCAGCGCACTGCCGTCGGCCACGACGCCCCGGCCGCCGGCCGCCTTGACCGCCCGCATCAACGCGATGTCGTCCAATACCGCGGTGGCCACGCCTTCGAAGCCGCCGCACCGGCGCAGCATCGCCGCGGTGAGCACGAAGAACTGGCCGTTGGCCGCGGTCAGCGACGGCCGGGGCGACCGCTCGGCCCAGCGCAACGGCAGGAACGTCAGCCAGGACCACTGCAGCAGCGGCTGCAGCAACCGGGTCGCCAGGTCGTCGGCGGCCTGCCGGGGGAACGGGCTCACCGCGTCCAGTCCCTGCCGGGACAGCAGCTCGACCGCCGACGCGACGGCGTGCGGGGCGAGTTCCACGTCCGCGTCGACGAAGACGAGGATCCGGCCGCGGGCGGCCTCGGCGAGCTGGGCGCAGGCGTGCGGCTTGCCCAGCCAGCCCTCCGGCAGCGGTGCCCCGGTCAGCACGCGGACCCGCCGGTCGCCGCCCGCCGCAGCGTGGGCCACGTCGGCGGTGCCATCGGTGGAGCCGTCGTCGAGCACCAGGATCTCCAGGTCGGGCACCCCGCGCTGGGCCAGCAACGAACGCACCGCGCCCGCGACCCGGCTCGCTTCATCGCGGACGGGCAGGAGCACCGAGACCGGCTCGCTACACGGCTCCGGGTGCTCGCCGGGGACCCGCACCAGCCGCGTGTTGACGACCGTGTGGGCCGTGGCGAGGACGGCCGTGGCCGCCGCCGCGCGCACCACCAGCGTGGACAGCCTCATCGGCGGCCACGCCGGAGCGTCCGGGCGAACGGCAGCGCCACGGCACCCATCACCAGCCCGCCGACCAGCGAAACCCAGGGACGGCCGAAGAACGCGGCGTGCGCCCACACCGAGGAGAAGTAGGTCCACAGGTACAGCACCGGCGCCGCGCCACCGCGCAGTCTCGGAGGCGAGACCCGGCCGTCCGGCAGGAGTCGGTGCAGCAGGAGCACGAGCACGGTGGCCACCAGCAGCCAGCCCGCGAAGTTGGACAGCGGGATGCCGTGGACACCGGGCAGGGTCGCCGTGACGTCCAGCCACCGCCAATGGCCCTCGTCGACCATCTGCGGATCGAGGAACACGTCCCACGACGCCAGCGCCCAGCCACCGACCGGCACCGCCCACCAGCCGGCCCCCAGCGAGCGGCCGACCAGGAACGCCGGCCACGCCATCATGATCCACGCCAGCGGCACCAGGACCGGGACCGCGAACACCGCCACGCCCAGGGTGCCGGTGTAGGTGTAGTCACCGAACGGGAAGCCGGTGTGCACGCCCAGCGCTTCGGCGGTCAGCCCGCCACCCCCGGCGACCGTCACCAGCACCACCGCGGCCCGCGCGCCGAACCGGCTCACCGCGTCGAAGACCGACGACACCGCGAAGGCCACGACGGAGATCGCCGTGGTGGCGAACCGCTGGCCGGGCTCGGACATCGAGTAGAGGATCTGCGCCAGCACCACCACCGCACCGGCCGACCACGAGAGCCAGGCGGACGCGGTCATCCCGGCGACGTCCGCGCGCGCCCGGACCGCCACGGCCGAAGGGATCACCGCCTGCGGTGCCCCGAGGCGATCGCCCGCAACAGGTCCTCGCCCAGCATCCGCCGTCCGCGCCGGTGCTGGATCGCTTCCCGCCGGTCCGGCGCGGCGCGCCCGGCCTCGACCGGCTCGGCCCCTCGTACTCGTCCGGTCGCCGGTTCGGTGACCTCTCGTCCGCCGGTAAGCATGCCGCACCTCCTGTCCACCCTGCCCACTTTGTCTTTTTCGCCGAATCCGAGCGGGTGGTACCCGCTGAGCGGCGGGCCAACCCCGGAATTCGGCGTGCACCGGGTCAAACGCTGCACAACCGATGCATAGGCGGAGCCTACGACATCACCCGGTAGCCCGCATTTCCTGCGGCCGGGCCGAGTTGTGCGATGATTGCCGGTCATGGGACCCCAGCCCGCGCCGAACCAGGTCGACGACCTGGCCCGCAGTGTGTGGACCTCCGGCCGGGTCGCGGAGTTGCTGGGGGTGTCCCCGGTGACCCTGCGGAGCTGGGACGCCCGCTACGGCATCGGGCCGTCCGTGCGCGAGTCCGGCCGCCAGCGCCGCTACTCGGCCGCTGACGTGGCCAAACTGCAGCGCATGCAGAGTCTGATGGACCGCGGGGTCAAGACCAAGGAAGCCGCGGACCTGGTGCTGTCCGGGCGGACGGGCCGGCACGAGGCCCAGCACGCCGGAGCCACCATCGAGGCGCTGCACGCGGCCGCGAGCGGGCTGCGGTACGCGACCATGGCCGCCCTGCTCGACGACGCGCTCGCCGCCACCGGCCCGGTCGAGACCTGGCTGAAGATCCTGGTACCGCTTCTGCATCGCCTCGAACGCGACTGGACCGCGGGCGAACCGTGCTTCGCCGCGGAGTGGGCACTGGCGGGTGAAATCTCGGCGGCGCTGGAACGCCACACCCGGCCCTTCGGCAACGAGCCCGGCGGGCAGCCGCTGCTGCTCGCCTGCTGTCCCACCGAACGGCACACCCTGCCGCTCGAAGTGCTCCGCGCGGCGCTGGCCGAGCGCAAGGTGCCCGCGGTGTTCCTGGGGCCGATGGTGCCGCCGGACACGGTCGTGGACCTGACCAGGCAGCTCGCCCCGGAGCTCGTCGTGCTGTGGTCGATGACGCCGAGCACCGCCGATCTCGGCCTCCTGCGGCGAGTCCGGCGCGCGGGCGGACGCCTGTGCCTGGCCGGGCCGGGGTGGGAGCAGTTCCGCGGGCAGCGCGTGCTCCGGATCAACGACCTCCCCGGCGCGCTCACCAGCCTCACCCAAACCGTCCGGCACTGACCGGCACGGGCTCCGCGCCCGACGTGGGGTTCGCCGCCCAGCCTCTCCCGGCGAACCCCACGTTCGTGCAGCCGAACCCCACGTTCGTGTAGCCGAGTGCTGCGTTCGAGGCTCCGGACCTCGCCGTGAATGTGGCCTTCACGGCGGAATGTGCCGTGAAAGCCACATTCACGGCGCGGGGTCGGCGGTCGGTCCGGTCAGCTTTGCGGCTGCACCTTGTCCTTCGCCTCCTGCGCCCGGCCGGTGACGTCCTCGGCGGCCGAACGGGCCTCGCCGGAGACGTTCGACGCGGCCTCGCTCGCCGCGGCCTTCACCGATTCGGCGGCCTGCTTCGCGGGTTCGCCCAGCCGGTCCTTGGCCTGCTCGGCCACCTGCTGCGCGACCGGCTGCACGTGCTCACGGGCGAAGTCCACCGCCTGCCCGGCGGCTTCCTTCTCCCGTTTCGACGCGGGCAGCAGGGAAGCGACCAGCCACCCGGCGCCGAACGCGATCAGCCCGGCGGCGAGCGGATTGCCCTGGGTCTCCCGCCGCACGGCCTCCGGTGCCTGGCTCACCGCCGACACCGCGGACGAGGCCACCGCCCCGGTCTTGTCCCCGGCGCTCTCCAGCTTGTCGCCCACGGTCCTGGTCCCGCTCTCCGCTGTGCCCATCACCTTGTCCTTCGTCGCGGTGACCGCGTCACGCAGCCGCCCTACCCGCCGTTCGACGATCCGGCCGGGCGTCACCTTCTCGGTGAGCGCGTCCACGTCCCTGGTCAGGTTCTGCTGTGTGTTCTCGATGGCGTGGCGGATTCGATCCGGCTCGGTCATGCTCGCTCACCCTTCAACGCGCCGGGGACCTGCTGGAGGGTTTCCACGGTCTGCTCCGGCTTCGGCTTCACTCGGCGGAGTTCCCGGCGGCCGGTGGCCAGCAGCACGCCGCCGGCCACGGCCCACAGGCCCGCCACGATCAGGGCCGCCCAGCCCTGGTCCATCACGTTGGCCAGCGCCCACCACAACGCCAGCGACAGGAAGAGCAGCACCATGTAGCCCGCGAGCCCGGCGCCGCTGAGCAGGCCGGCGCCCTTGCCGGCCTTGGCCGCTTCGGTCTTCAGCTCCGCCTTCGCCAGCGTGACTTCCTGGCGCACCAGCGTGGAAAGATCACGCATGACGTTGGACATCAGCTCGCCGACGGACACGTCGGACACGTCGGGCTTCGGCGGCGGGGTTCCGGTCGCCCCCGTCATCACGGCACCTGGCCCGGTGCGGGGAACCGCGGGTCCGCCGGCTCGGCGGGTTGCGGGGTGGTGAAGCCGCCGGGACCCGTTGGGGCGACAGGAGAAGCGGGCGGCGCCGGGGTAGCGGGCGGCGGCACGGTGCCCGTGGTCGTCGGCGCCACGGGCGGGGGAGTCGCCGCGACCGGCGGAGCCGAAGGCTGCGGGGGCGCGGAAGGTGCCGGCGCACCACCGGAGTCGGCCGTCTGCTCCTGCTTGCCCGCCACCACGCCGCGGGTCAGCCTGCCGACCACCGCACCGGCGACCACCGCACCGGCGAGGAACACCCCGGGCTTGCGCCGGGCGAAGTCGCGGACCTCGCCGAGCAGATCCCCCGGCTCACGGGATTCCAGCCAGCCCGCCACCGAATGGGCTCGCTCGGCGACCTGGCGGGTGACGTCGGACGCGGTGCCGGACACCTCCGCCTTCTCCGACATCCGGCCGAGCTGGTCGGCCAGATCGTGCAACCCGCGTGCCGCCTTCTGCTGACCTTCTCTGGCCTGCGCCACCAGGTGTTCCCGGCTTTCTCGCAGCAGGTCCTGCCCTTCGCGCTGCGCGTGCGCGGCGACGTGCTTGGCTTCCTCGGCGGCCGTATGGGCGACTTCACCACCACGTTCGGCGGCGGTCGAACCGAGTTCCGCGGCTTCTTCCTTCGCGACCGCGGGCTTGCTCCGGTGCTGCGGTGGGGACTGGCCACCGACTCCCTGTGTCATGGGGACCTCCTCAGTCACGGTTGCTGTCCCCGCGCGGCTACCCCCGCGAAGGGGGGACAAACAGGGGTCGCGGAATCGGCGCAATCCCCGGTTCCGGTGAAAGGATCACCCGATCCCGGTGTCGTGTTGATCTACAGTGGACGCCGAGCGCAGGACGTCGAGCGCGGCGGCGCGGGCACCCGGTGCGGACGCGAGGTAGTCACCCAGGCGCACTCAGCAGCCGAGGTCCGCCAGCACGGCCTTGGCGGCGCGTCGCCCGGAGACGAGGGCGCCCTGCAGGGAACTGGTGTCGCGGTGGTCGCCGCAGACGTAGAGCCCGGCGTCGAGCCGCACCGCCCGGGTCAGCGGGTGCCCGGCCGCCATCACCGGCAGCGCCCGCTCGATCCGGTAGGTGGCCAGCGGCGACCAGTCCGTTGTGGACGTTCCGTACAGCTTGGCGAGCTGCTCGCGCACTTCGTCCTCGGTGACGTCGAGGCGTTCCGGCACGGAAGCCGCGATCAGCGCCCGGCCATCGGGGGCGTAGGCGGGGGAGACCTCGCTCATCACGGCGGTGTTCAGCAGCAACCCGGAGGCGCCGTCGAGCACCAGGGTGGGCGCGCGCAGGGGCGGTTCGCCGGTGGTGAAGTAGAAGGTGGTCACCGCGTGCCAGTCGGGTGCGGTGACGCCGGGCAGCAGCTGTGCCGCGGTGGTGCCGTCGGTGGCCACGACCACCGCCCGCGCCCGGAGCTGTTCACCGTCGGCGAGCCGCACCAGGTTCGGTCCGGCGTGCGTCACCGCGCGTCCGAAGTGGACGGTCCCGGCGGGCAGCCCGGCCGCGAGTTGCCGCGGCAGCTCACGCATCCCCAGTTCGGGCACCGCGCCGCCGCCGAGTAGGAAGCAGCGCCAGATCAGGTGGAACACCCTGGCGTCGGTGCTCAGGTCGCGATCGAGGAACACCCCGGCGAGGAACGGCCGGAGCACCTGCTCGACGAGTGCGCCCGAGACGCGGGACCGGCTCAGTTCGGCGGCGATCGTCCGGTTCAGCGGCCGCCGCAGCCGGCTGCTCGGCAGCAGCAGATCCCGGGCGGACAGGGCCAGCGTGCCGACACCGCTCAGCGGCGCCTTGGCCGCGAAGCGCGCGAGTCCGGCGAGTGCCTTCGGCTGCCACGGCGGCGCCAGCAGCTCGCCCCCGGCCGTCAGCGCACCGCGGGTGAAGGAGCGGAGCCGCAGCGCGTCGAGGTCCATTGTGGACCGGACTGCGGGATAGGCAGGCAGCAGCACCTGGAAGCCGCGGTCGAGCCGGAACCCGTCGACCAGATCGGTGCGCACCCGGCCGCCCACCTCGTCGGAGGCCTCGAGCACGGTCGTGCTCACCCCGCGCCGGATCAACTCCCCGGCCGCCGCGAGCCCGGCCAGTCCGGCACCGATCACCACCACGTCCTGAGCCACGGGCGCCCCTCTGCCGATCGATCACTGCCGTAGCAGCAGCGTAGGCGTCCCGGTCCGGCGGCGCAGTGCGGCGAATTCGGCTCAGCCGCGTTCGGCGGCGTGGACCAGGTTGCGGGCCATGAGGCCGAAAACGAGGTCGTGCGCGGGTTTCTGCAGCCGCCAGTAGGCGTGCCCGGCCGGTCCACGGGGAACGAAGCTGATCTTCTGGCGGTAGGCGCCCGCCGTTTCCGCGCTCATCTCCAGCAGGGTGCTGCCCGGCATCTTCATGTCGGCACGCAGCACCAGCCGACGACGGGCGTCGTCGCGGTGTTCGACGGTCCAGAAGTCGACCACGTCGCCGCAGGCGAGTTCGGCCTGCCGCCCGCGGTACAGGCCCGCGCCGCCCGCGAGGTGGTCGAGCAGGCCACGCGCCTCCCACAGGAACGGGATGGTGAACCAGCCGCGACTGCCGCCGACGGAGGTGATGGTCCGCCACAGCTGCGCGGCACCCGCCCTGGTCGCGCACACCCGCTCGTCGAGGTAGGGCTCGGCCGCCGACGCCGAGGCGGCGGGTGCCATGGCCGCGCGCAACGCGTTGTCCACGCTCGTCGGGCCGCCAGGGGGCGCGGGCAGCCGGTCCGGTGCCGTGTCGACGAGGTCGTGGTCGAGCGATTCGAACAACTGCGCGGCGGCCTCGGCGGGCACCGTGGTGGCCAGGGCGGCGGCACGGGCGGCCAGCCGGTGGGGCCACAGCGGCGCCGGGACCGGGATGCGCACGGGCAGCCCGGCCACGCGGGCGCAGCGCTGCACCAGCTCGAAGTAGCTCAGCTGTTCCGGACCGGAAAGGGCGAACCGGCCGCTCACCGGGGTCGGCAAAGCGGCCGCGGTGCCCAGGTGGTGCAGCACGTCGTCGATGCCCACCGGACGGCTGGTCCGGCTCATCCACGCCGCGCGCGGCAGCACGGGCGAGGCGTGGGCGAACTGCCGCAGCAGCTCGAAACTGGCCGAGCCGCGACCGATGATCATGGAGGCTTCCAGGAGCAGCGCCGGGGTCCGCGCGGTGGCCAGCACGTCACCGACCTCGGCACGCGAGGCGAGGTGCTCGGACAATTCGGCATCGGGCCGGGGGCCGCCGAGGTAGACGATCTGGCGCACGCCCGCGCGGTCGGCCTCGGCGGCGACGACCCGCGCGGCTTCGCGGTCCACTTCGGCGAAGTCGGGGCGTCCCAGCGAATGCACGAGGTGGTAGACGACGTCGATGCCGTCCAGGGCGGCACGTACCCGGCAGGCTTCGGTGACGTCACCGAAACGGATGTCCGCCAGCCGGGGGACCCGGGCCGCCGACCCCGTGGTGCGGACGAGCGCGCGCACGTCGTGTCCCGCGTCGGCCAGCACGGGCACCAGCCGTGAGCCGACACAACCCGAGGCGCCCAGGACCAGGCAGCGGCTCATCGGCCCGGCTCCGGATCCCGGTGGGCGCCGTGGACGTGCGGCAGCACCTGGACCATGAGGATCGACCAGAACAGGTGGGTGAGCAGCGGTTCGAGCACCCCGCCGGTGCGGTGGCGCCGCACACCGAACAGCGTCCCCATCACCACGGCCGCGAGCACCAGCGCCGGATTGCCGGTGGCCGCGGTGGTGGCCACGTAGACCACCGTCGAACCGGCCACCGCCTGAGCGGGGTGGAACCGCTCGAACCAGGTGCCGCGGAAGAAGAGTTCCTCGGCGGCGCCGTTGGCCAGGGTGACCACGAGGACCGCCGGGCTCGACGCGGTGGTGGCGAAGGTGAGCACGCCACCCACCGCGCGATCGAGTGCGGGGATCCGCCGGATGACCAGCGCGCCGGTGGCGAAGGCGGCGAAAGCACCGGACGCGACCACCGCGGACCTGAGCGCCCCGCGATTGCTGTACTCCAGGCGCGGGCGGGCGCCGAGCAGGCTGCCGCCGAGCCAGACCGCGGCGACCGCGGTGGTGCGGCGGTAGAACGCGGGGGAGGCGGGCTGGCCGGCCAGCGCTCGCCGCAGCAGGGCGCCACCGACCGCGGTGACGCTCGCCAGCAAGGCGTTCTCCGCCTTTCCGGACAGCACCGGCACACCACCTCGCCTCGTCGTCGAGGCTGACGCTAATCGCGGTGTGGCCGGGCCGCAGGCTGAGGCGGCGGCGGGGTGGTGAGGTGTTCGCCGGTCAGTTCGATGACGGCTTCGAGGAAGCGCCGCACGGTGGCGAGGTCGTCCTCGCTGAAGTCGGTGGCCACGTCGTGGAGGCGGTCGGAGAGACCACCGAAGTACTGGCGGCCGGCGTTCCGGCCGTCGGCGGTCAGGACCAGGCGCACGGCTCGCCGGTCGCGGGCGTCGCGGACGCGCTGGACGTGCCCGGCGCGTTCCAGCCGGTCGAGCACCAGGGTGGTGCCACCGGCGGAAAGGCCGAGCTGGTGCCGCAGGC
Organism: Amycolatopsis magusensis; assembly: GCF_017875555.1. Lineage (GTDB taxonomy): Bacteria > Actinomycetota > Actinomycetes > Mycobacteriales > Pseudonocardiaceae > Amycolatopsis > Amycolatopsis magusensis. Next base: position 6,628,736 of record NZ_JAGGMS010000001.1, on the reverse strand, counting down.
CGCTGACCGTCTGCGGGGTGCCCGCGCGGTCGGCTTGGCCGATCAGGGTCAGTGCCCGCAGATCGACGTGTTCCATGCCGAGCCGCTCGGCGAAGGCCTCGCCCATTCTCAGGCCGAGCAGGCCGTAGTCCCGGAGGAGTTCGCCTATCCGGGCGGTGGTCGAGTTGCGGGCAGCCATGCGCCGATCTTACCCTCGGCTGATGAATAGCTCACCGAGTGAACTATCGGGGACGGTGACCGCGGGCGACCGGATCCGGCAGGGCGTGGTGCTGCTCGCCGCGCTGGCCCAGGTCGCCTCGTCGGCGTTGCTCGGCCGCTCGGTGGGTGGCGTGGCCAGGGAGAACGCCTCGTCGATCCTCCCCGCCGGGTACGCCTTCGCGATCTGGGGGCCGATCTTCGCCCTGTCACTGGCCGTGGCGATCGCCGGGTTCGTGCCGTCGCTGACCGCGCACCCCGCGGTCCGCAGATCGGGGTGGTCCATCGCGATCGCGTTCACCGCCGACGCGGTGTGGGCGGCGGTGTTCCCCCAGGGGCAGTTCGTCCTCGCCCAGTTCGTGCTCATCATCGGGGCGGTGGCCGCGATCCGCGCCACGGTCCGGTTCCAGCGCGCCGCCGACGGCAACCGCCTGGTCACGGTCCTGTTCGGCGGGACGTTCGGGTTGCTGGCGGGCTGGCTGACCGCGGCGACGTTCGTGGGGTTGGCGAACACGCTGGTCTCGGCCGGGATGTCGGGGACCCGCGGCTGGCCCGGCGTGGTCGGCGTGGTGCTGCTGCTGGTCGCCACCGGGGTTGCGGTGGCCGTGGTCCGCGCGTGCGCGACCGGCCCGCTGCCGGGCTCGCTCGCCTACGCCGCCGCGGTCGCCTGGGGCCTGCTCGCGATCACCGTCGAACAGCGGAGCGCGGTGCCCCTGACCGCGTACACCGCCCTCGGCCTGGCGGTGGTCCTGCTCGCCTACCTCGCGGTGATCCACCGCCTGCGGCACCGGGCCGTCCCCATCCGACGGCGGCGGCGGCCCCAGCGCGTGCCCGAGCCCGGCTGATCAGGGCTTGCGGCCGACCGCCGCGACGATGCAGTTGCCGGTGTCGGGGCGGGGGGTGGTGCGCGGGCCGGTGGGGTACCAGTCGTCGTTGACGACCAGTCCGGGCGGCAGCAGTTCCAAGCCGGTGAGCATGCCCTCGATCTCCGCCCGGGTGCGGAAGTAACCGCGGCTGATGCTGGCGTTGAGGATTTCCTGGACCCGGTGGGCGATGGGGCTGTACTCGTTCTCCGGGTCGAAGAAGTGTGAGAACACCACATACGAACCCGATGGCAGCGCGTCGATGTACTGCCGCATGATCTCGGCCGGGGGGAGGCCTTCGTCCGGGTTGTGGTGGTGCAGCGTCGCGACCTGCAGCAGCGCGAGCGGCCGGGTGAAGTCCAGGTGCCGGTGCACCGTGTCGTTCTCCAGCACCGCGGGCGGGTCGAAGATGTTCGCGCCGACGAGGAAGGTCCTGTCGTTGTCCTCGAGCAAAGCGCGCCCGTGCGCCAGTACGACGGGGTCGTTGTCCACGTACACCACGCGGGAGTCGCGATTTTCGCGCTGCGCGACCTGGTGGGTGTTTTCCGCGGTGGGCAGGCCGGAACCGCAGTCGAGGAACTGGTCGATGCCCGCCTTGCGCGCCAGGAACTCGACCGCCCGGATGAGGAACTTCCGGTTGGTGACGGCGATCTCGTTGACCTCGGGCACGGCCGCGTTGAGCTGGGCCAGCAGTTGCCGGTCGACCTCGTAGTTGTCCTTGCCGCCCAGCGCCGCGTCGTACGCCCTGGCCACGCTCGGCGTGGTGGTGTCGATCCCGGCCGAGGGCAGTTCGGGCTCGGCGCGTTCGTCGGCCATGGAAAACCTCGCAATAACTCGATCGTGGGCCAGCCGCCGTGTGGCGCGGTTCACGTACCCTACCGGGCGCGGGGAACACGGGAACGCCCCGTGTCGCCGCGGAGGGTGCGTCGATACTGCATCGTGCTGTTGCGTCAGCTGGAGTACCTGGTCGCGTTGGCCCGCGAGCGGCATTTCGCCCGTGCGGCCGCGGCTTGTCACGTGTCGCAGCCGTCGTTGTCCGCCGGGATCCGGAAACTGGAGCGCGAACTCGGCGTCCCGATCGTCTCGCGGGGGAGGCGGTTCGAAGGGCTGACGCCGGAGGGCGAGCGGGTGCTGCGGTGGGCGCACCGGATCCTCGCCGAACGCGACGCGCTGCGGCAGGATCTGTCGATCATGCGCGAGAGCCTCTCGGGCGTGCTGCGGATCGGCGCGATCCCGACGGCGCTGACAGCTGCGTCGTTGCTGACGGCCCCGTTCTGCGAGCGCTACCCGCGGGTCCGGATCTCGCTGGAGTCGTTGTCGTCGCGGGAGATCACCCGGCGGCTGGCGGAGTTCGAACTGGACGTCGCGATGACCTATGTGGACGACGACGAACTCGGGAACGTCCGGGTGCGGCCACTCTACGAAGAGCGCTATTTGTTGCTGACCCCCGAAGACGGCGTGCCGGCGGGACGGGATTCGGTGGGGTGGGCCGAAGTCGCGTCGCTGCCGTTGTGCCTGCTCACCCCGCGGATGCGCAACCGCCGCATCCTCGACGGGTTGTTCGCGGCGGCGGGCGCGGTGCCGGTGCCCGCCATCGAAACCGACACCGTCTCGGCGCTCTACGCGCACGTCGCCACCCACCGGTGGTCGACCGTGATCGCGCACGCGTGGCTGCACATGTTCGGCACCCCGGCGGGGACGCGGGTCGTCCCGCTGGAGACCCGCGGGCCCGCACCGCAGATCGGACTGGTCACCGCCGACCACGATCCCGAGCCGATCCTGGCCGGCGCGCTGCTGGACCTGGCGGCCGAACTCGACGTGCGCGGCGCACTGGACCGGATCCTGCGGGAGCACGCGGGATAGCGGCGGGCTATGCCGGGATAGGAACTTTCGCTTTGACCGGGCGGTGCCGGGCGGGCGATGGTCGGGACATCCCATTCGCGGTACACGAATCCCAGGAGTCAGCCATGGCGAAGGTGCTGTGCGTGCTCTACGACGACCCGTCCGGCGGCCGCCCGCGATCCTATGCACGAGACGATCTCCCGCGGCTCGACGGCTATCCCGGCGGGCAGACGCTGCCGACACCGAGTGGCGTCGACTTCACTCCCGGTGAACTGCTCGGCAGCGTGTCCGGTGAGCTGGGACTGCGCCCGTTCCTCGAGGCCGCCGGACATACCCTGGTGGTGACCTCGGACAAGGAAGCGGTGCTCGACCGCGAGCTGGCCGACGCCGACGTGGTGATCTCCCAGCCGTTCTGGCCCGCCTACCTCACCGCGGACCGGATCGCCGGGGCCCGCAACCTCAAGCTCGCGATCACCGCGGGCATCGGCTCGGACCACGTCGACCTCGACGCGGCGATCGCACACGGCGTCACGGTCGCCGAGGTGACGTACTGCAACAGCATCAGTGTCGCCGAGCACGTGATGATGTCGATCCTCGCGCTGGTGCGCAACTACCTGCCGTCGCACCAGGTGGTGCTCGACGGCGGCTGGGACATCGCCGGCTGCGTCGCCCGCTCCTACGACGTCGAGGGCATGCACATCGGCACCGTGGCGGCCGGTCGCATCGGCACCGCGGTACTGCGGCGGCTCGCGCCGTTCGGCGTGCACCTGCACTACACCGACCGGCACCGCCTGCCCGCCGAGGTGGAGCGGGAACTCGGCTTGAACTACCACCCGAGCGCCGCGGACATGGTGCCGTCCTGTGACGTGGTGACGATCAACGCGCCGCTGCACCCGGAAACCGAAGGCCTCTTCGGCGACGAGCTGATCGCGACCATGAAGCGGGGGGCGTACCTGATCAACACCGCGCGGGCGCGCATCGCCGACCGGGACGCCGTCGTGCGGGCGCTGGAAAGCGGGCAACTGGCCGGATACGCCGGTGACGTGTGGTTCCCGCAGCCCGCCCCGGCCGACCACCCGTGGCGGACGATGCCGCACCACGGCATGACCCCGCACATCTCGGGCAGCTCGCTCTCGGCGCAGGCCCGCTATGCCGCCGGTACGCGGGAAATCCTGGAATCGTGGCTCACCGGCACCCCCATCCGCGACGAATACCTCATCGTCGACAGCGGCGCCCTGGCCGGCACCGGCGCTCATTCCTACTCGGTCACCCGCTGAGGGCCTGTCCTGGAGACCCGTTGCCGTGAAAGGGGATCACCGTGTTCCCGATCGCTCTGATGCTGACCGCGGGACTGCTCGTGCCGGTATCGCCGGGCGCCGCCGACCTCTCGATCGGCATGACGGCGTTGCCCGGCTCGGTGCTCCCCGGTGCCCGCTACGAAGTCTCGGTCACCAACCTCGGCCCGGATCCGGTCACCTCGGCGAGGGTGGTCGTGGCGCTCGATCCGCGCGTCACGTCCGGGGCGGCGGCCCCCTGCGTGCTCGACACCGCGGCCGACACGATGACCTGCGACTTCGGCCCGGTGCAGGCCGGGGGCACGGCGGCGATGGCCGGGTGGGTCTACTACACCTACGGCGGGCCGCCCACCCTCAGCGCGACGGCGACCAGGACCGCGAGCACACCGGTCGATCCCGGCCCGGCCAACGACGCGGCGACGGTGACGTGCTGGTACTTCGGCTCCCCGGGGCTGCCACCACCGCCCCTTCCGCCGCTGTGGTGTTGAAGGTGTTGAACGTGCTCGACGGTGCTTGACGGTGCTTGACAAAGCAGGCGCCGAAAACTGCAATTCGATCCATGATCGATGAGTTCGGGCCGGTGCTGGCGGCCATCGGCCCGCGGTTGCGGGCGTTGCGCAAGCGTGAGGGGGACACGCTCGCCGCGGCGGCTGAGCGGACGGGGATTTCGGTGAGTACGTTGTCGCGCCTGGAGTCCGGGGTGCGGACGCCGACGCTGGCGTTGCTGCTCCCGCTGGCCAGGGCGTACCGCGTGGCGCTCGACGACCTGGTCGACCCGCCGCCCACCGGGGATCCGCGCCTGCGCCCCCGCCCGATCACCCGGCACGGGATGACGGCGATCCCGCTGACCACCGGCCAGGCGGAGCTGCGGGCGTTCAAGTCCCTGCTCCCGGCCGGGCCGGTGGGGGTGACCCCGGATCCCCGTTCGCACCAGGGGTACCACTGGCTCTACGTACTCAGCGGCCGCCTGCGCGTGGTGCTCGGCCCCCGCGATTTCACGCTGGCCGAGGGGGAAGCGGTCGAGTTCGACACCCGCGTGCCGCACTGGTTCGGCAACGCCGAGCCGCAGGCCGCCGAGTTCCTCAGCGTGCTCAGCACCTCCGGGGAACGGATCCAGTTGAAGGTCCGCCCGGAGGACTTCCCCCAGCTCGCAGGTCCGCGAGGTCGCTGACTGTTTTCCCGCATTGCGCCGGATGTTGCCGATTGCCCACGCCATTCGGCCTACGTCCGGGGTGCCCGGTGGAATTGATCGCCATGGTGATCATTTCCCGGCCGATTCACCTGCGGTTTCGCGGAGCGGCCTCGAACTGGCCCTGGCCAATCACGGATAGTGTTTTACTTACAACGAACGGGTAATTCACGATATCTCTCGGAATGCCGTGTTTGCCCGCCCGGTTCGAGGTCTATCCGCGCCACGAGGTCCAGGAACCGGGGAGGAAGTCGGCGTGGGATCGAGGCCGCTGCTGAACGTGCGAAGCGTGGAATCGGAAACTGGGGCATTGCGTGCGGTGCTGGTGCACAGTCCGGACGGTGAGCTCAATACCCTGACCCCGGATGACCACGCCGAGTTCCTGTTCGACGAATTGGTCTGGCCGCAACGGGCCAGGGAGGAACACGAGGCTTTCACGACGGTATTGCGGTCTCGTGGAGTCGCGGTCCTGGATTTGCGCGAGGGGCTCGCGGAGGTGTGCCGGGACAAAGAAGTCGGCAGGCGACTGGCCGCGCAGGCCATGGCCGGGGCCCGGGTTCCACCGCGGGCGCGTGACGAGGTGATTTCCTGGTTGGCGGAATTGCCCGCGGAAATGCTGGTGCGGAGTCTGCTGGGCGGGATTTCCAGCGACGAGGTCCCGCGGTGGGTGCCGGGCACCGGCTCGCTGTGGCGGCATCGGCCGTGGCGGTTGCTGGATCCCCTGCCCAACCAGATGTTCACCAGGGACAGCTCCGCCTGGTTCCGCGACGGCTACCTGCTGGGGCGGATGCGCTCCGGGGCGCGGGCGCGTGAGGTCGACCTCGTCGCCGCCCTGTACCGGCACCACCCCTGGTTCGCCGGGCACGCCGAGCGGTGCTGGAACGAGGCGCTGCCCCCGTCGATGCCCATCGAGGGTGGCGACCTGCTCGTGTTGTCCGGCCGCGCGCTGGCCGTCGGCGTCGGTGACCGGACCTGCGCGGCGGCGGTGGAGGCGCTGGCGGAGGAACTGTTCGCCCGCGAACTCTGCGACCGGCTCGTGGTGGTGGACCTGCCACGGACCAGGGCGACCATCCACCTGGACACCCTGGTGTCCTTTGTGGACGAGGACGCGGTGGTGATGTCCCCCGAGCTCGGCGGGCGGCCGGTGTGCACGCTGCGGCCCGGCCGCGGTGGCCCGGTCCTGCGGCACCAGCCGGACTTCGCCACCGCGGCCGGGGAAGCACTCGGCTCGGCACTGCGGGTGCTCGAGCCAGGGCGGGACGGCGGCAACCACCGCCGAGAACAGTGGGACGACGGCTGCAACGTGCTGGCCGTCGCGCCGGGCGAGGTGATCGCCTACGAAAGCAACGAACTGACCAACGACCACCTGGAACGGCACGGGATCGGGGTGCACCGGATACCCGGTTCCGAACTGCGCCGGGCACGCGGCGGACCCCGCTGCCTGTCGTGCCCGCTGCACCGGGACTCCTAGCCATTTCGAGGCTGGGCGGACACAATCGAGAAAGGAACAACGTGAAGGCGAACACGAGTCAGCAGAAAGATCTGATCGCCGGTATCTACCATCGGATCGCCGGTGAGTACGACGAGCGGATCCCGGGCTTCACCGCGCTCGATGCCACCTTTTCCGACACCGAGATCTCGTTCGTCCTGGATCGGGTCACCGCCGACGACGAAGTGCTCGACATCGGCTGCGGCACCGGCCGGATCACCATTCCGGTGGCCCACCGGGCCAAAGCGGTCACCGGCTTCGACCTGACCGAAGCGATGCTCGAGCAGGCCGCGCGCAAGGCCGCCGAAGCGAACCTCGACGTGCGCTTCGAACAGGGCGACATGGCCGCGCTCCCGTTCCCGGACGATTCCTTCGACGCGGTGGTGTCGATGCTGGCGCTGATGCACGTGCCGCCTGCCGACCACCCGAGAGTCTTCAGCGAAGTCCGCCGGGTGCTGCGGCCGGGCGGGCGGCTGATCATCGGGGTGAAGAACTCCGTGTTCGAGCGGTTCAGCTCGGCCGACCGGTTCGCCACCGTGGACATCACCGACGTGGAGAACAAGGAACTGGTGTTCACCGGCACCCGCGAGGGCGACGAACTGCGGGCGCCGTGGCACAGCTTCTCGCCCGACGACCTCAAGCGGCTGACCGCCGTGGCCGGTCTGGTCCCGGTTTCCCTGCGCGGCAACATCCCGCTTTCGGCCTGGCTGGCCGACTCCGTGCTGGAGACCGCCGAGGTGGCCGGTGCGGTCCGGACACTGGAGACCCTGCTCGGTGACCTGCCGCCGCTGAACCACCTGGGGTACCACCTGCTGATGGAAGCGGTGAAGCCGGCGGTGCACAGCTGAATTCCGGGCACGGGGAGGTGAGTCGATGATGGTGCGCTCGACGGCGGGACTGCGGGAAGAGGTCCGGGAGATCCTGCGGGTCCCCGAGTACCGGGCGGAGGCCGAGGACTGTGCCAGGCGGGGCCTGCCCTGGGCACCTCGCACCTACCGCGCACTGGGACGAGCGCGGTTGCTGGCGCCGGACTGGCCGCGTGAATACGGCGGCCGCGGTGGTGGCATCGCCGACGCGGCCGCGGTGGCCGAGGAACTCGCGCTGGCCGGGGTCCCCGACACCGCACGGGTGAACACCATCGAGAACGCGGGAACGACCCTGCTGGCCGCCGGAACCGACCGGCAGAAGGCGCGGCACCTGCCGCCGATGGCCGCGGGTGAGGTCTTCTTCTCCGTGCTCTACAGCGAACCCTCGGCCGGTTCCGACCTGAGTTCCCTGCGGACGACGGCGGAACCGGCCGGGGACGGCTGGGTGCTCCACGGCACCAAGATCTGGAACGTGCGCACCGATCTCGCGGGCTACGGCGTCTGCGCGGCCCGCACCGGCCCCGCCGAGCCGGGTGGCGCCGGGCGCTTCACCTCGATCACCTTGTTCCTGGTGCCGTTGGACGCGCCGGGCGTGACCGTGGAGCGGGTCGGCTCGCTCAACCCGGAAGCCTTCACGAAGGTCACCTTCGACCAGGTCGCGCTGGACGCCGGCGCGGTGATCGGCGAGCCCGGCGGTGGCTGGCCGCTGATCGGCGGGGCGCTCGGGGCGGAACGCACCGGCATCTGCTTCTACGGCCGGGCGCGGCGCTGGCTGGACTCACTGACCGCACGGCTGCGCCAGGACACCGCGCACCGGCACCGGCTCCTCGAACTGGACACCGATCTGGAAGCCGCCCGTGCGTTGTCGGACCGCACGGTCGCGTTGCTGGCGGCCGGGCACTGCACCGACGCGGATCTCGCGGCGGCCAAATGGCGGGCCAGTGAACTCGCGCAGGAAGTGGCGCTGCTGCGGTGGCAACTCGCCGAGCCCGGCCCCGCGCTCACCGCCGCGGTGCACGAGGCCCCCGGGCTGACCCTGGCCGCGGGCACCTCGGAAATCCTGCTCGGCACGGTCGCCACCGCGGTGCTCGATCCGATCGCCGGTGGTGACGGAAGCGGCCCGGCGGTGGATTGGCGGCGGGAACTCCGCCGCCGTTTCGCCGACGCGGCCACCGAAGCAACGCACGCGGCACACCCCGCGGACGCACTGCGAGCACGCGGCACCGAAGAGGGCTGGTTGCCGCCGACCCGCCCGGCAGAAGACGGCGGGATCGGGGCAGGAGAAGCGGAAACGGTGGCACTGGCCGAGGAACTCGGCCGAGCGGGCCTTCCACCGGAGACCCTCGCCGCCGACCCGGCACTCGGCAGTCCGTTGAGCCACACCGGTTACCTGCTGGGCTTGGCACGCCGGGCCACCGGACTGGCCGCGGCCAGGGCGGGGGAGCGGGTGCAGTTCGGCGAGCGCATCGCCGACTACCAAGGGGTGAGCCTGCCGCTCGCCGCGGACGTGGTGCGCCTCGACGCCATTTCCGCCCGGCTGGCCGAGTTGTGCGAGACCGGCGGGGACGCGACCATGCTGCTCGCCGCCGCGGCCCGCGACAGCGTGCGAGCCTGCCTGCGGGCCATCCAGGTGCACGGTGCGTCCGGGTTGACCGAGGAGTCCGGGACGGCGGACTGCTACCGCCACGCCGTGGCGATGTCGGGCGTCCTCGGCCCGCCGGGCCGGTTGGCTGGGCCGGGAGTCACCGTGCCCGCCGGACCACGGCGCGCGACCGCGCCCGGTCCGTCACCGGGGGAACTGGCCGCGCGCCGGACACGACCGGAGTGGAACGACACCGCGGCGGACTTCCCCGAAGACCGGTGCGTGCACGAACTGTTCGAAGAAGTCGTGCGCGCCCAACCGGATGCCCCCGCGCTGGCCGCCTCCGGTGAGACGGTGAGCTATCGAGAGCTGAACCACCGGGCCAACCGGCTCGCGAAACTGCTCCGCGAGCATGGCGCCGGCCCCGGCGACCTCGTCGGCGTCTGCCTGGAGCGCTCGATCGAAATGATCGTGTCGGTGCTGGGGGTGCTCAAGAGCGGGGCCGCCTACCTGCCGCTGGACCCGGACTACCCGGCCGAGCGGCTGGCCTACATGATCGAGGACAGCGGCACCCGGATCGTGTGCACGCAGGACTGGATGCGGGAGTGGCTGCCGGGCGGGGACCGGCTGCTGCTCGCGCTGGACGAACTCGACCTCGGCGGCGAACCCGAGGCCGATCCGCCGAGCCGGGCCACCGCGCGGGACCTCGCCTACGTCATCTACACCTCCGGCTCCACCGGGCGGCCCAAGGGCGTCGAGGTCGAACACGCCGGGGTGGTCAACCGGATGTGCTGGGACCAGCGCACCTTCGGCCTCGGCCCGGCCGACACGGTGCTGCAGCAGACTTCGCTGAGCTTCGACATCTCGGTCTGGGAGATCTTCGCCCCGCTGCTGGCCGGCAGCAGGCTCTTGCTGGCCAAACCCGGCGGTCACCGCGACCCGGCCTACCTGATGCAGGTGCTCGCCGAGGAGCACGTCACCGCGCTCGGCCTGGTGCCGAGCCTGCTCGACGTGCTACTCGACTTCGAGCCGGGTTTCGCGGACTGCCCCCAGCTGCGTTACGTCTTCTCCGGCGGCGAGGAGCTCACTTCCGCGCTGTGCGCCCGGTTCTTCGAGCGGACGAAGGCGGAACTGCACAACTTCTACGGGCCCAGCGAAGCCACCGTCGACGTGACCTCCTGGCACGTCACCACCGAGGACATCGCACGCGGCATCCCGATCGGCCGCCCGCTGAGCAACGTCCGCGTGCACGTGCTCGACGGCGAGGGACTGCCGGTGCCCGCCGGGATGCCCGGCGAACTGCACGTGGCCGGGGCCGGGGTGGCGCGCGGCTACCTCGGCAGGCCTGAGCTGACAGCCGAACGGTTCGTTCCGGATCCGTTCGATCCCGGCCGGATGTACCGCACCGGCGACCTGGTCCGGCAGCGCGCGGACGGCGCGCTGGAATTCCTCGGCCGCCTCGACGAACAGGTGAAGATCCGCGGTTTCCGCGTCGAACCGGGAGAGGTCGAAGACGCCCTGCGCGGCCACCGGGACGTGCGGCAGGCCGTTGTCTGCGCGGTCGGCACCCCGGCCAGGCTGGAAGCGTTCGTCGTCGCCGAGAGCGGCGCCGAGCTGGACGGCGGCCACCTGCGTGCCTGGCTGGGCGAACGGCTCCCGGCGCACCTGGTGCCCGCCGGAGTGCACCCGCGCCCGTCACTGCCGCAGGCGCCCAGCGGGAAGGTCGATCGGGCCGCGCTGCTGGCCGAACACGCCACCGCCACCCCGGGCGCCGGCGGGGAGCTCCCGCCCGAGCAGCGGGACCTTGGCGAGCTGGTGGCCAGGGTGCTCGGCGTGCCCGGCGTCGGCCCGGACGAGGACTTCTTCGACCTCGGCGGCACTTCGCTGCAGGCGGCCCGCCTGATCAACCGCATCGGCCGGGAACTGGGCTCGACCGTGCCGCTGGGCACCTTCCTGCGGCGGCCCACCGTGCGGGGCCTCGCGGCCGCGCTGGCGGGGGAGGACTCATGACGCCGGTGACGTTGTACTGCCTGCCGCACGCCGGTGGCGGGATCTCGGCGTACGCGGGGTGGCGCGAGGACGCGCCGGCGAATCTCGACGTGCGACCGGTGCGGTTGCCCGGCCGCGACGGCGACGACGCCGAACCCCGCCACCGAATGGCCGAGCTCGTCGACACCCTGGCGGGTGAAGCGGCCGCGTTGCCGTACGCCCTGTTCGGTCATAGCGTCGGAGCGGTGGTCGCCTTCGAACTGGCCCGAACCAGGTCCGCCGCCGGGAACGCGCCCACGAGGCTCTTCGTCTCCGGCAGCGTGCCCCCGTCGCGCGCGGCGAAGCACCACGACGAGCAGCGGCACCTCTCCGACGACGAATTCGTCGCCAGGGTCGAGCGACTGGGCGGTGTCCCGCCGGACCTGCTCGCCGACCCGGGCAGCCGCGAGGTCCTGCTGCCCCGGCTGCGTGCCGACTACGCGCTCGCGGAAACCTACGACCACCAGCCGGGACCGCCGCTCGACTGCCCCATCTCCGCGTTCGCCGGGCGCGACGACCCCACCGTCGCGGCGGCCGACCTCGACGACTGGGCCGAGCACACCAGCGCCGCGTTCCGGCGGCGCCTGCTCCCCGGTGACCACTTCTACCTGAGCACCGCCCGCCCTCTGCTGCTGCGCGCGATCGCCCGTGACCTGGAGGTGTGAGTGACCGGCGACGCCCGTCCCAGCTGGCTGATCGGGGCCAACCTGCTGGTGCTCTACGTGGTGTGGGGCTCGACCTACCTGGCCATCCGGGTCATGGTGGAGACGATCCCGCCGCTGTCCGGTGCCGGGATCCGCTTCCTGGTCGCCGGGGTGCTGCTCCACGGGTGGTGCGTGGCGCGCACCCGCCGCTGGTTCCCGGTGAGCCGGCAGGAGTTGCGGGGGGCCGCGGTGATCGGGGTGCTGATCATCGGCGGCGGGCTCGGCCTGCTCACGCTGGGGGAGCGCACCGTGCCCTCCGGCGTGGCCGCGCTCGTGATCGCCTCGATGCCGCTGTGGGTGGCGGTGTTCCGGCTGCTCGCCAGGGAACGCCCCCGGCCGGTGGTGCTGCTGGGCCTGCTCGCCGGGTTCAGCGGGGTGGCGATCCTGCTGGCGCCGTCCGGGTGGGGCGGACCGGTGGCCTTCACCGGCCTGGTGATCGTGCTGGCGGCCGCGATCGCCGAAGCGATCGGCTCCTTCTTCACGCCGCGCGTTCGATTGCCCGGCAACGCGCTGCTGTCCGCCGGGGTGCAGATGCTGGTGGCCGGCCCCCTGCTGATCGTCGTCGGCCTGCTCGCCGGTGAGGACCCGAACCCGGCGAGCTGGTCCGGTGCCTCCTGGTGGGCACTGCTCTACCTCATCGGACCCGGCTCGATCCTCGCGTTCGGCTCGCTGATCTGGCTGCTGACCCACGCCCCGGTCTCGGTGGCCACGACGTACGCCTACGTCAACCCGGCCATCGCACTGGTACTCGGCTGGCTGATCCTGGACGAACACCTCACCCCCGGCATCCTGGGCGGCGGCGCACTCATCATCGTCGCCGTCATCCTCGTCCTCTGGGGCGAACGCCGCCCCGCCGAGTCCGGCACCAGGGCGAGCACCCCCGAGGCTGAGGATTCGCGCAGCGCCGGGAAACGCGGTTGAGGCCAATCGCGCTCGGTGTTTACCGTGCAGGGCGTGGTGAGCGGAGTTGGGTCTCTGGAAGGCCGGGTCGCGGTGGTGACCGGTGTCAGCCGCCGGGCCGGGATCGGTTTCGCGGTGGCGGAGGAGCTGCTGGCGGCCGGGGCGTCGGTGCTGGTGCACTCGTGGTCGCCCCATGACGCCGGCCAGCCATGGGGCGCAGACCCCGTCGGAGACGCCGGGATCGTGGAGGCGCTGGGTGGCGAGAGCAGGCGGCTGCAGCACGTCGCCGCCGATTTCGCGGACGCCCAGGCACCCGGGCAGGTGATCGCCCGTGCCGTGGAGGCGTTCGGCGCGGTCGACGTGGTGGTCGCCAACCACGCACGCAGTTCGACCCAGACCCTCGCGGAAGTCACGGCGGCCGAACTGGACCTGACCTGGGCGGTGAACGCCCGGGCGAGCGTGTTGCTGGCGCAGGCGTTCGCCACCGCGCACGACGACGCCCGCCCCGGCGGGCGGCTCATCCTGTTCACCTCGGGCCAGCACCTGGCGCCGATGAGCCAGGAGGTGCCGTACGCGGTCAGCAAGGGCGCGATCCAGCAGATGACGCTCACCCTGGCCGACGCGCTGATCGACCGGGGGATCACCGTCAACACGGTCAACCCCGGCCCGGTCGACACCGGGTGGGCCACCCCGGAGCTCACCGAGCGGGTCGGCCGCGCCCTGCCGGCCGGCCGCTGGGGCCGCCCGGACGACGTCGCCCGCCTCATCCGCTGGCTCGCCTCCGACGACAGCCAGTGGATCACCGGCCAAACCCTCAACACCGAAGGCGGCTTCCGCCGCTGGGTCATGTGAGTGTCGTGAAGCCGGGCACCGGCGGGATCAGTGGGATTCTCGGCTTACCGCGGATCCGCTGGAGCCGGTGAGGAAGTCCAGGTCGGCGCCGGTGTCGGCTTGTTGTACGTGGTCGACGTAGAGCCGTTCCCAGCCTCGCCGGGGGGCTGCGAAGCCGGCGAGGGTGGCGGCGTTCGGGGTCCGGCTGGCGAGTTCGTCGGCCGGGATGTCGATGTCGATGCGCCGCGCCTCGACGTCGAGCACGATCGGGTCGCCGGTCCGCACCAGGGCGAGCGGGCCACCTGCCGCGGCCTCCGGCGTCACGTGCAGGACGACGGTGCCGTAGGCGGTGCCGCTCATCCGGCCGTCGCAGATCCGGACCATGTCCCGGACGCCCTGTTCGAGCAGCTTCGTCGGCAGGGGCATGTTCGACACCTCGGGCATGCCGGGATAACCCTTCGGACCACAGCCGCGCAACACCAGCACGGAGTCCGCGTCGACGTCGAGGTCCGGGTCGTCGATGCGCGCGTGGAAGTCCTCGATCGAGTCGAAGACCACGGCGCGGCCGCGGTGGCGCAGCAACTCGGGTGACGCGGCGGCGGGCTTGATCAGCGCGCCGCCGGGCGCGAGGTTTCCGCGCAGGACAGCGATTCCGCCTTCGGCCACCACCGGCGCGGTCCGCGGCCGGATGACTTCGGCGTCCCAGATCGGGGCGTCTTCGAGCGCGTCGACCAGGGGTGCGCCGGTCACCGTCAAAGCCGACGGGTCGAGCAGGTCGCGGACCTCGCGCAGCACGGCGAGCAGGCCACCGGCCCGGTGGAAGTCCTCCATCAGGAACCGGCCCGCGGGCTGCAGGTCCACCAGCACCGGCACCCGCGACCCGATCCGGTCGAAGTCGTCGATGGTCAGGTCGACGCCGAGGCGCCCGGCGATCGCGAGCAGGTGGACCACGGCGTTGGTGGACCCGCCGATGGCGGCCAGCGCCACGATCGCGTTGTGGAAGGAGGCCTTGGTCAGGAAGGTGCTCGGGCGGCGGTCCGTGGCGATCATCTCCACGGCGAGGCGCCCGGTGCCGTGGGCGGCCTCCAGCAGCCGGCTGTCCGGGGCGGGCGTACCGGCCACGCCGGGGACGACGGTGCCCAGCGCTTCGGCGACCAGTGCCATCGTCGAGGCGGTGCCCATCGTGTTGCAGTGCCCGCGGCTGCGGATCATCGCCGACTCGGAGCGGATGAACTGCTCCTGCGACAGGGTGCCGGCGCGGACCTCCTCCGAGAGCCGCCAGACGTCGGTGCCGCAGCCCAGCGGCTTGCCGCGGAAGGTGCCGGTCAGCATGGGGCCGCCGGGGACGACCACGGCGGGCAGGTCCACCGAGGCGGCGCCCATCAGCAGGGACGGGATCGTCTTGTCGCAGCCGCCCAGCAGCACCACGGCGTCGATCGGGTTCGCCCGCAGCAACTCCTCGACGGCCATCGCGGCCATGTTGCGCCAGAGCATCGCGGTCGGCCGCACGTTCGTCTCACCGAGGGACACGACCGGCAGCTCGAGCGGGATGCCGCCGGCTTCGAAGACCCCGTCCCGGACGGACCTGGCCACCTCGGTGAGGTGGGCGTTGCACGGGGTGAGGTCGGACGCGGTGTTCGCGATGGCGATCTGCGGCCGGCCGGTGAACGCGTCCGCCGGGGTGCCGCGGCGCATCCAGGCGCGGTGGAGGTAGCCGTTGCGGTCTTCTCCCGCGTACCACTGGTCACTGCGAAGCTGCACGCTCAACCTCCGGTCCGCACTGACGTGAACCCCGGTCCGCGTCACGCGAAAATCGTTCGGGTGAAGTGATCAGGATGCTTCGACACTACGTGCCAGGACGTCGGCGTCAATGGCTCGTCGCCGGGCAGCACGACGCCGGGGGTACTGGCGTTACCCGGAAGAGCAGACCCTGCCGGGCGGCCGGCCCAGCACGTTTGACGGGAGCTGATCAGGGAAAACCGCCCTGGTCACCATCCACGAACGAGAGTGAGCCGATGAAGGCGACAGTGATCTACGGCGCCGGTGACGTGCGGGTCGAAACGGTGCCGGATCCGAAGCTGTACGAGCCGACCGACGCGGTCGTGCGGGTGCTGCGCTCGTGCATCTGCGGCAGCGACCTGTGGCCCTTCGGGGCGAAACCGGCCCAGGATCACGGTGACCGGATCGGGCACGAGTTCCTCGGCGTGGTCGAGGACATCGGCGCCGAGGTCACCGGCCTCAAGCCGGGCGATGTCGTGGTCGCGCCGTTCGTGTGGGCCGACAACACCTGTGACTTCTGTCGTGAAGGCCTGCAGACCTCCTGCCGCCACGGCGGCCAGTGGGGCAGCACCGACGTCGACGGCGGGCAGGGCGAAGCCGTGCGCGTGCCGCAGGCCTCCGGCACGCTGGTCAAGCTGCCGGTCGGGGAGGACTCGGCGTTGCTGCCCTCCCTGCTGACCCTGTCCGACGTCTTCCCGACCGGCCACCACTGCGCGGTCACCGCCGGGGTCGGCCCGCGCACCACGGTCACCGTCATCGGCGACGGCGCTGTCGGGCTGTCCGCGGTCCTGGCGGCGAAACGCCTCGGCGCCGAGCAGATCATCTTGATGGGGCGGCACACCGAGCGCACCGACCTGGGCCGTGCGTTCGGCGCGACCGACGTGGTCGCCGAACGCGGCGAAGAGGGCGTGGAGAAGGTCCGCGAGCTCACCGGCGGCGACGGCACCCACACCGTCCTCGAGTGCGTCGGCCTCAAACCGGCCATCGAGACCGCCTTCGGTGTCGTGCGCGACGGCGGCACGGTCAGCCGCGTCGGCGCACCGCAGTACCCGGACGTCCCCGCCGACTTCGGCGTGTTCTTCCGCAACATCACCCTCACCGGCGGCGTCGCCCCGGCGCGTGCCTACATCGAGGAGTTGCTGCCGGACATCCTCGAGGGCCGCATCGAGCCGGGCCGGGTCTTCGACCGCACCGTCGGCCTGGACGAGGTTCCGGGCGGCTACCAGGCGATGGCCGACCGCGAAGCGCTGAAGGTGCTGATCCGCCCGTGAGCACGCCGAGTCCGGCCGCGACATCCCGGAGGCGTGGGAGTGGCGATCCGGGCCGGGACCCCGAATCGCCACTCGACGACACCGGTCAGAGCTTGCCCGCACCCGCGCCCGTCGTGACGGACGACTTGACGGTGGTCGCGCTGTCGGCGGTGTAGCTGTACGGGATGGCGGCCACGGTGCCGCCCGTTTCACACGGTCCGGAGTCGGTGAGCAGGTTGTCGCGTGCCACCAGCCGTCCCGGGTCGGAGTCCGCGTACCCGCTCGCGGACCAGCACGCCTGCTGCACGTTCTCGAAGACGTTGCCCTCCACGAGCAGTCCGGCGTCCATCAGCGACGCGATGGCGTAGGAGTCGGTGTTGTTGTCCACATTGGAGTAGTAGTTGTTGAACACGTGGACCGTCTCGCCGAAGCGCACCCGCGGGCTGCGTTCGAAGGTCCGGTCGAACCAGTTGTGGTGGTAGGTGACGCGCAGGTGGCCGCGGTCCTCGCCGCCGTTGCCGTCGGAGTGGCCGACCAGCGAGGTCTTCCAGTGGTCGCGGACCACGTTCCACGACACGGTGATGTAGTCGGCGGCGTGGGTGATGTCCAGCATGCCGTCGTAGAAGTCGGGATCGTTCTCGATGGTGCTGGACATGGTGTTGTGGTCGATCCAGATGTGCGTGGCGTTCTCGATCTGGATCGCGTCGTTGCCGGGGACCCCGCGGATGTTCATGTTCTGGATGATCACGTTGGCGGGCCGCATGTCCTCGATGTTGAGCGTGGTCCCGGAGACACCCGAGCCGGCCCCGACGCCCCGGATCGTCTTGTTCGCGCTGATCTCGACGGTGCCCGAGCCGCTGAGCATGCCGTTGACCAGGATGGTCCTGGCCCCCGAAGCCTGCGCCTGGGTCCGGAAGTCGGCGAAGCTGCTCACGGTGACGGTGGAACCGGCCGCGCCGCCGGTGGTGCCACCGGCCTGCGTGGCCCAGCCGACGATCCCGCCCGGCGGCTGGGGCGTGTCACCCGCTTCGACGTCGAGGTAGTCGATGTTGGGCAGGCCACCGGCGGTGCCCGGGTTCAGCCGGATGGTGTTGCTGCCCGCGGTCACCGGCACGCTCAGCGTCTTGGTCGTCCAGGTCGCCCACGCGCCGGTGCCCTCGAACGACGGCGTCTGCACGGTGGCCCCGTTCACGACCAGGTCGGCGGGCCGGGCCGTGGTGGTCCCGTTGGCGAACCGCACCCCCAGCGTCGCCGTGCCCGCGGCCGCCGCGTTCACGGTGAACTGGAGGTAGCCACTGGTGGAGTTGGCGCCGTTGCAGAAGCCACTGCTGGAGTAACCCGACCAATTGGAATCGATGGTGCCGGAACACACCGCCGGCGTGTTTTCCGCCTCGTACCGCGTTGGCGCGGCCTGCGCGGCGGAGGAGGCCACCGCCACCAGTGCGCCGGCGAACAGGCTGACGCACGCAATCATGGGTCTCATGCGCATGATACGTCTCCGTTGGGTCGATTTCGCTGATTCGACAGGGGGCGCGGAAAGCGCTTTCTGGGAAAAGTCATCCTAGGTTGCCCGTTGCTGCGAGGTCAAGCGTCCGGCCGTGTCGATGATGGCGAATTCGCAGGTGAGAGGCTGGCGGGTGGGCTGCGCCGGTCTGCCTCGCCGGGTGATCAATGCGGAAAAGTCCACGCGTCGTACCTGATTGTCCACACGGGGTTCGCTAGTCTGCGTGGCGCGCTTCGCCCCTTTGTTCATAATTGTGAATGGTCACGCATGGTGTCCGGCATTGCGTGCGGAAAGGGGCTGGGTTAATGTTTTGAATTCGCCGGGGAAAGCATGGTTTTTTCGAGACGTTCCCTTGCCTGGTACCCGCCGCCGCCGGTCCATCGATCACGCAGGAGGTCCACGATGAGGTTGACACTGCTCGCGGCGGGCACCGCCATGGCGGCGGGTGCCGCGCTGGTGCTGCCACTCGCCACGGCGAACGCCGCGACCACCCACCACGAGGCCGAGTCCTCGCCCACCGTCTGCACCGGAACCGTCGACACCGACTGGCCCGGCTACTCCGGTTCCGGGTTCTGCAACGCCACCAACGCGACCGGCGCCTACGTCCAGTTCGCCGCTTCGGCGCCGAGCGCGGGCACCGCGACGGTCGCCGTCCGGTTCGCCAACGGCACCACGGCCGGTCGTACCGCCGACCTCCTGGTCAACGGCACGAAGGTGCAGACGGTGTCGTTCGAGCCGACCAGCGCGTGGTCGTCCTGGGTGACCAAGACCCTGACGGTCACGCTGCCCGCGGGCGCCAGCACCATCCGGCTCGACCCGACCACCTCGGGCGGCCTGCCCAACATCGACTACGCCGACATCACCACCAGCGGCACCGAGCCGGAGCCCGCCGACGCCCTGTACGTCTCGCCGACCGGCCAGGACGGCGCGACCGGGACGATCGGGGACCCGACGACGCTCACTTCGGCCCTCACCCGGGTCGCCGCGGGAGGCACGATCCACCTGCGTGGCGGGACCTACAACTTCTCGCAGACGGTCACCATCCCGCCGGGCAACAGCGGTACTTCGGGCGCGCCCAAGAAGCTGGCCGCCTACCAGTCCGAGAAGCCGGTGCTGAACTTCTCCGCGCAGGCCGAGGACCCCGCCAACCGCGGCCTGGCGGTGAACGGTTCGTACTGGCACGTCTACGGCGTCACCGTGGAACGCGCCGGTGACAACGGCATCTTCGTCGGCGGCAGCAACAACGTCTTCGAGCGCACGGTGACGCGGTTCAACCGGGACACCGGGCTCCAGCTCTCGCGGATGACCTCGGACACCCCGAAAGCCCAGTGGCCGGCCAACAACCTCGTGCTGAGCGCGGAATCGCACGACAACGCCGATTCCGACGGCGAGGACGCCGACGGTTTCGCCGCGAAGCTCACCTCCGGCCCCGGCAACGTCTTCCGCTACGCCGTGGCGCACAACAACATCGACGACGGCTGGGACCTCTACACCAAGTCCGACACCGGGGCCATCGGCACGGTGACCATCGAGGACTCCCTCGCCTACAAGAACGGCACGCTCAGCAACGGCGGCCAGGCCGGGAACGGCGACCGCAACGGGTACAAGCTCGGTGGTGAGGACATCGCGGTCAGCCACACGGTCCGGCGCAGCATCGCCTTCGACAACGGCAAGCACGGGTTCACCTACAACCGCAACCCGGGACCGATGACGGTGTCGAACAACCTCAGCATCGACAACGACGAACGCAACTTCACCTTCGAGACCGGGTCGACGGTGTTCCGGGACAACACCTCGTGCCGCAGCGGCAGCGGGACGAACGACAAGGTGGTGGGCAACACCGACAGTTCGAACCAGTTCTGGGCGGGGTCGAACGGATCCCGGTGCGCTTCCTACAGCGGTGCGCTGGGCTGGTCCTTCGGCGCGGACGGCCGCCTCGCGGTGACCCTCGGCGGCAAGCCCGTCGTCCTGTAGCCGGACCTCATGAGCCGGGGTCAGCACGTCGTCGTGCTGACCCCGGCTTTTCAGCCGCTGGTCGCCTTGGCCGCGGAGTCGGCGTACTTGACGATCAGGCGCGCGAGTTCCCGGCGTTCCGCCTCCGGCCAGTCGCGGGTGATGTACTCGAAGGCCTGGCGCTGTTGCGAGCGGAAGCGGTCGCGGAGTGCGTAACCGGCTTCGGTGAGCTGGAGTACCGCCCGGCGTCCGTCCGCTTGGGACGGTGCGCGGAGCAGGTAGCCGTGGGAGATGCAGTCGCCGACCATCCTGCTGGCCACCGAGGGGTCGATGGACAGGGCCTCGGCCACCGCGCCGACGCTCATCTCCTTCTCCGCCTCGTCGATGATGTTCAGGACGAGGTTGCGGTTCAGGTCCTTGCGCTCGACCGGCGGCTCGACGGGCACCTGCGTCGTGCGCCTGCGCAACCGGGCGAACGCGGGCCCGACCGCGTCCAGCAGGTCGTCCTGGGACTCGCCTTCGTTCGTCACGCGGCGAGTTTAACCAACCCTTGACGGTCTGCACATGCTCGACAGCATGCATGCGATCTGAGAGCGCTCTCAGCTCCGCCGCGGCCGACACCTGAATGTATGTAACCTTGCACATGTTGACGGCCTGCATGCATATGCGGGCCGCATGTAAGAGGGGAGTTCGTCATGTGTTCCATCAATCGTCGTGCCGTGCTGAGGTCGGCGAGCCTGACCGCGGCCGCGGCGAGCTCGTCAGCGGCGCTCGGTGCGTGCTCCGGGGACAGCGGGCAAGGGGCGTCGACGGCTCGGGTGGCCATCGCCAACGCGCGGATCTTCGACGGCGAGCAGGTGCTCGACCAGCACTGCGTCCTGATCGAGGGCGGATCCATCGTCGGGATCACCGGTATCGCCCCGTCGGACGCCAGCGTGGTCGACGCCGCGGGGGCCACGCTGCTGCCGGGGCTGATCGACTCGCACGTGCACACCTCCGAGGAGGGCCTGCGCGACGCGCTGCTGTTCGGGGTCACCACCGAACTGGAGATGCAGGGCGGGTTCGACGCCGAAGGGCGCAAGGCGATCGCCGGCCGGGACGACCTCGCGGACGTCCGGTCCGCCGGTTTCAGCCTGACCGCGCCGGGCGGTCACCCCAGCGAACTGGTGCCCGAGGACGGACCGCCGGGGGACGGTGCGGACGGCCCGCCGGAGGGCGAATCGGGCGCGAATCCCGCCGCGTCGGAGGTCACCACCCCGGAGGAGGCCGTCCGCGCGGTCCGCACGCGAGTCGACGGGGGTTCCGACTTCATCAAGTTCATGATCGAAGACGGTCACGTGCTGGGGGCGCCCGACCTGCCGATGATGAGTGACGCGACGGTCCGGGCGGGGGTGCTCGAGACGCGGCGCCTCGGCAAGCTCGCCGTCGCGCACACGCTGACCGTGGCGGCGACCGAACAGGCCCTCGCGGCGGGCATGAACGGGCTGGCCCACCTGTTCATCGACCGTCCGCACACCCGCGAAATCGTCGAGGCCGTCGTCCGCTCCGGAGCGTTCGTCACCCCGTGCCTGTGCCTCAACGCGTCGATCATGGGCCGGACCGGCGCCGAACTCGCGGCCGACCCGCGCGTCGGGCCCAGGCTGGACCCCGAATGGCTCGCGACCCTGAACGGCAGTCTCAACCGGTATCCGCAGGGCGACTTCGACGCGGTCCTGGCGACCGCGGGAGCGCTGCACGCGGCCGGGGTGGACCTCCTGGTGGGCACCGACGTGTCCGTCGCGTGGCCGGAACTCGGCGGGATGGCCCACGGCGCCAGCGTCCACCACGAGATGCAACTGCTGGTCAGGGCTGGTCTCACGCCGATCGCCGCCTTGCGTGCCGCGACCTCGGTGCCCGCCCGCCGGTTCGGTCTCACCGACCGGGGACGCATCGTGCCCGGGGCCCGCGCGGATCTGGTGCTGGTCGGTGGCGACCCGACGACGAACATCAGCGACTCCCTGTCGATCAAGGAGGTCTGGCGCCGGGGCGTCCGCCTCGCGCGGTGAACGGGTTCAGCTTGCGCGGGTCAATCGTCCACTCTGGACAAACAGGCGGGGTCGGCGGTGAGCACGGCTGTCTCCGTGCCGGATTCCCAGCCTTTCGCGTAGGCCGCGGTGAACTCGTCGTCGCCCAGCGCCGCCTGACCCCGGCGGGTGAGCTCGCGAACCTGTGGATCGGTGTGGTCATGCGCACCGCGCAGCCGGGCGGCGGCGCCGAGCAGTTCAGCCGACTCGCGCTGCCGCCCGCGCGCCTGGGCGAGTGCGGCCACGTTCACCGCGACCAGCGACAGAATCGGCAGTTCCCTGGTTGCCAGCGCGGCCGCGTACGCCTTCCGCAGCGCGTTGTCCGCGCCGGGTAACTCACCCAGTGCCAGGCAGAGCGCGGCCCGTGCCCCGTGAGCCAGCGTCCGGGCCTGGTCCGCGGGGAACGCGGTGTCGCCGCGCAGGCCCCGTTCGGCGTCGTCGAGCAGGGCGCCTGCCCTGGTCAGGTCCCCGAGCCGGACCCGGATGCTCGCTTCCTGCACGTCGACGAGGACCAGCATCTCCGCCGAGGACGCGTGCAGGGCGCGAGCCCTGGCCGCGTCGGTCAGGGCCATGGCCCGGTCGGTGTCGCCGCGCCGCAGGTGCAGGTCGATCCAGCGCAGGTCGCTGTAGAGCTGGTCGCCGAGGCTCAGCGCCCCGAACTCGTCCGCCAGCGTCCGGGCGTCGGTCAGGTCGGCCAGCGCGCCGTCGAGGCCGTCGTACCGCCGCAGCTGTGCCCGCATCGCCAGGACGGCTGCCTGGCCCCAGCGGTCGCCTGCCTGCTGGAAACGGGCCAGTGACGCTTCCACGTGGGCCCGCATCAGGGTCAGCGCGCCCGCGTTCTCGGCGATTTCGGCCAGGAAGAGGTGGGCCAGCCCGGACAGCCACACATCGTCGCCGTCGGCCATGCGCTGGAAGCTCGTGAGGGCGGTTTCCTGCTCCAGGAGGAAGAGCAGGACCGGGCCGAACACGCGGTACTGGCTCGGCAGCTCGGAATGCGCGAGCAGCCTGCTCGCCAGTTCGTGCATTTCGGACCGGTCGTCCTCGGCCTCCTTGGTGGTGATCCCCGACAGGATGTCGGCCCGGCTGAGCAGGTGGACGGCCCGGGCGCAGTCGCGTTCGGGGGTCGGCGGCGCGTCGCCGTGAACCGCCAGGGCCTCGCCCAGCCAGTAGGAGCCGTCGGCATGACGGCCGAACATCTGCCAGTACCAGGTCAGGGACAGGGCGAGGGCGATCGCGCCGGGAGAGTCCCGGGTGGTGCACAGGTGACGCAGGGCGGCGAGCGTGTTGTCGTACTCGGCGCCGATGACCGCCATGGCCGCCAGTTGCTCGGGTCCGCGCAATCGGGGGTCGTGGCGGGCCATCGACTCGGTCAAGTAGGCGGCGGCGAGGTCGCGGGTCGTACCGAGGTCGCCGGTCTCGGTCAGCCGGTCGGTGCCGTACTCGCGGATGGTCTCGAGCATCCGGTAGCGCCCGGTGCCGGGGGCGAGCTGCAGCAGTGACCGGTCGACGAGGACGGCGAGCAGTTCGGGCACGTCGGCGGCGGGCACGGTGGTGCCCGCGCAGACGGCGGTGGCCGAGGCGGGTGTGACACCGCCGGGCAGGACGGAGATCCTTGCCGCGACAGCGCTTTCGTGCTCGCTCAGCAGCTCCCAGCTCCAGGCGATGACCGCGCGCAGGGTGCGGTGCCGGGGCGGGGCGGCGCGACTGCCGTTGGCGAGTAACCGGAACCGGTCGGAGAGCCCGCCGGCCAGGTGGGGCAGTGACAGGGTGCGCAGCCGGGCGGCGGCCAGTTCGAGGGCCAGCGGCAGGCCGTCCAGGCCGTGCACGACGCGCACTATGTCGGGCAGTGTGGCTTTGTCGACGGCGAAACCGGGGCGCACGGCGGCGGCCCGCTCGACGAACAGGCGCACCGACGCCGTTCCTGCGGCCTGCTCGATGCCGTCGCCTCGGCCGGGCAGCGCGAGCGGGCCGATCGGCACCAAGCCCTCGCCGTCGACCGTGAGAGGTTCCCGGCTGGTGGCGAGCACCCGCAGCCCGGCGCAGCGGGGGAGCAGCGCCGCGACCAGGTGGGCCACGGCGTCGATCAGGTGCTCGCAGTTGTCGAGCAGCAGCAGGCTTTCCCGGCCACCGAGTTCACCGACGAGGACGTCCAGGCCGGTCCCTTCGGCTCGCTTGCGCGCGTCGAACATCGAGCCCCGCAAGCCGATCCCGTTGAGCACGGCCGTGGCGACCTTCGCCGGTTCGGTGACGGCCGCGAGGTCGACGAACCAGACTCCATCGCGGTAGGAGCGGCGGTGGGCGGCCTCCAGCGCCAGCCGGGTCTTCCCGGCTCCGCCGGGACCGACCACGGTGACCAGGCGTCCGGTGGTGAGCAGGGCGCCGATCCGGGCGAGGTCGTCGTCGCGGCCGATGAAGCTGGTCAGCGGTAGGGGCAGGTTCGTCGGCCGGAGCTGGTCCGCCGGGACCGGGCGCAGGAGCCTCAAGTGGCGTTCCCGCAGGGCGGTGCCGGGGTCGACGCCGAGGACGTCGGCCAGGGCTTGGCGGACGCGCTCGTAGACCGCCAGCGCCTCGGCCTGACGTCCTGCGGCGGCGAGTGCGTCCATCAGCACCGTGGCCGCCCGTTCGTGGACCGGGTGCTCGGCCAGCAAACCGGTCAGCCGGGCAGCGGCCACCTCGGCCTGTCCCAGCGCCAGCTCGGCGGTGGCGAGGTCGGCGACCGCCTCGATCGACACCTGGGCCAGCCGGGTCGCGACCGTGGGCGCGACCGCGGCGATGACCGGGGGTTCGGCGCCGGGGTGGCCACCCCACAACGCGACGGCTTCGGCGAGTGCCGCGCGCGCCGCTTCCGAATGGCCTGCCCGCAGGCTTTCCCGGCCTTCTGCGGCGAGTTGTTCGAGGCGCAGCGCGTCCACGTCGGCCGCGTCCACCGCGAGCCGGTAGCCACCCGCGCCCTGGGCGATCGCGTCGCCGGGGGTGAGGGCTCGGCGTAACCGGGTGACGAGGGTGTGCAGCGCGGGGCCGGGGCCGGACGGCGGCTCCTCGCCCCAGATCGCGTCGACCAGCGCATCGGGCTCGACCGCACGGCCACCGGCGAGCGCCAGCCGGACGAGCAGGCCCTGCAACCGCGCGCCCGGAACGGGCAGGACGGTGTCACCGCGCGACACCTGGTACGCGTCGAGCAGCGTGACACGAAGCCGGGCACCCGCATCCATCGCCCCATCCTCGCGCGCTCGCCCGCACGACCCCCAGCCAGGCGTGTCAGTGCCGTGTTCGTCCCGTGTGAGTGGCCCGCCGCAGTCTTCGCGTGCCACACCAGCACGGACAACGGAGGCAGCAGATGACGGAGACGAACAACGCCGGCAGCCAGGTCAGACCAGCGTCGATGCCGCGGCGTCGCGCAGCGGGGATGGCGCTCATCGCCAGTGGCGGCGTCTACTTCACCACCGAGTTCATCGCCGCCGCGGCGTGGACGGATCCGCCTTACAGCTACACGCACCACTTCATCAGCGACCTCGGGGTCCGCGGGCCCGCGACCGCGTTCGGGCAGTTCATGTACTCGCCGCTCGCGTGGGTGATGAACACCGGCTTCTTCCTCCTGGGATTCGCCGCGCTCGCCGGTGTCGTCCTGTTGCGGGGACTGCCGCCCGGACGTCGCCGGCTCGTGCTCGCCATGGCGGTACTGCTGGCGATCGGCGGCGCCGTACTGGCCTTCTTCCCGGGCTCCGGCGAAGGAACGGACAACAGCGCGACCGACTACCACGGGCTGGGCGCTTTCGCGGGTTTCCTCAGCGGCAACGTGCTCGTCATCCTGCTCGGCAGGAGGTCCGAACTCCTCGGCTTGACCCGTGGACTGGGCAGATACCTGGTGGCGGCCGGAATACTCGGTCTCGTCTCGCTGGCGGCCTACCTGGTCGTCCTCGACTCGGGAGCAGGCATTCTCCTCGGCCTCGTCGAACGCGGTGTCATCTATCCATTCCTGATCGGCTTCATCGTCATGGGTGTGGCACTGCGGAAGCGGCAGCAGCGCGTGCCCCCAGCGCGATAAGGCCTGGGCGATCAGCGAGCGGGTGGCGAAGAACCGCCCGGCAGCGCACCACCCGCGACGCCAACCAGGAAGACCGCCATGTCCGTGGCGCCGGAGACGGCGAAGACGGGCACGTAGACGCCGATGTTGGTCACCGCGAACATGCCCGCGGCCCGGCCAAGCAACCCCGGATCTATCCGACACCCCCACCCGACCGGACACCCTGGGGCCGGGTCAGTCGATGAGTCCGTTGGCTCGTGCCTTCCACAGTTCGTAGCGCGCCGGCTTGGTGGCGAGTTGTTCCAGCCCTCTCACCGCCCAGCTCCGCAGCAACTCGTCGTTGCTGCGGAGTTGCTCGGCGAGTACCGGCAACGCCTTCGGTGAGCGGGCCTGGCCGATGAGTTCGAGCAGCCAGCAGCGCAGGCCGTGGTCGGTCCGCTCCCGGGCGAACTCGTCGATGAGTTGATCGGCGTGTTCCGCGGCGTGGGGCAGCAGGAAGTGAAAGCCGTCTTCCCGGGCCTGTGGATCCCGGCTGCGCATGAGCCGCAAGGCTTGCTGGAACCGCGTTGTCATCTCGCTGAGATCAGCGGCCACCGACCGGATGCCGTGGCTTTACCGTTCCGTGCCGTAGTAGGCGGGTGGCAGGTGGCGGCGTGCGTGTGCGTGTGTCAGCCAGCCGATCACCTGCGCGACGACGGCCAGGCCTGCGTAGAGCGCCAGCCAGTTGGTGAACTGGACAGGTTGCCGGTCGTCGACAAGCAGATTGAAGAGCACCAGTACGGCGAAAGACGCGGGTGGAAGCAGATAGGCGTCCTCGCGGCGCAGGACGGCGTCGACGGCGAGCGAGCCTTCGTCCTCGCCTCGGGCCGGCGCCCGCAGCACGTCGGCCAGCACCACCGCGCCGGCGACCGCGCTCATCCCGAGCAGAACCAGCCAGCTCCAGGCGTAGGTCCGTGCCGAGGTGGTGACGTACATGGCCACGGCCAGCGCCACCCCGCCGCCGAAGGTGATCACCGCGGCGGCGAGGTACCAGCCACCCAGCACCTGCCGGACAGACTGACTCTGGGGCCGTGACACGGTGGGAAGGTGCCGTTCCCGCCGCCTGATCGTGATCCACTGTGCGAGCTGCAGCGCCAGCACGACGAAAACGCCCAGCGCGCCTTCGTACATTTCCGCTTCGTCGACGCCGGGCAGGAACTGCAGGCTGAAGTAGGCGGACATGGCTACCACGAACAGCACGAGGTATACGCGGAAGAACCGCGACCCGCCTGATCTGCGGGTGTGGCGAGCGCCGATCCGGACTGCCAGCGACCTCGCCGGCGTGACCACCTGAATCCCGTGCTTGGCCAGCCAGACCCGGGCGGCTTCGCTTTCCTTCGGCGTGGGCTCATCAAGCCACACCGGCGTTTCCGGCCCGTTGCCGCTCGCAGCACCCTGGTCGTTCTCGTGGTGCACCATCGTCCACTCGCCCCCCATTGGCCGATACCTACGTGACCTACACGAACCACACGACACCAGGGTTGCCCGCCCCGCGCACGGGGACTGGCCACGCCATGCTCGACGTGGCCAGTCCCGTTCTGCGTGACGTGCGATCAGGAAGCGGTCTTCCCGTCGCAGAACACCACGTCGACGAGGTTCTGCAGTCCTGTGTGGAATGGGCCCGCCATGGACTGCGCCGCGTCGTCGACGTAGTTGATCGAGCCGGTCAGGGTCCTGCTGCCGTCGGGTGTGCTGTACATCAGCGTCCCGTAGCCCTGCACGCTGCCGTTGTGGGTCAGCACGGTGACGCCGCAGCTGGGCGCGGGGAAGGGCGACGGGGTGGTGCCGTCCTGCACGAACATGCCCAGGCCGTAGCCGACCGTGGGGTCCGGCTTGCGCATCTCGGCCAGCAGCGGGGCCGGCAGGAGCCTGCCGCCCTGCAGTGCGGTGATGAACGTCTGCAGGTCCTGTGAGGTCGAGATCATGTCACCGCCGGCCGCCACCCAGGAGGGGTTCTGGCGGGTGACGTCGACCGTCTTCGACTGGCCGGCGTCCTCGTACCGGTAGTAGGCATGGGCGTGCGGCCCGGGGACCTCCGTCGAAGTGCCCGGCATCGTGGTGCCCCGCATTCCCAGCGGCCGCAGGATCCGGCGCTGCGTCTCCTCG
Source organism: Amycolatopsis magusensis (assembly GCF_017875555.1). Taxonomy (GTDB): domain Bacteria; phylum Actinomycetota; class Actinomycetes; order Mycobacteriales; family Pseudonocardiaceae; genus Amycolatopsis; species Amycolatopsis magusensis. Next base: position 6,600,234 of record NZ_JAGGMS010000001.1, on the reverse strand, counting down.
ACGTAGGAGCGACCGGTCACCTTCTCGACCAGGAACCTGGCCAGCACGTAGTTGGTGTTCGAGTAGTCCCAGGCCGTTCCCGGCTCGAACGGGGCGGGCTTGGACAGCGACAGCCGCACCAGGTCCTCCGGCCGGTGGGTGCGGAACCGGTTGTCCACCCACTCCTGGCCCGACCAGGCGATCCCGGGCACGTAGGTCCCGTCCGGGTAGTACTGGCCGGTGTGGTTGAAGACCCCGCTGGTGTGCTGCAGCAGCATCCGCACGGTGATGCGCCGGTCCAGCCCGAACCCGGGCAGGTAGTCGGCGGCGGGGGAGTCCAGTCCGACCTTGCCTTCGGCCACCAGCTGCAGCACCAGGGTCGCGGTGATGGTCTTGGTGACGCTCCCCACCCGGAACCGCCCGTTCGTCGACGGCTTCGCGGTCTTGCCCAGCTCGCGCCGCCCGGCGCTGCCGACCCACTCGCCCCGTTCGTCGTGCACACGCAGCTGCATCCCGGTGAAACCGAGGCCGATGAACGCCTGCATGGATTCGGACAGCTCCGGGCGGTCCGGTCCGGCGGCGGCCTGCGGCAGGGCAGTGGTCTCCGCCGTGGCCGGCGTGGCCGCCGCCCCGGCCAGCAGGGTGGTCGCCAGCACCGCGGCTGCCGCTCGCCGGAAGCCCCGCCGGGTGCTCTTGTTCTTGGTGTTCACGGTTTCCCATCCCTGGTGTCGGGCTCAGGTGTACGAGCTGGACTGATCACTGGTGCAACGATCGCCAACCGCACTGACACCGAAGGGCCACCGCACTGACACCGCCCCTGACACCTCGCCGGACGCCAGCTCACCGGCGTTCGCGGTGAAGGGATTGCCTTGTCGGCCAAGCGAAGTAGGCCACCGCTGGGCTGGGCTCATCGGGTGATGTGGCTTCATCGCGGCACTTCGGTGGGGACAGGGGCGTTCCCCGGTGGGCGGGGTAGGCACGGAAGCCAGGTGTGCGATGGGAATGCTCAGCGGCCGCGAACCACTTCCGATCATCGAGGCCGAGCCGCCGGCGCGACCGGCGGGTGCGCTTGCCGCGGCCGGGACCTTCGATCCGCGCCAGCGGTGGAGCCGGCTGGTCGGCGGGGGTGACGGGATCATCTACGCCGTGCAGGCCGACGGGTTGCTGTACTGGTATCGCCACCGTGGCTGGGCCACCGCGAGCTCCGACTGGGCCAATGAGGGCATCGGCGTGCACATCGGCTCCGGGTGGCAGGACTTCGTCACCGTGCTCGGCGACGTCGACGGCGTGCTCTACGGCGTCCGCGGCGACGGGGATGTGCTCGCCTACCAGCGCGTCGTCACCGACATGGACACCGGCGCGGGCTACTGGACCGGCAACGGCACCGGCGTCGTCGTCGGGACCGGGTTCGCCGCCTTCCCCCGGATCTTCGGCGGGCCCGGCGGCGTCATCTGGTGCGTCGACGCGGACGGCGTCCTGTACCGCTCACGACGGCCGAGCGGCGGGCACTTCGCGACGCCGGTGCCGCTCGCGGACGGGTTCAACGTCCCCCGCTACCTGTTTTCGGACGTCGGGAACGTCATCTACACCGTCAGCGGCACCGGCGGGCTCACCTGGTTCCGCTACCGCGACGGTGTCGGCTGGGCGAACGGCGGGCAGCCCTTCCAGATCGGGGACAACGACTGGTTCGAGCTGTTCCGCCGCGACCTGTTCGCCGGCTGCGGGAACGGCGGCCTCTACTTCGTCCGGATCGACCTCGCGACGGTGCCCGGCGACGACGAGACGCTCGTCGAACTGCGGCTCACCAACCACCAGAGCGTCGACACCGACGGCGGGCCACAGTGGATCAACAACGCGACCGGCGTCATCGTCGGGCACGGGTTCACCGTCGAGCGCAGCGTGGGACTGCAGGGGTATCCGCGGCGGCAGAGCGTTCCCACCGGCGGGCGGGCCTCCTTCGCATTGTCCACCGCGTTCAGCTCGGTCAGCGCCGAGATCGTGCGCGTCACGCCCGGCGGGGACACCCCGGAGCCGGTCACCGCGAGGACCACCGTCACCGGCGGGCTCCAGATGCTCGCCGCGGACTACCGGTCGGCCGGATGCGGCTGGGACGAGCGCTACGGCGCCGAGATACCCGCGGACTGGCCGTCCGGCGTCTACGCCGCGCGCTTCACCGGGGACTTCGGCCGGGTGCAGCACGTCCCGTTCGTGGTCCGCCCGGCCGCGCCCGAGCAGAAGATCGCCGTGGTCCTGCCGAGCAACACCTACCACGCCTACAACGGCTGGGGCGGGCACGACCAGTACTCCGTGGGCCAGGACGGCGTGCGGCGCGTGTTCACCTTCCTGCGGCCCAGCTACAACTGGTTGATCGCGTCGAAGGGGCAGTACGACGTGGACCTGTTCAGCGACCTGGAGCTGCTGCGCTGGCTCAGCACCGAGGAGATCGGCGTCGACTGCTACACCGACCACGACCTGCACACCGGCGGCTGGCTCTCCGCGTACAACGCGATCGTGCTGGGCGGGCACCCGGAATACTGGTCGATGGCCATGCGCGCCCACCTCGCCGGCTACCTCGCAGCCGGTGGCAGCGTGATCGGCACCGGCGGCAACCAGCTCTACGAACGCGCCGAATTCGACGCCGACGGCACGACGCTGACCTTCCGGGCCGCGAACGGGAGCCGTGATCTACTGCTGAACAACTACGACCTGCCGGCGTCGCAGCTGCTCGGGGTGAACTACGAACACCAGGGCTGGATGACGTTCGCGCCGTACCGGGTGCTGCGCGAGCACCCTTTCCTGGCGGGGACTGGCCTCGGCGTCGGTGAGACGTTCGGCGCGAGCGGCCGCAACGGCGCGGCGAGCGCCTGGGAGTTCGACACGCTGCAGGGCTTCGACGGTGAGGCGTCGCCGGAGGAGGTCTTCGCGCAGGGCACGAATTCGACCGACAGCGGCGGCGCGGCGATGGTGTGCAAGGAACTGCCGGGCGGCGGGTTCGTCTTCAGCGCTTCGTCGCTGACGTTCAACGGCGCGATCCAGGTCGATGCGGTGATACAACGGTTGCTCCGCAACGTCTTCGACCGGGCGCTGGGACGTTCCACGCCGCCGAGGAAGAAGTTGCCGTAGAAGGCGCCGTGATTGCCGTGGCGGTGCGAGAGAGTGCCTTGCGAGGTGCGGAAAGTGTTGTAGCGCACGGTGTTTTCGTTGCTCTTGACCGACACGATCTCCGGGTCGCCGTATCACGTGCGAGGAGTTCGACACCTCCGGCCGCCCGCCGGTGACCAGCATCCCCGCCACGAGGACGTGGAGAATCCGTCTCATGGCGGCAGCCTGGGAACGGGCCGGGGGACGGGTCCCGGCGCTGGTCAGAAGGGCAGGTTCCCGGCGGCCACCGCCGCCAGGCTTTTGGCCTGGGGGCAGTATTCGAGCGCCGGCTGGTCGCCCCGCACCGTCAGCACCAGCACGTCGAGGTGGGCCCGCTGCGGTTGGCCCGGCGGCTGGAGGGGGATGCTGACCGTGCAGCTCTTGTTCGTGTCCAGCTGGACGTACCCGGCGTGGCCGCCCAGCTCGACCAGTTCGCCCCCGAGGAGTTCCTGTGCCGGGTGCTGGTCGTAGCGCAGGTTGATACCGGCGCCGCCGACCGTGTTGAACCACTTGCACGCCCAGTTCCCGAAAACGTTGACCGCGGCCCCGCTGTCGACCGCGGCCAGCGTGGCGAGCGACTGCTCGTCCAGCAGCGTGCAGGCGTCGAGGTCGGCGAGCGAGCCGGCCGGGAACGGGGTGGCGCGCCGGGGGATCGGGCCGTGGCGGAGGACCTCCACCACGGTGCCGGTCGCGGCGTCGGCCACCGCGCAGAGATCCAGCGGCGGGTTCGCCAGCTTCGCCGACACCCGGACGGCATACCCGTCGTCCACCACCACGGTGCGGTCGCATTCACCGCTCTGCCGGGCCTCCTCGACCACGTCGAACGGCCCGCCCTGCACGGCACGGGACGCACGGGTGATCAGCTGGACCTCGACGTCCAACGGTGCTTTCGCGCGGACGTCGACCAGGGCGTCACAGCGGTTGAAGTTGCCGTAGGTGGCGATCAGCCGGGCCGGGCCGAACTGGCGCAACCGTCTCGGGTCGAGCAGCGCGCAGGGGTCGGCGGTGCGCTCGTCGCCGACGAGATCGCCGGTGGACCCCTGCGGTCTCCCGTCAGGCGGTCCTTCCTGCCCGAGCGCCACCGCGGTGCCGAGTATCGCGACGAGGGCGACCACCGAGGCCTGGAGCAGGGGGCGGCGCCAGAACGGCACCCGGGCCGGGTGTTCGACCCGCGACGCCGGCGATTCCCAGTCACCGATGAGACTTTCGAGGCGTGTCCGGATTTCCTCGGCGGTGGGCCGCTTGTCCGGTTGCGGCCGCAGCATCTCCTCCAGCAGCGGGACGAGCGGACCCGCCTGGCGCATCGGCAGGGCCTCGCCGCGCCGGACGCGTCTGAGCACCTCCTCCGGCTCGCCCCTGCCGAACGGCGGCGTGCCCTCCACCGCGGCGAACAGCGTGGCGCCGAGCGAGAAGACGTCGGAGGCCCGGCCGGCCGGGTGTCCGTTCGCCACTTCGGGCGAGACGTACGCGGGGGTACCGCTGACCCTGCCGTCGTCGTCGCGGGTCACCGCACGCCAGAGGGAGATGCCGAAATCGGTCAACTTGGCGAGACCGTCCTCGGTGACCAGGATGTTGCCCGGCTTCACATCGCGGTGCACGATGTTCCCGGCGTGCACCGCGGCCAGCGCGCCGGCGATCTGCACGCCGATCCTCGCCACCCGTTCCGGCGGCAGCGGCCCGGTCTCGGCCAGTGTCTTGTCCAGGCTCACCGCCGGCAGGTACTCCATCACCAGCCAGCAGCCGTCGCCGTCGACCGCATCGAAGATCGAGATCGCGTTCGGGTGGTGCACCTGCGCGGCGATTTCGGCTTCGCGGCGGAACTGCGCCCGGTCGACGCCGTCCGCCGCCGCGTGCGACCGCTTGAGCGCCACCCGCCGTTTCAGCTTCCGATCGAAGGCGGTCCAGACCACGCCGCCGGACCCCGAGCCGCAGGCGTCCTCCAGCTCGTACCGCGCGTCGACCAGGTAGCCCGTTCGCACGGCAAGTAGCTTGTTGACTGCTTTCAGTCGCGTCACGGCGTCTCCGGGTTCTCTCGGCGGAGTGGTCGGCGCAAGCGCGTGAAGGTGCTCAGTCCCAGGACAGGGTGTCGAGCAGGGCCAGGTCCGGGGGCACCAGGGTGGTGGTCAGCACCAGTTCGCGCAGCAGGTTGTTGTTGAGGGTGTTGCCGACCGGCTCGCCGATCTCCTCCCGGAGCAGGCCGGGCACACCGTGGGCGGACAGCCGGGTCCGCACGTCGGCGACCACGTGCTCAACCCGTTTGGCGCTCCAGCTCGATTCCGGTTGCAGCTCGGCCAGCATCAGTGCGGCTTGCTGGCGGGACACGGGCTGGGGATCGGCTTCGTGCAGCAGGTAGCGCTGGCCCAGCACCACCAGCACCAGGCGCTCGTCGGGGGTGAGCCGCCAGCGCGTCGGTGGCTGGGTGACCGAGTCGGCCCGGGGTGGGACCGGCGTGTCCCGGTCGTCGGCGACGTAGAGCTCGAGCAGGTGCTCGCGGTCGCCGGAGCCGGGGACGAACAGCGGCGTGTAGCCGCTGGGCAGCGGCACGGAGTCCTCGTCGCGGAACAGCCACCGGGCCCTGGGCAGCCGGATCGGCGACTGCCCGGTGTTGGCGACCCACCAGTGGCCGCCGCGGTGGGTGAGCAGGCCGTGCCGGCGGCTGACCCGCAGATCGGTCTCGCCGACGCACAGGTCGACGTCCGGGCGGTTGCGCCCGAACCGGACCGTGCGCCCTTCCGCGGGATCGACGTGGAGGCGCGCGGCCAGCGTACGGGCGACGATGGCCCCGGGAGCGGCGTGCGGCACACCGCGGGCCAGGCTTTCCTGTTTCATCGGGCTCCTCGATCTCCCCGGCAGTGTGGCGCTTGCGCCGGGGGACCAGTCCCCGCCTCTCTGGGGCACACCAGCGCAGTGACCGTTCCTGCCGACGTCGTGGAAGCCCGCCGCCACCCGGCTGAGCGTGCCTCTGGTTGTATGCGGTCATGTTCGTGCGTGCGGCGTTGCCCGGTGAGCTGGGTGCGGTGGGGGATCTACGGGTCGAGGCGTATGAGGCGCAGGGGCTGTTGACCGCGAACCCGGACTACGCCGCCACGTTGCGCGCGCTGGGAGCCGCGGGTGGCGACGTGCTCGTCGCGGTCGACGGCGACCGGGTGGTGGGCACGATCATGCTGGAACGCTGGGGTCCGGACAGCGAGGTCGCCCGCAGCGCGGACGAGGCCGAGGTGCGAGCCCTCGCCGTCGCGCCGGAGGCTCAGGGGCGGGGCGTCGGGGCCGCGTTGCTGAAGGCGGTGATGGAACGGGCCGCATCGCTGGGGGTCCGGCACCTGGTCCTGTCGACGCAACCGGGGATGACCGCGGCCCAGCGGTTGTATGCGGCCCATGGGTTCGCCCGGCTCCCGGACCGCGACTGGGCGCCGGTTCCCGGGCTCACCCTGCTGAGCTTCGGACAGCTCCTGCCGGCGGTGTTCTAATGGGCTCATGGAGCTAGGTGCACTTCTCGGTTTCGCCGGTGCGTGCGTGGTGCTCAACCTGGTGCCGGGGCCCGGCATGATGTTCATCATCGCCCACGGCGTCGGAGGCGGGCGCAGCGGAGGGGTCGCCGCCGCACTGGGGATGGCCAGCGGCACCATGGCGCACACGGTCGCGGCCGCGCTGGGGTTGAGCGCGCTGTTGCGCGCGGCGCCCGCGGCCTTGGAAGCGGTGAAGATCGCCGGCGCGGTCTTCCTGCTCTACCTGGCGGTGAGCACCCTGATATCGGCCAGGAAACCGGCGGCGTTGGCCGCGGCGCGCGGGAGCCGGCGGAGCACCCTGCGCAAGACCTACCTGTCGGCCGTGCTGACCAACCTGGCGAACCCGAAGGTCGTACTCTTCTACCTGGCTTTCGTGCCCCAGTTCCTCACGCCGGGAGGCTGGGCCGTGTCCGCCCAGATCCTGGTACTGGGGGCGGTGCTGATCGTGATCGGACTCGTCATGGACGGTGCGGTCGGGCTGGCGGCCGGTACCTTCTCCGCGTTGGTGCTCCGGAAGCCGAAGTTCCAGCGTCGGCTCAAAGAGTTTTCCGCGGTGATCTTCGGCGGCCTGGCACTGCGCTTGTTGACCGAGAACTGATGTGACCGGAAGTTCCACCCTTTCCCAGCGCCGGAGCGCACCATGACCGACCACGAGGAGACAGTGCAGGCGCCGGCGTCGCTCGCCGAACGAAGCCGGGCGGCGGACGAACGCGAAACAGCCGCCGACGCCCGCGAAGAATCGCTGAACCACCAGCAGCAGCGGCTGGCCCGCGCCGAAGGTGCCGTCCGGACAGATGCTCATCGCGCGACGCGTGACCAAACCAAGGTCGACCGCGAAACCGCCACCAGCGCCAGGGCGGTCAAGGAAGTGCGACGCGAAGGACCAGCGGACTCCTGACGCGTCAATGACTGCCGGTGTAGTCGGCCTCCGCGTGGTGGGGCGGTGAGGGCTGGGCGGGGATGCTCAGCTCCACCAGGTGGGCGCCCAGTGCCACGGGGCTGACGCTGGGCCGCCCGCCCGGGTGGAACACGGTGGTGGCGGACGCGGCCACCGCCAGTGCGGCGGCTTTGCGGGGGTCGGCGCCGCGGGTGAGTGCGAAGGTCAGGGCGGCGACCAGCGCGTCTTCGCCGCCGGTGGTGTGCACCGGGTCGCGGATGGCCAACGGCAATATCACGTGCTCGTCCTCCCAGAGGAACACGTTGCCGTCCTCGCCCGCGGCCAGCGCGACCAGGCCCGGACCCCGGCGGAGGAGGTCCCGGCCGGCCAGCGCGGCTGCCTCGGCGGAGTCCAGTCGTCGGCCGGTCAGCAGTTCGCCGTCGTGCTGGTCGAGTCGGAGCACGTCGGTGAGGGCCAGCAGTTCCGTCGTCGACGACTGTTCGCCCGGGATGCCTTCGAGCACCACCCGCCGTCGTGCGGCCTTGGCCGTCCTGGCGGCGGCCAGCACCGCGCCGACCGGTTGCCGCCCGTGCAGGATCACCGAGGACGCGCTTGTCAGCACGGGGGTGGCGGCGAGGATGTCGGCTTCGGTCAGCAGGAGGCCGTCGGACAGGTGCTCGATCTGGCGCCGGTGCCCGCCGTCGGTGCGCAGTTCCACGATGAGCCCGGTTCCGTGACCGGGACGGCGGACCACCGCTGTGGTGTCGATGCCGTCGGCGTGGGCCCGGTCGAGGGCCGCGCCGGCCACGCAGTCGTCGCCGACCACGCCGATCAGGCTCACCGCCGCGCCGAGCCGGCTCAGGGCCACCGCGATGTTCGCGCCCTTGCCGCCCAGCGTTTCCTGCTGGTGCCGCACCGCGGCCGAGTCACCCGCCGGGGGGAGGCCAGCCAGGTCCAGCACCAGGGAGCGGGCGATCTGCCCGGCCACCGCCACCTCGGCCGTATCCATCGGCTCACCCCCTCGATTCCCATCCGGCTTAGGCCATACCCGGGAAACGCCGGTGGAAACCGCCAAGATCGAAATCGGCCCTGTTGGTGTGGGGGAGTCCGGGCCACCCGCCGAGGACGTCGTCGGCGTTCATCCGCCAGGGGCGCTGGAGGTTCAGCAACCCCGCCTCAGGCGGTGGTGCGTCCATCGCCGTTGTGCACGGTCTGTTGTGCACCGTCGCCGCGCCGACCGTGCACAACCGGATCCTGTTAGAGATTCCTGGCGCTGTGCAGCGCATCCACGGAAAGTGAGGGGAATGAAGTGGCTTTAGGAAAAGTTCGAAGAGCAAGAACCGGGGTGGTGTGCTTTCTGCTGGCACTGTCCTTCGCGCTCGTGCCCTCCGCGGCGCACGGGCAGCCCGTGCCCGGCGACTCCGGTGAAGCCAACATCTCGCCCGAGATCTCCGCGGAGGCCATCGGCGCGCTGGCGGCGCCCATCGGCCGCGGTGAAGTGCTCGCCCGCGCGGCGAGCTGGACCGGCGTGCCCTACAGCCAGACGGACTACCACCCGACCCCGTACGGGGAGTTCCGGCAGGACTGCTCGGGCTTCGTGTCGATGACCTGGGGGCTTCCCGGCAGGCCGGCGGACCCCAACGGCGGCACCAACACGGTCGGTCTCGCCGCGATCAGCACGCCGATCGCCAAGGACGATCTGCGACCCGGTGACGCGCTGATCGACATCGAAGGCGACTCGAACACCCGGCACGTCGCGCTCTTCGAGAGCTGGGCGAACCCGGAGCGGACGCGGTACTGGGCCTACGAGCAGGCCGGGCCGACCGGGAACCTCGGTGCCGAACACCGGATCATCGACTACCCCTACGACGGCGGGTCGGCCCAGTTCAAGCCCTACCGCTACAACAACATCGTCGAAGACGGCGGGAGCGTGCACCACCGGCTGCGGGCGGCGGACGGCGCCTGGACCCCGTTCGGCAACCTGGGGATGCCCACGGCGACCCAGGTGGCGACCGCGGCCGCGCCCTCCGGCGAGGTGCACGCCCTGGCGGTCAGCGGCGGCCAGGTCCACCACCGCCTCCGCAAGACGGACGACTCCTGGACCGGGTGGGGACTGGTGGCCAATCCCGGTTCGGCGTCGGCTGTCACGGCGTCGACGGATGATGGCGGGAATTTGCAGGTGGTGGCGATTTTGAATGGGCAGCCGCACCATCGCATTCGTTATGCCGGTAATGGCACGTGGAGTGCGTGGGGTTCGGTGGGCGCGACCGGTTCGTTCACGGCGGTCGCCGGTGCCATCGACACGGCCGGGAAGGCATTCCACTTGACGGCGGTGTTCAACGGCCAGGTCCACCACCGTGTCCGCAATGCCGCCGGCGCCTGGACCCCCTGGGCACTCGTGGCCAATCCCGGTTCGGCGTCGGCTGTCACGGCGTCGACGGATGATGGCGGGAATTTGCAGGTGGTGGCGATTCTGAACGGGCAGCCGCACCATCGCATTCGTTATGCCAGTAATGGCACGTGGAGTGCGTGGGGTTCGGTGGGCGCCACTGGCTCGTTCACCGCGGTCGCCGGTGCCATCGACAAGGCGGGCAAGGTGTTCCACCTGAGCGCGGTGTTCAACGGGCAGATCCACCACCGCATCCGCAAAACCGACGGAACCTGGACCCCCTGGGCGCACGCCGGCAACCCGGGCACCGCGTTGTCCCTCGGCGCCACCGTCGATCCGGACCGCGCCCTGCACCTGGTCGCCACCTACTGACCAGCGGTCACGAGCACCGCGTTCGCCCGGGTCCGGCAAACCCGGGCGAACCCGGTGCCCCACGGCGGGCCGTCCGGAAGGGACGCCGGGCTCCTACTAAAGAGACCCGTGGTGTGTCCATCGGACGATGTGCCCTGGGTGGCCCGTGCGCCAAGGTGCGGCTGTGGAACGAATGAACTCGGTGTCTACGCCGCCCGCTCTGGTCGATCGCAATGCCTGGTTCCCGGGCCGGGTCATCGGGGGCGCGGCCCTCGTGCTCGGTCCCCTCGTGTGGTGGGCGGGGCTGTTGCTGCGGTACCTGGCGCTCCATTCGGGAGCCTTCACCGCCGAGCAGTTGGCGGAGTTCGCCAGGCAGCCGTTCGCCGTTCCGTCGCAGTTGGCGGCCTACCTGGCGAACCCGGCGCTGGTGACCGCCGGATACGCGTGCTTCGCCGCCGGAGCACTGCTGTTGTGGCCCGCCTTCGTCACCCTCGCCCGTGTCGTCGCGGCGCGGGCTCCGGTGCTCGCCCGCTGGGGTGGCACGCTCGTCGTCCTCGGCCTGTTCGGGCGGCTGTACTTCGCCGGCGTCGACCAGACCGCCTTCCACCTGGCCGCGTCGCAGGGGCTCGACCGGGCGAACGAGTTCGTGGCGGCCAACTACGCGGGTATCTCCTACGGGCCCTGGCGGGTCGGTGTCACGGCGTCCGCCTGCCAGTACCTCGGGATGCTATTGCTGGCGATCGGCGCCTTCCGCTCGGGAACGTTCGGCCTCGGGCGGTGCCTGGTGCTCCTGTGGGCGGGGACGCTGTGGGGAGGCGTGCTCAAGGCGGTTCACCTCGCCGACCTCTTCGAATACGGTGCCCTGTGCCTGGTACTCGTGCCGTTGGGTGTCCGGGTCCTGCGGGACCGTGTCGCCGAACTGCGCGCCGAGCCGTGCCCCGGCGGGGAGGTCCGTACCCTGCGCTTCCTGAGCTGGTGAAATGCTGGGCCTCATGGGGGTGTGGTTGCCGGTGATGCGTGAACGGCTGAGGGCGTGGTGGCTTCCGGCCGCGGCGTTCTGCGCGGCTTTCCTGCCGCCTGCTCACTTCGCGCTCGAAGTGGTGCCGGTGTACGTCCAGGGTGTGGTGGCAGGGCTGGTGGCCGCGGTGGCAGCGCGCATGGTGCCGCAGCGGCACTGGCCGCTGTTCGCGGTCGTGGCGGCCGACGCGGTGCTCCGGAGCCCCGGATTCCTGCTGGCGGTGGCGTCCTATGTCGCGGCGATAACGTACCGGCGGCCTCGGCACCTGGTCGGGTACGCGGTGGCCGCGAGCCTGCTGGCCGTGCTGCCCCGGCCTGGCGCCGACCTCGCCTCCGTGCTCGGCGGGGCACCGCTGTTCGTGGGATTCCCGATGATCATCGGGTTGTGGGTGGCCGCGCGGGCCCAGGTGGTGGCCGGGTTGCGCGAGCGTGCCGACCGGCTGGTGTCGGAGCAGGCCGCGCGTGCTGAGCAGGCCCGTGCCCACGAGCGGGCGCGGATCGCCCGGGACATGCACGATGTGGTGGCCCACCGGGTCTCGCTGATGGTCCTGCGTGCGGGAGCACTGGAAATCAACGCCGGCGACGAGAAGACCGCAGCCGAGGCGGAGCTCATCCGCGTCACCGGCAAGGAAGCGCTCACCCAGCTCAGGGCCGTCCTCGGCGTGCTGGAGCAGGGCGAGCAGGACGCCTGCCTGACGCTGGCCGATCTCGACTGGCTGATCAAGCAGTCCAACTCGGTCGGCGTCGCGGTGGAACGGTGCGACGAGGGCACGCCGCGCGAGGTGCCCGCCACGGTGGGCCAGACCGCCTACCGGGTCGTCCAGGAGGCGCTGACCAACGTGCACAAGCACGCCCGCACCGCCACCACCCACGTGGTCTTGCGGTACCTGCCCTCGGCGTTGCGGATCACCATCGAGAACACCGCGCCGCGCGGGTCCGCCCCGGCGATGCCGGGCAGCGGGCTCGGCCTGACCGGACTCAGGGAACGCGTCGAGACCCAGGGCGGCCGTTTCACCGCCGGCCCGGCACCCGGTGGCGGCTTCCTGGTGTCCGCGGAGCTCCCGGCATGATCCGGGTGCTCATCGCCGACGACGAAGCACTGGTGCGGACCGGACTCCGCATGATCCTGGAAGCGGCGGACGACATCGAGGTGGTCGCCGAGGCGGGAACCGGGGCCGAGGCGGTAGCCGCCGTCGCCCGTCATCGGCCCCGGGTCGTGCTCATGGACGTGCAGATGCCCGGCATGGACGGCGTCACCGCGCTCCAGGAGATCAACCGGTCCCCGAACCCACCCCGGGTCGTCATGCTGACCACCTTCGACCGCGATGAGCACATCTACGGCGCCCTGCGTGCCAGGGCCGCGGGATTCCTGTTGAAGGACACGGCACCGCGGGACCTGATCGCCGCCGTCCGGACGACGGCCGACGGCAGCGCGGTGCTCTCGCCGACCGTCACCCAGCGGGTCGTCGACACCTTCGCGGACAAGCAATCCCCGGACGCCCGGGCCGCCGGGGCGCGCCTGGCCGCGCTCACCGAGCGCGAACAGCAGGTCGCCCGCGCGGTGGCCCGGGGGCTGGCCAACGCCGAGATCGCCCGGGACCTCGGGATGACCGAAGCCACCGTCAAGGCCCACATCAGCCGCTCGCTGACCAAGCTCGGACTGACCAATCGCGTGCAGATCGCGCTGCTCGTCCGTGACGCCGGTTAGCGCCTGTTCCCGCGGCGTCAGTCGATGGCGAGGCGGGCGCCGAATCCCAGGAGGACGGTGCCGGTGACGCCTTCGACGGCTCGGCGTACGCGGGGACGAACTGGGGGAGCTCACCGCCTTTCGGCGTCTTAGGCCGGAGTCGCGTGGAGGCCGATGCCGTACTCGTACCGCAAGCCGGCCTGCGCGATGAAAGCCGCCGCGTGCGGCAACACCGGGCGTGCGCCGATCTTGCTCACGGCCAGCCGGCGAATGGTCCGGTTGAGCCTGCCGGAGGCGCTGGTGACCGCCTTCCAGTCCCAGTCGGCGGGGTCACCGAGGCGCGGCAAGGTCGCGGACCACGCCGCGGCCCGCTTCTCCGAGTTGTGGTTCGTCCGACTCCGTCGCAGCTCCCGCGTCCCGGCTGCCGTCCCGTGGTGGAGTCGGATGAGCCCCCACCCTTCGCAGCAGTACCGGAAAGTGGCGTCGGGACGCACTCCGGGAAGGAAATCGATCCGCTTCGCGAGGGGCTCCGGCCCCGACCCGGCGGCGAACAACGCCAGGCTTCGTCCCGGCCGGCCGTCAGGAACCTCCGCGAGAGCCTGGAACTCACGCAGCTCGCGGTCCGGCTCCGAGTCGGACTCGAAGACGCGGAACAAGCCAAGACCGAACACGGCCCCCAGAACCGCGGGCCAATCGTCGTCCATGGCGTAGAAGTCGAGGTTAGGCACGACCCCACTATCCCGGCCGGGGCGGCACCGGCACCTACGAGGCTGCCGCGGCGAGGAGGCGGGCGAGTTCGGCTGGTTCGGTGTGCATGGGCCAGTGGCCGGAGTCGATGTCGGCGAAGTCGAGGTGGGTGACCTTCGCGAGCTCGGGCGCGTCGCCGGCGTCGATCAACTCCCGAGCCTGAGCGGGGGTGAACTCGGGACACACGACCAGGACCGGCACCTCGAAGCGCCGCTCGTCGGTCAGCCGTACGACTCCGGTGGCCACGCCTTCGGGGACCGGGATCGCGGCGGCCGCGATGGCGCGCCTGGTTTCCTCGTCGAGGTCGGCCGAGTCCGGTCCTTCGAAGGGGGCCCAGCCGGGGAAGGGCATGACGCCGTCGCGCAGTTCGAAGAAGTCGGCGTAGCGCTTGCCGTCGCCGGTCGGGAAGCCGCCGACGAGGACGGTCTTGGAGACTTTTTCCGGCCGCGCGTCGGCGGCCAGCCAGGCCAGCGTGCAGGCTGCCGAGTGCCCGACCACCATGGGCCTGCCGGAGGCCGAGTCCACCGCGGCGAGCACGGCCGCCACCTGGTCGTCGAGCGTGGCCGAAGCCGATCCATCGCCCTGCCCGGGCAGGGTCAGCGGCACGGGGTGGTGGCCGAGCGACCGGAGTTCGGCCGCGACCTCGTCCCAGACGGATCCGTCGAGCCATAAACCGGCGATGAGCAGGACGTCCACGATTGACTCTCCTGGGGTGCGCGGGTCAGGACACGGCACGCTACCGCCGATTCCGGACGATCCACGACCGGTTCACCGGGCGATCGGTTAGCCTGCCCCGGTGCCGAGTGACTCCAGCCCCACCGCACGGGCACTGCGGGCACTGGAGATCCTCCAGGCCCGCCCCGGGGCGACGGCAGGTCAGCTCGCCGAGGCCCTGGGGGTGACCGAGCGCGCCGCCCGCCGCTACATCGGGATCCTCCGGGAGGCCGGGATCCAGGTCGAGTCGACCCGCGGGCCGCACGGCGGGTACCGGCTCCGGCGTGGGACGAGGCTGCCGCCGATCGTGTTCACCCAGGCCGAGGCGCTGGGATTGGTCATGGCGGTGCTCGAGAGCCAGCCGGCCGCCGCCGAGGTCGGCGACCCGGTCGGGGCCGCTCTCGGCAAGGTCATCCGGGCACTGCCCGAGCACGTCGGACGGCAGGCGGCGGCGCTGCGCGAGCATGCCTCGGCCGCGCCCGACCGGCACTCCGCCCGCCCGGACACCGCCCTCACCAGCGCGCTGATCGCCGCGGTCGCGGCCAGGCGCCGGGTGCTGATCACCTACCGAGGCGAGACCGGCAGCGAGTGGGAGGCCGAGGTGGATCCCTGGGCCGTCGTGGCCCGCCACGGACGCTGGTACCTGCTGTGTCATTCCCATCGCGCGGACGCGGTCCGCACCTACCGCGTCGACCGGGTCCGCGCGGTCAGGCAGACCGTGCACGGATTCGAGCCGCCTGCCGGCCTCGATCCGGTGGCGGCGCTGGAAGAGCACCTGGGCACCGGCTGGGAGTTCCCCACGCGAGTCGTGTTCCCCGCCCCGGCGGCCGAGGTGGCGCCCTGGATCCGGCCGCCCATGGGACAGCTCCAGCCACTGGGAGACGGGTGTGTGCTCGTCGGGAGCACCAGCAATCCGGCCATGTACGCGCAGGAATGGCTGGCGACCGTCCCGTTCGACTTCCGCGTCGAAGGCGGCGATGAACTACGTGCCACGGTCGCGGCGGTCGCGACTCGCTTCGCCGCGGCCCTGACCCCGAAGGGCGCCTAGGACCACCGCGGAGCGTTTGGCCGTTACCGCACGGGAAACCCGACTGGTTTCGACGAGTGAGGTGAGCCACATGAACGCACCGCACCAGGTGGCCGTCGGGGTGCTGGCCGACGAAGGGCTGCCGGAGCAGGTGATCACGACGATCGCCGACGAGCTACCCGGGACGTTCGCCGCCCGGGTCAGCGGGCAGGCGCGCTGGCGGGTGGAGCACGAGGTGGACCAGTTGCCGCTGGACGAAGACGGCGACATCCCGATGCGCACTTTGTCGGAGCGGCACCGGCGGGACCAGGGCTGGGACCTGCTGGTCCTGGTGACCGATCTGCCCCGGCGCTCGGGGACGAAACCCGTGGTCGCGGGGGTCGACGCCGAACACGGGGTGGCGATGATCTCGCTGCCCGCGCTCGGTGCCGTCCTGCTGCGGCACCGGGTCCGGGCGTTGCTGGTCCGCGTGGTGCGGCAGCTGGTGTCCCGGCAGCTGGGGATCGACGGGGACCACCGCGGAGGAGGAGTGGCGGCGCGGTTGCGTGAGGCGCTGGCCCCGACGCAGCGCATCTCCGGCGGGCGCCAGTCGGCGGCGACCCACCTCGCCTTGGTCGGGCTGCGCGGCAGACTGCGGCTGCTGGCCGGGATGGTGCGGGACAACCGTCCGTGGCGGCTGGTGCCGCACCTGGCGGGGGCCACCGCGGCCGCGGCGGGGACCGCCGCCTACGGCATCATCACCAGTTCGTTCTGGAAGCTCGCGGACGCGCTGTCCCCGCTGCGGCTGGCGGCGATCACGGTGCTCACCGTCCTGGTCATGACGAGCTGGCTGACGGTGTACAACCACCTGTGGGACCGGCCCCCCGAGGCCGCCGAGCGGCGCAAAGCGCTGCTGTACAACGTTTCCACGGTGACCACGCTGGCGATCGGGGTGGCGTGCATGTACGCGATCCTGTACGTGCTCGCACTGCTCGCGGCGGCCGTCCTGATCGACAGCGGTTATTTCGCGCAGAGCCTGGGGCACCCGGTCGGCGTGGGCTCGTACCTGAACCTGGTGTGGCTGTGCAGTTCGGTCGGGATCGTCGCCGGTGCGCTCGGATCGAGCCTGGAAGACGAGGAGACGGTCCGCAACGCGACCTACAGCCGCCGCGAACGGGAACGCCAAGAGCGGAACCGGCGCCGGCAAGAAGACCGGACGTCCGCGGACGGGGACCGGTAGGAGTGGCTCACCCCACGGGAAGTCCGGCGAACGCGGCCACCGCACCCAGTGCGGCGCACACCAGCAGGACGCGCAGCATGGGCCAGCGCAGCCCGAAAACCAGCACCAGCGCCAGCACGGTGAGCACGGCGGCGACCGGGCGGAACGTGTCCAGCGCGGGCAGGGTCAGGTGCAGCGGACCGGCCGACCACAGCCGAGTCTGGGCGAACAGGGTGTGCAGGGCGAAGTAGAGCGCGAGGTTGGCGATCACACCGACCACGGCGGAGGTGATGCCGGTCAGTGCGGCCGAGAGCGTTCTGTTGTGCCGCAGGCGTTCGACGTGGGGCGCGCCGAGCAGGATGAACAGGAAGCACGGGACGAAGGTCACCCAGGTGGTCAGCAGCGAGGCGAGCACGCCCGCCACCCACGGGTCGAGTGCGCCGGGATGGTGGTAGGCGCCGAGGAACGCGACGAACTGCACCACCATGATCAGCGGTCCCGGGGTGGACTCGGCGAGCGCGAGCCCGCGGACCATGTCACCGGCGGAGAGCCAGCCGTAGACCTCCACCGCGCGCTGGGCGACGAAGGCGAGCACGGCGTAGGCGCCGCCGAAGGTGACCAGCGCGGTGCCGGAGAAGAACAGCGCCTGGTCGGTGAAGATGCCGCCCGCGCCGGTGAACAGCGCCACCGCGACCACCGGCGCGGCCCACAGCAGCACGCCGATCACCAGGACTCGCGCGCTGCGGGCGAGTCGGGGCTTCTCGTGGTGCAAGGCGTCGTCGGAGATCAGTGGGGGAGGGCCGTCGTCGGTGGCGTTCTTGGCGTTGGCTCGCATGATGTGCGGCCTGGTCCGCCCGAGCAGCCAGCCGAGGACGGCCGCGGCGATGATCACCACCGGGAACGGCACCGCGAACAGCGCCAGCGCCACGAAAGCCACCGCGGCCATCGTGATCAGCGCCGGGTGCCCGAGTGAGCGGCGCCCGACCCGCCAGACCGCCTGCGCGACGATCGCCACCACCGCGGGGGCGAGCCCGGCGAAGATCGCGGCGACCACGGTGGTGTCCCCGAAGGCGACGTAGATCGCCGAGAGGGCCAGCAGCGCGAGCATGCCCGGCAGGACGAACAGCGTGCCCGCGATGATCCCGCCGCGACGCCCGTTGAGCAGCCAGCCCACGTAGATCGCGAGTTGCTGGGCTTCCGGGCCGGGTAGCAGCATGCAGTAGTTCAGCGCGTGCAGGAACCGCTGCTGGCTGATCCAGCGCTTCTCCTCCACCAGCGTGCGCTGCATGACCGCGATCTGCCCGGCCGGGCCACCGAAGGTCTGCAGCGAGATCAGGAACCACGCCCGGACCGCGGTGCGCAGCGGCACCACCTCGCCGGTGGCGACTTCCGACATTGTGCCCGCCCCTTCCCGAGTCGACGGGAAGGATGTAACCACGGTTGCAGTGGAACTCGGAGGTGTGTTCAGCTAGCGGGATGGCCGCCACCGGCAACTGGGTGCTGCTCTCCTACCGCCTGCCCCGCGAACCCTCGACGCCGCGGATCACCGTGTGGCGCAAGCTCAAACGCCTGGGCGTGGCGCAACTCGGCGACGGACTGGTGGCCCTGCCCGCGGACGCGCGCACGCGCGAGCACTTCGACTGGATCGCGGAGGAGATCACCGAACTGGGCGGCACGGCGGGTGTGTGGCTCGCGCAGCCCGCCGCCCTGGCTCAGGAGAAGGCCCTCGCCGCGTCCATGGCCGAGGCGAGGGCCGAGGAGTACCGGTCCGTGCTCGCCGACGCCCGTCGCGCGGCCGGTGGCGGGGAGACCGAACGCCGCCGCGCGCTGCGGCGCCTGCGTGGTGAACTCCGGCGGATCCAGCGCCGCGACTACTTCCCGCCACCCGGCCGTACCGAGGCCGAAGCCGCCGTCGAGGCTCTGCACACCGATCGACTCGCTGAGGACACCGCATGAAATGGGCCACCCGCGCCGGAATCCACATCGACCGCGCCGCCTGCGCCTGGCTGATCCGCCGGGCCGTCGACAGCGAAGCCGAGTTCGTCTTCGTCGGCGACCCCGCCGAAGTCCCACCCGACGCGACCCCGTTCGACATGCGCGGCGTCGACCTCGGCCACCACGGCGCCGACTGCAGCTTCGAAACCATCCTGCGCCGCTACGACCTCGACGACCCCGCCCTGTGGCGCATCGCCGAGATCGTGCACGAGGCCGACCTCGACGACGAGCGCTACCACGCCCCCGAAGCCCGGGCCTCGACGTCATCCTGCGCGGCCTGTCCATGATCGGCGACGACGAGCACACCCTCGCCGTCACCGGCCCGATCTTCGACGGCCTCCGCGAATACTTCCGACGCCGAACCCTGCTCGGCCGCGAACCAGCCTGACCCCCGCCATTCGACGTTCACGGCTTGGGCCAGCGCGCGGAAACGTCCGGGCGGGAACGCGGCCCGGCCCGGACGAATGCGAATCGCGGTGCGCTACGTCGTTCCCGACAGCAGCGGCTGCCCACCCTCCGACAGGCAGCCCCCACCCTCCGACAGGCAGCCCCCCACCCTCCCGGGGGCCAATGCCACTTACTTAGCAGGTTGCGGGTCTGACCGTGTTGGTGTTGTTGCTGAGTGTAGCGGGATGTGGGGTAGCGTTCCGTTGTGGGTGTGGCGCGTGATGTGCAGTCGATGGTTAGTGATCATGAGCGTTTGACGGACGCTATTGGTATTGGCGTGCTGACTCGACTGTTGGATCGCGATCTGGTGGATGAGGTGATCGCTGCTGCCGATAGGCAGGAAAAGCGTGTCCGGTTACTGCCTGCGCGGGTTGTTGTCTATTATGTGCTGGCGTTGTGCTTGTTCTTCGGCGACGGCTACGAGGAGGTCATGCGCAAGCTGGCCCATGGGTTGCGAGCTGTTGGTTCCTGGCGTAGCGAATGGAAAATACCTACGGTTGGGGCGATTTCGAAAGCGCGGATGCGGCTGGGCGCGGAGCCGTTGCGGTTGTTGTTCGATCGGGTCGCCGTGCCGATGGCGAAACGATCCACGCCGGGCGCGTGGTTGCGTGGCCTTCGGATCATGGCAGTTGACGGCGTGATCTTCAACCTCCCGGAGACCGAGGACAATGAGGAAGGTTTCGGCCGGTGTGGCGGGAAGAATCCCGCGCCATTCCCGCAGGCGCGGGTCGCCGCGCTGGTCGAATGCGGTACCCGCGCGGTGGTGGCAGCCGAGATCGATCCATGGAAGGAACAGGAGCGGGTGCAGGTCGCTCGGCTGCTGCACGCGTTCGAGCCGGGCATGCTGGTGCTCGCCGACGCCGGGTTCTATAGCTACGAGCTGTGGAAAGCCGCTGCGGCAACAGGTGCGGACCTGGCCTGGCGAGTCCAGTCCGAGCTCAGCCTTCCCGTGTTGTCAGTTCTGCCGGACGGGTCTTACCTGTCCGAGGTCGGCGATCCGCAGCAGAAACGCCATAACCGTGAATATGAGCGTAAACGTCGCGCCAGCGGCATGGCGGTCGACTACATTCAGCTTCGGGTCATCGAATACGAGATCCCTAACCGGGATGGCCGAGGCGAAATCATCCGGCTGGTCACTACAATCCTGGAACCAGTCGAAGTGTCGGCCGCGGAGCTTGCCGCTGTTTATCACGAGCGCTGGGAAGAGGAATCGGTCTTCGATGAGATCGAAACCCATATCCGTGGCGGCTCGACCGTGGTGTTACGGTCGAAACACGCTGAAACGGTGCGGCAGGAAATTTGGGCACTCCTGCTGACCCATTATGCGATACGGCATCTTATGACCGAAGCGGCGGAACAAGCCGATATCGACGTCGACAGGATCTCCTTTATCCGCTCTTTCCGCGCGATCCGCCGCCAGGTCAGTGACCAGGCGGCGTTTTCCCCCCGGAACACTTCGTCGGGCGACCCGGGAAGCGATCTCCGAGATCCTTGAGCGGTTCAACCCGGCACGCCGGAACCGCAGCTGCCCCCGTGCCGTGAAGAAAACCCAAAGCCGCTATAAGAAGAAGACCGGCCCAGCCAGCACCCGCTACAACGCGCCACCCGTCATCACCATCCGTGCCCGAACCAGCGCAGACACCCTTCCATCGACGCCGCTCACCTGCGGTGACGCTAAGTAAGTGGCATTGTCCCGGGGGCGGCCCCTATCGCCAGCTTATCGCGTAGGGGCCGTTCCGAGGGGTGGCTGAGCGGAGGGCTGTGGACAGGTGGGTGCCTGTGGACAGCCCTCCGCTCACGTTTCACTTGCGGTGGACGCAGTACAGCCGGTTGTGGTGGACGACCAGTGCGGGGTTCGCCGTCGAGGTGGCGTTGGCGATCGTGGCCGGTGCGCTCCACGACGTGCCGTCGAAAGTGGTGTGCCGCAGGCTGTCGTCGGTACCGCGGTACACGCAGTGCAGTTTGTCCTGGTAGGCGGCCACGGCCGGGCCCGAGTCCGATTCGCAGCCGGGGATGCGGCTGGCGGCGCTCCAGGCCGTGCCGTCGCAGGTGGTGACCCAGAGGCCCGTTTCCTGGCTGCCGCGGTGCACGCAGAACAGTTTGTCCTGGAACACCGCCAGCGCCGGGGTGGTAGCCGATTGACAGCCCGCGATCTGGGTGTCGACCGCCCACGCCGTGCCGTCGAACGTGGTGGACCAGAGGTTGGTGTTCGCGTCGCTGCGGTGCACGTTGTAGAGCTTGTCCCGGTAGACGGCCAAGGCCGGGCCCGCCGCCGTGGCGTGCCCCGGGATCGATTTGCCCTGGGTCCACCAACCGCCGTTGAAGGTGGTGACGTAGACGCCGGTGTCATTGTGGCCGCGGTGCATGCAGTAGAGCTCGTTCTGGAAGACGGCCAGTGCGGGGCTTTCGGCGCTCTGGCAGCCCGGAATGGGCGCGTCGGTGGCCCACTTGGAGTACCGCACGTCGGCATCGGAGTTACCGCGGTGCGCGCAGTACACTTTGTTGTTGAACACCGCTGCCGCGGGTCCGGTGAGGCTTTCGTGGTCGGACAGCAGCGTGATCGGGCTCCAGGCGGCGCCGTCGAAGGACGTCCACCGCAGCACGGCGTTGTTGTCCTGGCCCTGAATGGGTGTCACCACGTTGGCCGCGTACTGGCCGGAATAGTTCCCTGGCGGGGAGAAAACGCCCACGATGTAGGTTTCGTAGTACTTCGGGCCTTTCCCGAACGCGCGGGCGGCGCCGAACTTCGTGGTGCCCTTCCAGACCAGCTGGGTGAAGTGGCCGATGGTCCGCCCGGCGTAGCCGCTCGCCCCGGCGAAGTCGTAGTCGACGATTTCCCCGTACCAGCTCGAGCTCGCTCCCGTCGTGGACGCCGGCTGGTCGCTCCCGCCTGCCTGCCAGGACATGTTTTCGCCGTATTCGGGTTTCTTCCCCTGGTGGTTCTCGTCCAGCATGTTGTAGGTCGACGCGACCTGGGCGCGGTTTTTGGCCTCGGTCACCAGGTCCGGGTCGAGGGTCAGTGGCTCGACGCCGTGCCGGGCGCGGAAGGTGTTGATGCTTTCCAGCAGCTCTTTGAGGAAAACGTCGTCTGTCCGGTCCGGAAGAGGATCACGCATGACAAATCCCATCGTCTTCGACGAGTTGAAATACTGTGAAGCTGCCCGCCGGCCCCAGGGATGCGGCGCGCTGATTCACCTCCAACGCCAGCCGGCGTCCTTCGGGATTATCTCCCCGCGGACATGTGCGGCACCAGGGGCAAACGGCTTCACTTGGCCAGGACCGACCGGATTACGCGTGAATTATTTCGCCCAGAAGGCGCACCGGAGATCTTTAAGCCAGATAGCTTGGTATGGGGTCTGCGATCGTCAAGAATTGGACCGGGCGATAGTGCTGAGACGGATCTTTCTCGAGGCGGATCGGCAAAAGCGAATTCGATCTGCCTTGAACCGGCGCATCGCCGGTCAGTTCCTACGTGGTGGCCGGGCGGCTGAGGCCGTCGAGGATGAGGTCGCCGAGTGCGGAGAAGGCGTCGCCCGCGGTGAGTCCGGTGGTGTGCAGGAGTTCGCCGGATTGGACCGCGTCGATGGCCACGGCGACGACCTGGGCGGCGAAGGTGCCGTTGATGTCGCGGAACGCGCCGGCCTGTATGCCGTCGTCGATCAGTTCCCGGACCCGGCGGGCGGCGGTGTCGGAGTTCTTGCGGTAGATGCGGGCGGTGGGTTCGTAGCTGACCATGTCGTCGTAGAAGGCGGGGGAGTGGCGGCGCATGGCCGTGCCGACTCCGGTGAGGTAGGTGCGGATGCGCTGGCGAGGGTCGGTTTCCTCGGCGACGGCCTGTTCGATCTGCTCGGCCGAGGTGACGAAGAACCGCCGGGTGATGGTCTGCACCAGCTGTTCCTTGGTGCCCGCCGCGCTGTAGAGGGTGGCTTTCGAGCAGCCGAGCCGTTGCGCCAGCTGGTCCATGGTGATCGTGGTGAAGCCCTCGGCGAGCACGATGTCGCCGGCCTGGGTGAGGAGGTCCTCGGCGCGGGCGGTGTCGACGGTGCGCTTGCGGGGGCTGCGCCGTGGTGTCCGCCCGCGGGCTTCGGAAATCGCTGACATGGTCCGAGTTTCGCACGGACGGCCGTGCCCCTTGAGGTGCGGAACATTGTTGGGTACGTTATCGCTGTCTTTCGTACCCACTCGCGTACCCAATGGAGGGTGCTCATGGCTCCGAAGCCGCTCTCGGTCACCGACCGGGTCGCCGGGATCGTCGGGGTGTTCTCGGCGCCGGACGCCGATCCCGCGTGGCTGCTGTGCGATCGCCATCCCGCCGACGCGATCGCGTTCACCTTCGCCGAGCCGGATGGGACGACCGCCGACCTCTCCTTCGGCGAGTTGCGCGAGCGTTCGCGGCGTTTCGCCGGTCTGCTCACCGAGCTCGGTGTGGGCCGTGGCGACCGCGTCGCCACGCTGATGGGCAAGGGCGCGGATCTGGTGGCGGTGCTGCTGGGCACCTGGCGCGCCGGGGCGGTCTACGTCCCGCTGTTCACCGCGTTCGCCGCCGACGCGGTCACCTCCCGGCTCACCGGCGCGGACGCGAAGGTCATCGTCGCCGACGCGGCACAGGCGGCGAAGGTCGCCGAGGGGCCTTGGACCGTGCTCGTCGCCGGGGACGGCGACACCGACCGCGACCTCGCCGCCCGCTCGGCCGCGGCGGAGCCGTTCACCGGGAGCACCCCGATCGGGGGTGACGGTGCCTTCGTCCACATGTTCACCTCGGGCACCACCGGTGCGCCGAAGGGCGTCGTGCACCCCCTGCGCTACGTCGCGGGCTGGCAGTCCTACCTGCAGTTCGGCTTGGGCGTGCGCGACGACTCGGTCTACTGGTGCGGCGCCGATCCCGGCTGGGCGTACGGGCTGTACTCGGCCGTCGTCGCACCGATGGTGCTGGGCTTGCGCAGCGTGCTGCAGCGCGGCGGGTTCGACGTCGCCGCCACCTGGCGGGCGATGGTGGAACTGGGCGTGACCGACTACGCCGCCGCGCCGACGGTGTTCCGGATGCTGCGCGTCAGCGACGTCGGAGTACCCGACGGGTTGCGCCTGCGGCGGTTGTCCAGTGCGGGCGAGCCGTTGACCGCCGAGGTCAACGAGTGGGCGAGCACGGCCTTGGGACTGCGAGTGCACGACCACTACGGGCAGACCGAACTCGGCATGCCCATCGGCTTCCCCCACCACCCCGACCTGGAGATCCCGGTCACCGACCAGACCATGGGGGTGGCGCTGCCGGGCTGGTCGGTCACCGTGCTGAAGGAGAGCACGAGCACCGAGGCGGAGATCGGCGAGCCCGGGCTGCTCGCCGTCGACATCGCCGCCAGCCCGCTGATGACGTTCACCGGGTACACCGGGCGCGCGGTCACGGACCGGTTCACCGCCGACGGCCGCTACTACCTCTCCGGCGACCTGGCGACCCGCAACGCCGACGGCACCCTGCGGTTCTCCTCCCGCGACGACGACGTGATCATCATGGCCGGCTACCGGATCGGCCCCTTCGACGTCGAGTCCGTCCTCGCCCAGCACGCCGCGGTCGCCGAGTGCGCGGTCGTCGCCGGTCCGGACCCGGTCCGCGGTGAGGCGATCGAAGCCTTCGTGGTGCTCCGGGAAGACGTCGACGAGTCCGAGGAGCTGATCGCCGAGCTGCAGAACCACGTGCGGCAGCGCTACGCCGCGCACGCTAGCCCACGCCGGGTGCACGTGGTGCCGAGCCTGCCCAAGACGGCCAGCGGCAAGATCCAGCGGGTCCAGTTGCGGCGCGAACTGCGCGAGGCCGCCCGGTGAGCGCACTGTCCGACACCGTGGTGCGGGTCGAGCAGTGCGGCGAGGTCCGCAGGCTGGTCCTGAACCGGCCTCGGCAACGCAACGCGCTCAACGCCGTGCTGGTCGACGCGCTGACCGCCGCGGTGATCGAGGCCGAGCACGACCCGGCCACCCGCGCGGTACTGGTCACCGGCGCGGGCCCGGGTTTCTGCGCGGGTGCGGACCTGCGGCACCTGCTGGCCCTGTCCGAGGCAGGCGAGTCGCCGGTTCCCTTCCTGCGCACGGTTTCCGGCCTGACGCGCCGCATCGAGCTCAGCCCACTGCCGGTGGTCGCGGTGCTGCACGGTCACGCCATCGCCGGTGGCCTGGAGCTCGCGCTGGCCTGCGACGCGGTCCTCGCCGAAACGGGGACGCTGATCGGTGACGGCCACCTCCGCAACCACCTCGTGCCCGGTGCCGGTTCCGCGGTGCGGATGCGCCGCAAACTCGGGGATTCCCTCGGCCGCTGGCTCGGGTTGACCGGCGAACTGCTGCCCGCGGAACGGTTCCTCGCCGCCGGCTGGCTGCACGCGGTCGTCGAACCGGGCCACGGCGTCGATGAGGGCCTGCGCGTCGCCGGAGTGCTGGCGGCCGCCTCGAACCCGGCCCAGGCCGCGTTCAAGCGCATGTTCGGGGTGCTCGACGACGAACCAGCCGTCGAAGCGGGACTGCGGCTCGAACTCGACGAATTCGACCGCCACTGGTCCGCCCACGACGTCCCGGACCAGCTCCGCCGTTTCTTCGCAGGAAGGCCCTCATGAACCGCTACACCGGCCAAACCGTCCTGGTCACCGGCGCCGGGCAAGGACTCGGCCGAGCCATGGCACACCGCTTCGCCGCCGAGGGCGCCCACGTGCTGATCGGCGAGATCAACGAGGACGCCGGCGCCGAACTGGCCACCGAACTGACCGGCAAGCACGGTGTCCTCGCCCAGTCCCGTGCCCTCGACGTGACCCGCTCCGCGGAGGTCGACGACTGGATCCGGCAGATCCACGCCGAGCACGGCTCGATCGACGTCCTGGTCAACAACGCCGGGATCATCCGCGACAACCGCGTCGAGGACATCACCGACGAGGACTGGCGCGTGGTCCTCGACGTCAGCCTCGGCGGGTCCTTCCACTGCGCCCGGGCCGTCTTCCCCGGCATGAAGGAGCGCGGCTACGGCCGGATCGTCAGCTTCTCCTCCATGTCCTGGCGGGGCAACTTCGGGCAGGCCAACTACGTCGCGGCCAAGGCGGGCATCGTCGGGCTCACCCGAACCCTGGCCCTGGAGGGCGCGCGGCACGGCATCACCGCCAACGCCATCGCCCCCGGGCTCATCGAGACCCCGATGCTGGCCTCGATGAACGGCTCCGCCCGGGACAAGCTCACCGCCAAGATCCCCATGCGGCACACCGGCAGGCCCGCCGACATCGCCGAGGCCGCCGCGTTCCTGGCCTCGAAGGCCGCCGGCTACCTCACCGGCGTCGTCCTCGACGTCGACGGCGGCCTCTCGATCGGCTCCTCCATCCGCTGACCCGCCTCCCGCCCGCGAAAGTGATCCCGAAAAGGAGACTCGATGACCTGCGTCTATGAGCGCAATGTGCCCATGACCACCCGGGACGGGGTGACCCTGCGCGCCAACGTCTGGCGCCCGGCGGAGGGCAAGGCGCCCACCCTGCTGGTCCGCCATCCCTACGACAAGGAGGCGGCCCTCTCCGCCGGGAGCCCCGCCTCCCCGATCCCGTCGGTGCTGTCGTTCGTCCACGCCGGTTACGCCGTGGTCATGCAGGACGTCCGCGGGGCCTTCGAATCCGATGGTGACTTCACCCCGAAAGTCCACGAGATCGCCGACGGCGAAGACGTCCTGGCCTGGCTGGCCGAGCAGGACTGGTACGACGGCACGGTCGGCGCCTACGGTGGTTCCTACCTGGGCATGACCCAGTGGGGCCTGGCCCTGGGTGACGGCCCGGGCATGAAGGCCATCGCCCCCGCCGTCGCCTCCGCGAACTGGTACTCCGGGCTCTGGTACTCCCAGGGCGGGGCCCTGTGCCTGAGCCTGGTGACCTTCTGGAACGCCATGATGTACGCCTACGACGAGCAGCGGTCCCTGAAGCGTGGAGAAATCACCGACGCCTCGTCGCTCAAGCGGCTCGGCGGGGCTGTGCTCGACCCGCTGCCACTCAACGAGGCGACACCCGTCGCCGCCCACCCGGTTCTGGGCACCGGCCGCTGGCTGGACGACTGGCTGGCCCACCCCGACTTCGACGAGTACTGGAAGGCTCAGGACTGGTCGGCGCGGATCGGGGAGGTCACCGTGCCGGTGCTGGCGACCGGCGGCTGGTACGACCTCAAGGTCCACGGGCAGGTCGCCGACTTCGTCCGCGTCCGCACCCGAGGCGGCTCCGAGGCGGCCAGGGAGCAGTCCCGGCTGGTCATCGGGCCGTGGGACCACATCAACATGAGCGGTTCGTTCCCCGACCGCTACTTCGGGCCGCTGGCCACCGAGGACCTGGCTCCCTCGCACATCGAGTTCTTCGATGAGCACCTCAGGGGCACGGCCCCCGCGACGCCCGCCCCGCGGGTGCGGATCTTCGTGATGGGGATCGACGAGTGGCGCGAGGAGGCCGACTGGCCGCTGCCCGATACGCGGTACACCGACTACTACCTGACCAGCGGCGGTGCCGCCAACACCCGCGACGGCGACGGCGGTCTCCAGTGGGAGGCTCCCGCCACCGAGGGCAGCGACGGGTTCCGCTACGACCCCCGCGACCCGCTGCCCACCGCCGGTGGCGCCCTGCTGCCGAGCCTGCCCGGCCTCGTCGGACCGGTCGACCAGCGTGTGGTCGACGGCCGCCCCGACGTGCTCTGCTACACCGGCCCGGTCCTCACCGAGCCCGTGGAGGTCACCGGGTTCGTGGAGCTGAAGGTGTTCGTCTCGGCGTCCACTGTGGACACCGACATCACCGCCAAGCTCGTCGACGTGTTCCCCGACGGCCGGGCGATCAACCTGTGCGACGGCATCCTGCGGCTGCGCTACCGCGACAGCCTGTCCGAACCGGAGCTGATGACCCCCGGTGAGGTCTACGAGGTCACCGTGCCCATGTCGGTCACCTCGAACGTGTTCCGGCCCGGTCACCGCATCCGCCTCGACGTGTCGGGCAGCAACTTCCCGCACTACGACCGCAACTCCAACACCGGCGGCGTGATCTGCGCCGAGGCGCTGGAGGACATGGTCGTCGCCGACACCACCGTCCACCACGGCGGCGCCCGCCCCAGCAGGCTGGTCCTCCCGGTCATCGACCGCTGAGCGCCCCGGCCGGGGGTGGGCGGCAAAGCACCTTCGGCGGCGCGGACCGGTGACTACAGTGGCGATCATGGACGACGGTCTGCTCGGGTTGGCCGCGAATCCCGCGGCCCCGCCCGAAGTCCTGTTCCGGCTCGCGGCCCTGCGGCCGGCGGCGGTGGAGATCGCGCGGCGGCGATCGGCTCTGCCGGACAGCGTGGTCGAGCGGTTGCTGGCCACCGGCGACTCGACCATCGCGCTGGTTCTGGCCTCGCCACGGCAGTCGGAGGCAACCCGGCGGCGCATCGCCGAACACCCCGCTGCCGAGGTCCGGGAAGCGCGACGCCGATTCGTCGCGGACATGATCGAGGTCGGCAACCGCGTCACGCCCGGCGACCTCGCCGAGTACGCGGGTCAGGGCGGCCTCGCCGGTCTGGTCCACCACGAGGATCCGGTGCTGCGCGAAGCGGTCGCCGGTACCTGGGACACCATGCCCGTCGCGGTGCGACTGGAACTGCTGGCCGACCCCGACCCTCGTGTCCGCAGAGCCGCGGCGGGCTATCCACACCCGCCCGCACCCGTCGATCTGCACTCCGCGTTGCTGGCCGACGAGGCCACCCGTGGGAAAGTGGCCTCCTACGCCACGCTGACGGCGGAGGCGGTGCGGGAGTGTCTGGCAGGGGAGGAGGAACTACGCGCCGAGGTGGCCGTGAATCCGACCCTGCCCGCCGCGGCCCGTGACCGGCTGGCACAGGACCCGAGTCCCTACGTTCGCTCCCGCGTCCTGCTCCGCGAGGACCTGGACGAGCAGTGTCGCAGAGAACTGCACGCCGCATTGCTCGCCGAGCGCGATGGCGACTTCGACGAGGTCGCCATCGCCCTGACACTGCTCGGCCACGACGTGCCGTCCTGGTTGCCGTCCCGCCCGCTCGCCGAGCGTCTCGCCCACCTCGACTCGCCCATCCCGTGCTTCCGACGAGCCACCGCCCTGTCCGCGGACCTGCCCGCAGACGTGGTGCGGCGCCTGCACACGCACGAAGACGTCCAGGTCCGGCGCATCGTGGCACACCGCCCCGACACCCCGGGAGACATCCTCGAACGCCTGGTCAGCGAACACGGTGAGCACCCGAAGTTCCGGCCCCGCATCACCGAACACCCGAACTTCCCGCCGGAGGCCTTCACCAGGCTGGCGACCAGCGACGACGCCCGTCTCCGCGTGCTCGCCGCCAAAGGACCAGACCTGATCGCGGCCCTGGCGGGTGACACCGAAGCGTTGGTGCGCTCCGCCGCCGCCCGGCACCCGCGGATTCCCGTGTCGATGCTGGACACCCTGCTGACCGACGACTCCCCGGACGTCGCCAAGGCCGCCGCCGCGAACCCGGCGCTTCCCGTCGACCGCATGTACGCATTACTCGACCGAGCCGGACTGTAGCGCCGCCCACCGCCTCGCCGTCCGCAGGCTGGGCTGCTCCACCTACCGAAACGCGAGCCCGAGCGACCCGCTCATTCCCGGTCGTGCACCGGGTTCCCCGGCGGCGCCGGCCGGATCGTGCGGGCTAGCCGTCTGCGTGCGGGCGGTGCAGCCCGTCCAGTACGAGGGTGATGACGCCGTCGGCTTCGGTTCGCCAGTCGGGGCGGTCGTGGGCCGCGCCGATGCCGTGCAGGGCCATCATGATGGCACCGGCACGCACGTCGTCGCGGATGGTGCCGTCCCGCACGGCGGCGGCCACCAGGTCGGTGACGGCCTGCTCCAGTGCCTGGCTGCCCTCGGTGAGGGTGTCCGAGCCGGTGGCCATGAGCGTGGCCAGCGTCCGGGCGAGGCCCTGGTGGGCGTGGATGTGGTCGACCATGCCGCGCAGGAAGGTCGCCAGAGCCTCCGCCGCGGGCAGCGTCGCCTGAAGTTCGCGGGCGCGGTCGCACAGCGTGGCGACCTCCCCGTGGTAGACCGCCTCGGCCAGGGCCTCCCGGGTGGGGAAGTGGCGGTACAGCGTGCCGGTGCCCACCCCGGCCAGGCCGGCGAAGTCGTCGAAGCGCAGGTCGAAGAAATCGCCGGCGTCGAAGACCTCTCGTGCCTTGGCGATCAGGGCGTCGCGGTTGCGCCGGGCGTCGGCCCGTAGCGGCTTGTCGACGGTCATGCGCTCCCTCGCGTTGACAAATGGAGATGACCTCCATATGTTGAAAAGTGGAGATTGTCTCCAGATTGATCGTACCCCACGAGGTGCAGTGTGAAGATCCTGATGTTCGGGCGGGGCGTGGTCGCCACCATCTACGGCTGGGCCCTGGAACAGGCGGGACACAACGTCGAGTTCTACGTCCGGCCGGGTCGCGCGGCGAGGTACGGAGACGCGGTGGACCTCGACCTCATCGATGCGCGGCGCCGGGTGTGGGGGCAGCGCGTCGTCGAGAGGTGGCCGGTGCGCCTCCGCGAGGCGCTGGAGCCGGACCACGACTTCGACCTGATCGTGCTCAGCGTGCCGCACCACCGCCTCGCGGAGGCGACGGCCTTCCTGGCCCCGCGCGTCGGCCACGCCACGGTGCTGGTCTTCGGCAACCTCTGGACCGAGCCGACAGCCACGATCGGCGCACTCCCTCCCGACCGGATCGCGTGGGGCTTTCCCGTCGCGGGCGGCGGTTTCGACGCGGACGGCGTGCTCCGCGGAGCGCTGCTGCCCTCGGTCGTCTTCGGCACCCTCGGCCGGCCCCCGACCGGCCGGGAGCGGGCCGTGCGCCAGGCGTTCCGCGAAGCCGGGCTCCGGATCAAGGAGCAGCCCGACTTCCGCGGCTGGCTGTGGGTCCATTTCGTGTCGGACGCCGGCCTGCTCTCGCAGGGCCTGCGGCTGGGTTCCCTGTCCCAGCTGGCCGGGGCAACGGGCGGTCTGCGCGAAGGGCTGCTGACCGGCCGCGAACTGCTGCCGCTCCTCGAGGCGCGCGGCGTCGACCTGCGACGGCACCGGGTCGGTGTGCTGCCGTTCCGGGCGCCCACCTGGCTGACGGCCCCCGCGCTCGCCTGGCTGACCACTCATTTCGCGCTCGCGCGCCTGAGTCTCGCGGCGCACTCCAATCCCGACGCCGAGGAACCGCGTGAGGTCTGCCGGGACACCCTGGCCGAAGCACGGCGGTTGGGCGTCCCGGTACCGCGGCTGGAAGCGGCGGAACCGCACTTCGCCCGCGAGGGAACGGGCCGAGCCTGAATCCACCCCGGCTTTCGCTGTCCAGCCGCGGATCCAGGAGCTCGTCGACGAGCGGATCGACGCACTGCCGGCCGGGCCGCGCCCCGGCCCCGGCGCCACCGCGGCTTGGCGCTACGGGGTCCAGTCCGCGTTGGCACCGCACAGGATGACGCACGGGTGGTCTCCGGGGACCTGGCCGGTCAGCCACGCGGCGAACGGCACCGCGGCCGCCGGTTCGACGGCGAGCCGGAACTCCTCCCACAGCCGGTCGCGTGCGGCCAGGATGTCGGTTTCGGCGACCAGCAGCGAGCGCACCGGGTGGCTCGACAGGATCCCGAACGGGATTGCGCCGGTGCGTGTGGCGCCGAGCGCCGACGCGGCGACGGAGACCACTTCGGTGTCCACCGGTTCGCCCGCGGCGAGCGCGTGGTGCAGGCACGCGCACCGCTCCGGTTCGACCGCGACGGTCAACCGGCCCGCACCACCCAGGGCGACGCCCGCCGCGAGGCCACCGCCCCCGACGGCGACCGCGATCGAGTCCACCTCCGGTGCGTCCGCGACGATCTCGGCCGCGACCGTGCCCTGCCCGGCGATCACCACGGGGTCGTTGTACGCCTCGACGTACCGGATTCCCGGCCCGGCGGCTTCCCGCGCCGCGTCGGCGGCGTCGAAGTAGGTCGAGCCCGCTCGGACCAAGCGCGCCCCGGCCCGTTCGATGCGTCGCGCCTTGCCGTCCGGCACCGAGTCCGGCACGAAAACGGTGGCGCGCAGGCCGAGGATCGCGGCGGCGGTCGCCACCCCGATCCCGTGGTTGCCACCGGACGCGGTCACCACCTCGGCCGGCCGGTCCCCGGCGAGCAGCGCGTTGAGCGCACCGCGCAGTTTGAAGGAGCCGGTCCGCTGGAGGTGTTCGAGCTTGAGTGCGAGCGGCCTGCCGTCGACCTCCGCGTGCAGCAGCGGCGTACGCCGGACGTACGGGCGGATGCGCTCGGCGGCAGCGGTGACCTCGGTGGTGAGCGTGGCTGTCATGGCTCCACCATGCGCCAGGGAAGCCGTTAGCGACCAGCGCTGATCACTTGCCGGACGTTAGCGATACTTAGGGGGTGATCACCGCCGAACGGCTGCGGGTGCTGGTCGAGGTCGCGCACGCCGGGTCCATCGCCACCGCCGCGCGCCGCATGGGGTTCACCCCGTCCGCGTTGTCGCAGCAACTCGCCCGGCTGGAGCGCGAGGTCGGCTGCGCGCTGCTGGACCGGCGGCCGACCGGCGCGGCCCTGACCGAGGCGGGACGGCTGCTGGTCGCCCACGGCGAGGCGATCACCGGTGAACTGCGGGCCGCCGAGCTGGCCATCGCGGAACTGCGCGAACTGCCTGCCACCGACCTGAGCGTCGGCGCGTTCGCCACCGCGGGGCAGGTGCTGCTCCCGCCCGCGCTCCGGGCCTTCCGCCAAGCGCACCCGCGGACCCGCCTGCGCCTGACCGATCTCGAACCACCGGACGGCTACGACCTGGTGCTCTCCGGCGACCTCGACCTGCTGATCACCCACCGCTACCCGGGCGTCCGGCTGCCGCCGTCGCGTGGCCTGGCGCGGCGGCCGCTGCTGGCCGACCGCCTGCGCCTCGTGCTGCCCGCCGACCACGCGCTGGCGAACGCCCGGCGGCCGCGGTTCGAGGACTTCGCCGAGGACGACTGGATCTCCGGCGACGACGCCGCGCCGAGCCGGGTGTGCTTCGAAAGCCTGGTGGCCGAAACGGGGGTGGCGCCACGCGTGGCCTACGAAACCCGGGACTACGCGGTGATCCTCGCGCTCGTGCGGGCGGGGCTCGGCGTGTCCTTCGTGCCGGACACGCTGCTGGCCGGAGCCGGTCAGGACGGGCTGGTGGTGCGCGACCTGACCGGCAGGCGGCCGGTGCGCGAGATCCACACCGTGCACCGCGACCGCCCGCCCGCGCACGTCACGACGATGGTGTCCCTGCTCGCCGAAAGCGCGGCCAGGTTCACCGCCCGCTCCAGTGGCTCGCCGAGCCGGGGCTGAAGTGGCAGGCCACCTTGCGACATCGGGCGCCGACGAAGACCGAGGTTGCGGCGAGTTCGGTGTAGCAGTCCCTTGTGGACGCCGGGCGGTCGTCTCCGGCCGGATGTCTTTGTCCCAGGCCCTACGCGACCTCCTCCAGCGGCTTTTCCTCGGCCCGAGCGGGGGACGGCGGTTTGGTGGCCACCCAGGTCAGTGCCGTCGCTATCACCGAGGCGATCGCGAGAACCGGCCAAACCTGGTGGTGCAGGGTCAGGAACAGCCAGCCGCCGAGCACCGGGCCGATCGCCGTGCCGAGGCCCAGCATGAGCTGGAACGCGCTGATGTAGTGGCTTTTCAGGTGGGGTGGCGCGGTGATGCCCGGGTAGGCGTAGGTGGCGGGCCCGCCGATCACCTCGCCGAGCGACCAGACCAACGTCGCCGCCAGGATCACCGCCGGGCCGGCGGGTAAGCCGTAGGCCGCGACGCCGATGCCGATCAGCGCCAGGCCGAGACACAGCGTCAGGCGCATCGGCCAGGCCTGGGTGTACTTGGTGGCGGGCAGTTCGACCGCGATGACGACCAGGCCGTTCAACGACACGGCCAGGGTGTACCAGAACACCGGGAGACCGCCGGCGCTCACGTCCAGCGGCAGGGTGGACAGGTACTGCACGTACACCGCGCCCTGGAAGAACATCGCCACCAGGTACAGCACGTACCGGCGGTCCCGCAGCATGTCCCGGTAGCCGCCACGGGTGTCCGCCGGGACCACCGCCGCCGGGCGCCTGCCCGGCGGCAGGGTCACCGCGGCCAGCACGGCGTAGGCCAGGGCGATCAGGCCCTCGGCCCAGAACACCGGGCCGTAGGCGTCGCCCGCCAGGTGGTACAGGCCCAGCCCGAGCAGCGGGGCGACGGTGGCCCCCACGTTGAGGCAGAACCGGTACATCGCGAAGATCATCACCTGCTGCCCGGCCGGGACCAGGTCGGACAGCAGGGTGGCCGAGGCGGGCCGGTAGAACTGGGCGGCGACACCGGCGAGGGCGACCGCCACCAGCAGCAGCGGGTAGGACGGCAGGTAGAGCAGCGCGGCCGTCAGCACCCCGGCACTGCTCATGCTCACCACCGTCGCGGTCCGGGCGCCGATCCGGGCGGCGAACAGGCCGCCGACGAGCACCCCGGCCACGGCGCCCGCGCCGTAGACGCCCACCGCGAGCGCGGCCTGCTCCTCGGTCCGCCCGGTGCCGGTCAGGAACAGCACCAGGAAGATGTTGAGGAAACCGCTGAGGCGGTTGACGAACACACCGGCCAGCAGCGTGCGGACCGCGGTCGGGGCCACCCGGAGGGTGGACAGGACCTGGGCGCGCTCGGTCACCTGGCCGTCACCTCGATGGTGACCGCGGCTCGCACCTGCTTCTCCAGTTCGTCCAGCTCGCCAGGAGTGGCCGCGTCGATGAAGAAGCTCACCGAACGGTCGTCGGAACTGGTCAGCGGGCCCAGTTCGGTGCCACGCGACTGGTGGACCAGCACCGCCCGGAGGGTGGGGGCGTCGTCCGGGGCGCCGGGCAGGATGTCCGGCCACACGCCGCTGGAGCCGATCCACACCGGCGCGAGGCCGGGCCAGTCGACGATGACGTCGGCGAGTTCGCCGGGTTCGTGTTCGAGGTAGACCTGCCGGGCGTAGCGGCTGGGCCGGGGGTAGGACGCGGTCTCGCCGAGGGCGATGCGGATGATCTCCGGCTCCAGCGGGGCGCCGGTGGCCAGGTGGTAGAGCACCAGCAAGCCGTCGCCGGGGGTGCGCCCGGCGATCTCCATCAGCCGCGGGGTGCCGTCCTGGCCGACCCGCCACTCGGAGTGGGCGATGCCGTCGGCGAAGGCGAGTGCGGTCAGCAGGTCGCGGTTGGCGGCCAGCACGCGCTCGCGGACGCCGTCGTCGGCGGTGGGGACGCTGTGCGCGAGTTCGACGAAGGTGCGGGCGTGCGAGTCGGTGGTCTCCTTGCCGGTGACCGAGGCGAAGATGATCTCGCCGTGCTGCACCAGGCTTTCCACCGAGTACTCCGGGCCGATGACCTTCTGCTCGACCAGCACCACCTCGTGGTCGGGGTAGCCCGCCAGGCGTTCGCGCAGTTCGGCCTCGTCGCGCACGGTCTCCACGCCGGAGCTGGACGCGCGGGCGGCCGGCTTGACCACGGCCGGATAGGTGACCCCGGACAGGTCGGTGCTCCCGCGTTCTCCCGCGGGGATGGTCAGCGACGGCGGGCTCAGTTCCGGGACGTACCAGCGCTGCAGGTACTTGCTGCGGCACGCACGGCTGGCGCGCAGCCCGGGGGAGGGCACGCCCAGCGCGTCGCAGAGCAACCCCGTGGGCTCCGCCAGGTAGTCGCCCACCGCGTAGGCGCCCACCAGGCGGTACTTCGCGCGCCACGCGGTGGCGTGGGCGACGGCCCCGGCGAGGAAGGCACCCTGCACGGTGAAGTCACCGGTGACGTAGGCGATTTCGGTGATCTGCGAAGCCGGGTTGTCCGGGGCGGCCATCGCGGCGCTCGCCTGGTCCCGGTAGGCCTCGGCGGTGATCACCAGGATGCGCAGGCCACGGCCGGTCAGTTCGTCGAGGTAGAGCGGGTTGCGCCGGATCACCGGGAAGGAACCGGTGAGGATGACGGCACCGGGCAGGTCGGCGGACGGGGTCATGCTGCTCCTCGCAGGTCGTCGGAATCAGTGGGCCGGGCTGGCGGATCGGTCCGGCGCACCGCTGGAACGGATCGGCAGGCCCTGTGCGGTGAGGTGCTCGAGCCAGCGCCCGGCGGTGGCCGGGTCCGGGGCGCCCTGCACCAGACCGGCGGGCAGGGCGTCGGCGAGCAGTTCGCCGATGCCGTGCGCCAGTGGCAGCGACACGCAGCGGGCCATTGCGCTCGCCCCCGGCTCGCCGGTCAGGTCCAGTGAGTACCGCCCCGACCAGCTCTGCCCGTCCGCGCGCGTGGCGGACAAGCCCACCGCCAGCACCACCCGGTCACGATCCTGCGGGCGGGTCGGGTGGCGGGCGGCGAGTTCGGCGGCCAGTTCGGTGATCCGGCCGGGGTCGCCGGTCCGGAGCTCGTCGAACACCTCGGCCCACGCGTCCAGCCAGCCGTCCAGGCGCAGGGTGCCGCGCACGAAGGTGTCCAGCTGCCACCTCGGCGGGAAACCGTACTGGCTGATGTAGGGCAGGCTGTCCCGGTTGGGGTAGACCTCGAACCGCTCGCCGTCGACCTCCAGCGGCCGGGCCACCTCCCACGGCCGGTCGGCGACCTGCTTGGCGCCCTGCTCGACGTAGTGCGCCGGGCTGAGCAACGCGGTCAGCACCCCGCGTGGCGCCCAGCTGAACCGGTAGCGGAACTCGTTGGGTTCCGCGGGCACACCGCCGCAGTACGAGGTGAACGACGCGGTGACCCGTGCGTCCGAACCGAGCGCGCGTACCGCCTGGTCCACCAGCACGTCCGCGAACAAGTGGTCGAGGCCGGGGTCCAGGCCGATTTCGGTGAGCACGGTCAGCCCGCGTTCGCCCGCTTCCCGTGCACCGGCGCGGATTTCGTCCGAGGCGTAGCTGCTGCACGCGAAGTGCGCGCCGTTGTCGAGGCAGATCCGCAGTAGCCCGGGGTGTTCGGTACCGGGCAGCATGGACACGACGACGTCTCCCGGCGCGATCTCCGCCGCCAGCGCGTCCGGGGTGTACGCCCGCGGTTCACCCCGGACGTCCAGCCGGTCCAGGCAGCCGGCGGCCTTGGCCGCGGTGCGGCCCCAGACCAGCACGCGAGCGTGCCGGGACAGCCCGGCGAGGCCGGGGCCGGTGGACAGTCCGGTGCCGACCCAGTGCACGGTCGTGTTGTCAGGCATTGCTTCCCTTCCAGTGCGGGCCGTGTCGGTCAGCGGCCGTGGTGAACGCGGTCAGGCAGCGTCGCCAGATCGCGCCGTCGCCCAGCAGCGCCAGGTGCGGTGCGAGGTCCGCGGCGAAGTCCGCGGTGGCCTCGCGGGGCAGCAGCGACGGCAGGTTGTCGATGGCGATCACGTCGAGCCCACCGTCGACGCGGCGCGCGGGACGCTGCCACGTGGTGGTCTCGTGGTAGATCGGCAGCGCGTGGAACGGGGACCCGACGTCGCAGGTGACGTCGGCGACCACGGACAGCCGGTGCGGGCCGCGCAGCGCGGCCGGGGTGAGGAACGGCTCGATCGGGCCGGTGGCCAGCACCGCGTTGACCAGGATGTCGTGGTCCAGCAAGGCCCGTACGTCGAGGTTCGCGGTCTCGGCCACGTCCCACCGGGTCACCTCCGCCCCGGCGGCGGTCAGCGCGTCGACCGCGCCACCCCCGCAGCGCCCGAGGGCACCGATCACCAGTGCCCGCAAGGGTTTCCGGTCGGCTTTCAGCGCCGCTTCGAGAGCTTCGCGCGTGGTCGGGGTCAGCGGATCGGTCAGCTCGCCACCGTGGCGCAGCACGGCCAGGGCGGCGCCGGTGTACCCGGCCCAGTAGCCGAACGCCGCGACCCGGCGGCCGTGCTCGTCGACCAGGCTCTCCAGGTCCAGCAGCGCCCCGCCGCCCTGGGTGAAGCGGCGCAGCAGGTCGGCCGCGCCGGGTTGGCCCTTGTAGGCGTGTCCGAAGTAGATGTGCCGGTGCCGCAGCGCGTCCGGGTGCCGCGGCAGTTCTTTGAGCCCGAGCACGTACGCGTCATCGGGTGCGTCCGGCCAACTGCCCGCCGGGACCAGTGTGCAGCCCGCGGCGGCGTATTCCTCGTCGGGGAACACGCGCTGCGGTGATCGTTCGACGGTGACCGTCAGCCCCTGCCGGATCAGGTCGGCGGCGGTGGCCGGCGTCAGTGGTGCCCGTCGTTCGGTCGGCCTGGTTTCGTGGCGCAGGACGAGGTACGGCGCTTTCACAGCACCAGCTCCGCGTCTTCCGGCACGGGTTGGGCGACCGGCGGCCCGGACGCGACCTCACGCAGCAACGGCTGCTCCAGGAAATAGGCGAAGGAGGCATAACCGCGCCAGACCCGGTGCCATTCCCCCGCCACCGCGGCTTCACCGCTGGTGCGGCGGACCCGGTCGAGGTAGGCGACGATGATGTCGGCGGCTTGCTTGGCGTGGCCTGCGGAGAAGTTGTCGATGGTCAGGTGCGCCTGCTCGTAGCAGTCGTCGAAGCCGTGGTGGCGCAGCTTCTGGATCTCGTGCAGGCGCATCTCCCCGGAGCCGAACATCTCGATCGCGAGGTTGTAGCCGAGGATCTCGTTGTAGAACCGGTCGGGGAACAGGCACATCGACAGCTGCTGCAGCGCGAAACCGTACATGTCGTCGGGCAGGTCGTCCTGGTCGACGAACTCCTCGGTGCGGATGTGCGGCAGTCGCGTGCCCTGGCTGGCCAGCGCGCGCCGGGTGAGGGTGAGGTGGTTCTTGCGCAGGTCGCCGTTGCCCATCTCGTCGGCGTGGATGCGGAACAGCATCCCGTCGCTTTCCCGTTCCCGGCGGCCGAGCCTGCCGACCCGGTGCAGCCAGGCGCCGTCGATCAGGTAGGTCAGGTGGTAGGTGCTCTGCCGGAACCGCACCTCGTCGGCGTCGGGCACCTCGGTCAGCGGCTCGTACGGGTCGACCAGCTTTTCCCAGTAGATATTCTCCGCCCGCGCGTACAGGGCGTCGGGGTCGTAGTCGAAGAAGCTGGCGTCGGTGTACCGCCCGCCCGCGCCGTGCTCGAACAGCACCTGCGCGTCGACGAAGCACTGCTCGGCGCGCTCGGCAGCCAAGGGCAGGGTGTTCGCCCAGTTCTCGATGTTGACCAGGCGGTAGAACAGTTCCCGGTCGCCGGACGGGGGCGTGTCGTCGAAGACCACGTCATCCGGGTGGGCGTCGGCCACGGCGGGCCACCAGCGGTCCACGACGTGGTCGCCGACGGTGTTCGGCCGGACGACGATCTCGCCGCGTTCTCCATTGTGGACGGTCGCCACCCAGTCGGCGAGCAGGGCGGCCTCCCGTTCGTCGAAGATGCCGAACATGGGCCCGCCGAACCGGATCGCGGCCAGGAACCGGCAGTCCCCGCCGGGGAGTTCGGCCAGGTAGGGCGATTCGCGGAACTCCGTGAGGAAGTGGGCGAGCGCGGCCGGATCGGCGCCACCCGCCGTACGGCCGAATTCGGCGAACACCTCCACCAGCGACCGGTCGCCGACCGCCGCCCGCCCGTGCTGGCGGCCGGCCAGTGGTGCGTGCCGGGAGATCACCTCGGCCACTTCGGACTCCAGCGTCCGCGTCCGGCGGAACTCGGCCAGCTCGGTGAGCAACCCGACGTGCTCGCGTTCCAGTTGCACGGTCAGCGCCACCGCGGCCAGCAGCCGCGCCTGGTCCACGGGATCCGCCTGGGCGGCGTACTCGGCGAGCAGCTCGTCGAGCTCGGCGGGCGGTACGGGCGGGGGAGTGCCGAGCAGCCGGTCGTCGATGCCGAGCCGATGGAACGCGTGGTGCACACCGACGACCTCGGGCAGGAAATTGCCGGGCAGGACCGAAAGCGCCAGCGGGAAGCAGGCCAGCAGCGCCGTCGCCGGGCGGGCGTTCGCCCGGTCGAGGAAGTCCGCGGCGGCGATGCCGGGCAACGCGGCTCCGGCATCCTCGAGCGCGCGGGCCCGGTGGTGGTGCGCGGACCTGAGCGGGTCTCCGCCGCCCGCGAGCTCGAAGTGCTGCGCGAACAGCCGGTTGACCACCACGGCGGGCTGAGTGGCCGGCTGTGACACCGCGTCCAGCCAGCACCCGGCGAGCAACGCGACCACGCCACGCTGACGCAGCACCTCGGCGCGCACACCCGGTTCGGCACCGTTGAGCGCGGCCAGTGCCGGAGCCAACTCGTCGCGGGTCCCCTCGATCAGGCCGTGCACGGCGGCGGAAAGGTCGCCGTCGGGCGGCCCGCCCGTCAGGCCGGCGGCGCGGCCGAGGAAGCCGTGCAGCACCCGGCGGGCGAGCAGCAGCGTCACCTCGGACTCGCGATCCCGCACGAGCGTGCGGAACACCTCGTGCGGGCCCGCGGCGAGCACCGCGTCGACGGCCTCGCCGGTGCCGGGCGTGAAGTGGAACGGCCTGCGCGGCAACGAGGTGGTGGTGTCGTCGGGGACGTGGGTCGGCTCAGCGGACATGGGTTGCTCCTCCCGGTTTGCGGGCCAGTACCCCGATGCGGGAACCGGGCACGCTCGAGGCCAGCAGGTAGTACCCGCCGGGGCGCGTCCGGCCCGAGGCTTCGCGGTCGGCGAGGTTGATCAGCGGGTCGGCGGCGAAGCAGTGCCCGACCCGGGTGGTGTTCGTGGTGTCCAGCTGGCCGGTGCCGAACCCGGCCTGCCGCTCCTTCATCACCAGCAGCGGGAGGTAGATGTTGGCGTGCAGCAACGCGTCCACTTCGGCGGTCCGCATCCCCCTCGGCCCGAGCAGTTCCTCGTTGACCCGCTTGGCCAGGTCCGAACTGATCTCCGAGGACCAGTCGAGCGACGCGGTCTCCTGCGCGGACGCGCATCCCAGCACCTCGTAGGCTCCGTCGTTCGCCTCGCCGTTCGCCTCCGCGTGGACCAGGCACGCCGCACCGCCATCGCTGAACAGCGCGTACCCGGTGATGCGGGTGTCCTCGTCGAACACCCGGTCGGTGGTGACGACGAGGACGCGCCGGTACCGGCCGGTGGTGACCAGCGCGGTGGCGATGTCCAGGCCGGACAGCAGGTTGACGCAGCGGCCCATGCCCACCCCGTAGACGGCGATGTCACCGAGTCCGAGGCGGGTGAGCACACCGCGGAGGAAGCCGCCGTGCCCCTCCGGCGGCCCTGGCGAGGAAGTGCAGCAGAAGACCAGCGCGTCCACCTCACCAGGGTCGATCCCGCACGCCCGCAGGGTTTTCGCGCCCGCCTCCACGGCGAGGTCGTCCAGGCCGCGCTCGGTGCGGAACACGCTGCCCCAGCCCCACAGGCCTGCGTTGACGGCGAGCCCGTACTCCGCCGCCTTGGCTTCCAGGCCGGGTAGTTCGGTGTGGTGGACCTCCTGTTCGCCGAGCACGTAGCGGGCTCCGCTGAGGAAAACCCCGGCGGCCATCAGATCACCTCCACGTGCGTGGCCGCCTCGGCGTGCGTCCGCAACAGCGACACGACCGGGGCCGGATCGGGGTCGAAGTAGAAGTGGCCGCCCGGGGCGCGGCGGTGTTCGGGCGGCTCGGTGCACTCCTGGGCCCATGGGGCGAGCTGTGGTTCACCGACGTGCGGGTCCCCGGCGCCGGCGATCACCGAAACACCGATCCGCAGTGGCGGCGCCGGCTGGTACCGGTAGCCCACGGCCAGCTCGAAGTCGGCCTTGAGCCCGGGCAGCAGCAGGTCCAGCACCTCCCGGTCGGCGACGACCTCGGGCGGGAACTGCCCGAAGAACGCGAGCGCCTCGGCGAACTCGGCACCGTCCAATGCGGACATCTCGCGGACCCGGGCGGAGGGCA
The DNA here is from genome assembly GCF_017875555.1 of Amycolatopsis magusensis. Taxonomy (GTDB): domain Bacteria; phylum Actinomycetota; class Actinomycetes; order Mycobacteriales; family Pseudonocardiaceae; genus Amycolatopsis; species Amycolatopsis magusensis. Next base: position 6,558,412 of record NZ_JAGGMS010000001.1, on the reverse strand, counting down.
GCAGCGACGGCGCGGAGATACCGGAAGCGGTCAGGTGCCCCACCGCGGGCACGTCGCGCAGCCGGCGGGCGACCTCGAACCCCAGCAGGCCGCCGAAACTGTGGCCGAACAGCTGCACCGGCCGCGGGTCGCGGGCGACCTCGGCGGTGATGGCTTCGGCGAGCTGGTCGGCCAGGCCGACGAAATCCGGCAGTGGCTCGTGCGCGCGGTGCGCCTTGCCCGGCGGGCACACCGCGACGATGTCGGCGCAGTCGTCGAGGAGCGGTTGCCAGTCCAGGTAGGCACGCGGATCGCCGCCCGCGTAGGGGAAGCAGAAGACCCGGGCGGGACGGCCGTCGCCGCGGGTGAGGAACCAGTCGGGCACCGGAGTGCCTCCTCTCGGGTGCTACATCACGAAGGTCTCGGTCGGCGAGGTGGCCGGGTCGCCGGGGCGCACGTGCAGTTCCCCGTGGCCGGGTCGCAGCACCACCGCGGCGACGGTCCGCTCGCGGCGGATGTCGCCGGTACCGGCCACCCGCACCGGATCCGCGGACAGCAGGGCGAAGTGGTCCTCTGTGGACGCCTGCACCGGAAGCCGGTCCAAGCCCGACTGGCAGGTTTTGAGGCGCAGCTTGGAGAAATTGCGGGCGAATACGGTCAGTTCGTCTTGTGCGGACAGGTCCGGGTGGAGGAAGTGGTTGGTGTGCGCGGATTCCTGGCCGTGCACCACCCGCAGCTCGTCACCGGCGACCTCGACCCAGGCGGTGGTGCCCGGATCGCACAGCGTCAGCGAACGGGAACTGGCCAGTCGCAGGCCGCGCAGCACTTCCAGCGCCTCGGCGACGGTGCCCGCGGTGTCGAGCAGGTGCCGGATCGCCAGGTACGGCGTCAGCCCGTGCCGCCACCGTCCCGCCAGTACCAGGTTGAGCCCGACGGCCAGCCCGTCGCTGTTGACGCCGAGATACCCGAGCAGGCCGCCGAAGCTCAGCACCAGCGACCGCCGCGGCCCGGCCCGCACGTCCAGCACGGCGATGTGGTCGTCGAGATCGCCGTTGAGGTCGACCGTCTGCGCCAGCACGGGGTGCCGGCCGGCCCGGGCGTAGGTGGTGCAGTCGCCCATCGTCGGCAGTTTCTGGTAGCCGAGTAGTTCCCGGCGCACCTGCAGCAGCACCGCCTCGTCGACGCTGATCCCCGCGCCGGCGGCCAGGCCACGCAGTTCCGCGCCCAGCTCGGGGGTCTGCTCGTCGATCGCCGCGGCATACCGGGCCAGCTCCGGCCGGAGCGCGTCGAGCGTGAGCGGGGCCGGGGAGAGCGCGTTCAGGCGGGCCAGCCGGTCGCCGAGGAAGTCCCGCAACCCGTCCGCCAGTGTCGCGCCGTGCGCCTGCCCGCGGGTGAACGCGTCACCGTGTGCGCGCACGAGTGGGACGGTCATGAGCCGTCGTCACTTCCCTTCCTGCCCGCCAGCAGGTTGGCCGCGACCGCGGGCCACTCGCCGCGCAGGACGCTGTAGTAGACCGCGTCGCGGCGGCGGTTGCCCGGCATCGGGTTGAAGCTGCGCAGGATGCCTTCTTCGACCGCGCCGATGTTGCGCAGCCCCTGGCGGGCCTGCTTGTTCAGCGCGTCGGTCTTGAACTCGACCCGCTCGGCGCCGAGGTGGTCGAACGCCTCGCGCAGCATCAGGTACTTGGCCCAGTGGTTGATGCCCTGGCCGTGGAACTTGGTGCCCAGCCAGGACCAGCCGATCTCCAGCCTGCCCGCGGCCGGGTTGATGCTGCAGAAGCTCATGCTCCCCGCCACCGCCGCGGAAGCCCGGTCGGTGATCACGTAGACCACCCGCTCGCCCGCGGCCTGGTCGGCCACCGCGGCGTCGAAGAACGCGTCGAACTGCTCGTCGGTTTCGATCAGCTGCACGAAGTACCGCCAGAGCGCCGGATCGAGCGCCTGCGTGCGCAGCGGCTCTCGATCGGACTCGGCGATCGGCCGCAGCACCACGTGCTCGTCGGACAGCTCGGTGCGGGCCAGTTCGGCCCAGTTCGGCGCGCTCACTCGGCCCCCTCCCCAGCGTGCGCCGCGAGCGCGGTGGTGACGTCGCGCAGCGTGCGCATGGCGGCCACGTCCGGCTCGGTGAAGACTTCCAGGCCGACACCGGTGTCGTCGCAGGCGGACATCAGGAACATCACCTTCTGCATCGAGGTCAGGCCGTAGCCTTCGGCCAGGTCGCGGTCGGGGTCGAGCTCGGCGGGCCCCACCGGGGTGCTGAGCACCCGGGACAGGTTGTCCCGCACCGCGTCGTCGATGGTGGACGGGTCAGCAAACATGCAGGCTCCCTTTCGGATCGTGGATTTCGTCGTGGAACCGGTCGGCGATGCGTGCCCGCAGCGGCTTGAACTGGGAGGTCAGCAACCCGTTCCCGGTGCTGAACGGTTCGGGCGCGACGACCACCTTGCGGATCTGCTCGTCGGCGCCGAACGCGGCGTTGGTGCGGGCCAGCTGCCCGGCGATGGCCTCGGTGTCCGCGGGCACCGACGCCGGGGACACCACGGCGACCAGGTAGGTCTGGGTGGGACAGAACAGTACGCACTCGCCGATGGCCGGGCTGGTGCGCAGGTGGTCCTCCACCGGCTGCACCACCACCTTGCGGCCGTTCTCCAGCACGATCACGTCGTCGGCGCGGCCGCGGATGTAGAGGTAGCCGTCCTCGTCCAGTTCGCCGAGGTCACCGGTGCGGACCAGCCCCGGTTCGGGGAACATCCGCTCGGAGGCCCCGGGCGGGGCGAACTCGTAGCGCCCGCACACCGGGAACCGGCTGCGCACACTCACCACGCCGTCGTCGCCGATCAGCACCTCCTTGTGCGGCAGCACCTTGCCGACGCTGCCAGGCCGGTGCGCGCCGGGGTGGTTCTTGGTGACGATGCAGGTCTCGTTCAACCCGTAGCCCTCGTAGATGGGCAGCCCGGCGTCGGTGAAGAACCGCAGCACGTCCCCGGCGGCCGGTGCGGAACCGGTCCAGAGGTAGCGGATGCGGTCGCCGAACACCCGGCGAGCGCCTTCGGCCAGCGCCTCGGCGGGCGGGGTCTCCGGCCCGGTCCTGGCGACCTGCCGTTCGATGTAGGCCTTGGCGGTGGCGAAGAACCCCGGCACCCCCATGACCACGGTCGGCTTGATCCGGCGCAGCGTGGGGAACGCGGCCTCGTAGGTGCTCAGGGTGACGTCGTGGCCGTGGTGCAACGCCGAATACACCCAGTACCGCTGCTGCAGCACGGCCAGCGGCAGGAAGACGAACAGGTTGTCCCGCTCGCCGTGCCGGAAGATCTCCTGCACCGCGGCGATCCCGGAGTCGATGCTGCCCACGGAGGCGGTCATCCCCTTGGGTTCACCGGTGCTGCCGGAGGTGAGCTTGAGCGTGGTCACGTCGTCCGGTTCGTAGTGCACCGGCTCGGGCGGCTCGGCGCCCGCGGCCAGTGCGCGGGCGTCGGTGATCGGGCGGACTCGGCCATCCGGGTCGTCGAGGTCGTCGTCGCCTCCGCCGGCGCCGTCGGCGAACAACACCGCGAGGCCGTACCGGGGGATCAGCGCCGGGTCGGTGCCGAACTTGGCCGGGTCGAACCCGACGGTCACCGCGCCGATGCGCAGTGCCGCGAGGTCCAGCAGCACCCACTCGAGGCAGTTGGGCGCCAGCACACCGATCCGGTCGCCGCGCCGCAGGCCCGCCTCGAGCAGCGCGCCGGCCAGCCTGCCCGCCATTTCGTGCACCTCGCGCAGGTCCCAGTCCTGCGTTTGGTCCAGGCGGGCGACGTGCAGGCGGTGCCCGGGCGGCGGCGGTGTGGTGTTGATGCTGTTGATCACCTGGGCCGAGCCGAGCAGGTTCGGGGCGGCCCGGGTCTGGGTGAGGCTCATCAGCGGGTCTCCTTCCGCGACGGGGTGGCGGCGATCGTGGCGGCCATCCGCCGGACCGTGTCCACTTCGGGCAGCCGGTCCAGGGTCAGCCCGACGCCGAACCGCTTGCGCACCCCCGCGAGGATGCGAGCGGCGGCCAGCGAGTCACCGCCGAGGTCGAACAGGGTGGCGGTGGCGGGTGGCGCTTCGCACTTGAGCACCGCCGCCCACAGTTCGGCGACCGCGCGCTCGAGTTCGGTGTCCGGGGGCGCGTCGTCGGTGGCCACGGTGGGTGCCTGGTGCTCTTGCAGCTTCGCGCGGTCGACCTTGCCGTTGCGGGTCAGCGGGAACTCGTCGTGCCAGTGCACCCCGGACGGCACCATGTAGTGCGGCAGCACCGCACGCAACGGCTCGCCCAGTTCCGCGGCGGTGGGCCTGGCCTCGCCCGCGGGCACCAGGTGCGCGACCAGCCGGTCGCCGCCGGCTCCTGCTTCGCGGGCCACTACGGCGCGGCGCACCGCGGGCAGCGCGACCAGCCGGGTTTCCACCTCACCGGCCTCGATGCGGTAGCCGTTGACCTTGATCTGGAAGTCCGACCGCCCGAGGATCTCGAGCTCCCCGGTGGGCAGCCGCCGGCCGAGGTCGCCGGTGCGGTAGACGCGCTCACCAGGCACCAGGCCGTCGGTGAACCGCTCGGCGGTGCGCTCCGGGTCCGCCCAGTAACCGCGGGCCAGGCCGGTGCCCGCCGCGCAGATCTCCCCGGTGACCCAGTCCGGGAGGTGCCGCCCCGCCGCGTCGAGGACGTAGGCCCGGTTGTTGGCATTGGGCCTGCCGTAGGGAATGGACTCGGAGCCGTCCTCGTGCGCCCCGACCGGGTGCGAGATGTTCCAGACGGTCGTCTCGGTCGGCCCGCCCAGTGACACGACGTCCAGACCGGGGCGCAGCGCCCGGAGCGCGGCGGGCAGCGCCGGGGGCACCCGGTCCCCGCTCAGCATCACCAGCCGCAGGGTGGCCAGTGCTTCGGCGCCCTCGGCGGTGGCCTGCTCGTGCAGCAGACCGGCGATGGCGGGCACCGAGTTCCAGACGGTCACCCCGGCCTGGCCGCACAACCGCAGCCAGTGCGCCGGGTCGGCACTGCGGTCCGCGTCCGGCAGCACCACCGCCGCCCCGGCCGAGAGCGCGCCGAACACGTCGTAGACCGACAGGTCGAAGGAGAACATGCTGATGCCGAAGAACCGGTCGGCCGGGCCGACGCCGAACCGGCGGTTGCAGTCGGCGACCACGTTGGCGACCGCGCGGTGGGTCACCATGACGCCCTTGGGCTTGCCGGTGGTCCCCGAGGTGTAGAGCACGTACGCCAGGTCTTCGGGATCCGCGCCGGGCAGGGGAGCCACCGGCGCGGCCGAGTCGGCTTGCCGGGTCAGGTCCAGCCGCAGCACCTCCCGGTCGCGATCGGTGTAGCCGGTGTTGGACAGCACGAACCGGGCGCCGCCGTCGGCGAGCATGAGCGCCCGGCGCTCGGCGGGCAATCCGGCGTCGACCGGCAAGTACGCCCCGCCCGCGAGCACGATGGCGAGAATGCCGGCCACGTGTTCGGGGCCGCGTGTCATCACCAGCCCGACCGGCTCGTCCCGGCGCACCCCGCGTTCGCGCAGCCACCGGGCGGCCTGCTGGACGTGCGCGTGCAGGTCGCGGTAGCTGGTCTCGCCCGAGCTGGTGATCACCGCCGGGGCGTCCGGAGTGGACTCCGCCCGGGCCAGGAAAGCCTGGGGGAGCAGGGGATCGGGAATTTCGGCCGCGGTGTCGTTGACTTGGGCGTGGCGGGCGCGCTGGTCGTCCGGGCGCAGGTCGAAGACCCGTCGCTCCCACGACCGCGGGTGCCGCAGGTCCTCGAGCAGCCGTTGGTAGCCGTCGACCAGCGCGTCCACCAAGCCCTCGGGGAACAGTTCGTCCACGCTGTCGAACTGGACCACGAGGCCGCCGTGCCGCTCGTAGGGCGACACGTCCAGCCACACCTGCGGGGTCTGGCTCTCGGTGTGGACTTCCGGGCCGAACAGTTCCAGCGCCGATCCGTCGGCGCCGTCATAGCCGATGGCGCTGTTGAAGGTGTACGGCATCCGCGCGTCGGCGCCCTCCCGGCGGGCCAGTTCGCGCAGCACCTCGATACCGGAGAAGTGCCGGTTGTCCAGTGACTCCCGCAGCGATGCCTGGACGTTCCGCGCGCGGTCGGCGAACCCGGCGGCGGTGTCCAGCTCGACCGGGACCAGCATGGTCTCGCCGAAGTTGCCGAGCGCCTGGTGGATACGCGGGTGGATCGGCGGCCGGTTGGCCACGGTGGCGTTGAGGGTGAACCGGTCCCCGGCGCCCCAGCAGGCCAGCACCTCGGCGAAGACGGCCAGCAGGAGCCCGGACGGGGTGAGCCCGTGCTCGGCGGCCCGTTCCTTCAGCGCCGTCCAGTCAGCCCGGTCGAGCCGGGCGAAGCGGGCGGTGAACCGGGCGTCGCCGATCGAGGCCGGACTGGTGCGCAGTGGCAGGTCCGGGTGCGGTGCCACCTGGTCGAGGCGGGCCAGCCAGTAGTCACGCGACCGCTTGGCCGGCGCGCGGGTGCGGGCCCGTTCCTGGGCGGCGACGTAGTCGGCGAACGCCGCTTCTTCGCCGGTTTCGTCTGCCGCGCCGGTGTAGCAGGCGTGCCATTGCTGGAAGAACAGGAAGATGCTGATCGCGTCGAGGATGAGGCCGTCGTGGTCGACGTGGAGCAGCATGTCCTCGTCGGTGAGCAGGGTGACCGCGACCGACAGCAGCGGCGCCTCGTCAGCGGGCAGGCTGCGGTGACCGCGTTCGGCGCGTATCGCCTCCCGGTGTGCCCGCTGCTCGTCGGCGGGCTTGCCGCGCAGGTCGAACCGCGCGATCCGGACGACGGCGGCCCGCTGCTCGACCTGGGTGCCGTCCTCGGTGAACCGGGTACGCAGGATGCCGTGCCGGGCCACCACCGCGTTCAGCGCCGATTCCAGCCGGTCGAGGTCCCAGTGCCCGGCGATCTCGTGGTAGACGTGACTGGCCGAACTGATCTCGACCTGCGCGTCGCGGCCGATCAGGTAGCCGCGCTGCAGCGTGGTCAGCGGCGTGCCTGGCGGGGTGTCGAGGTAGTCGACCAGCCCGGCCTTGTGCGCCTTGACCTCGGCGACCAGCTCGGCGTCCATCCGCTCGCGCGGACCCCGCAGGCGCAGGTCGCCCCCGGCCAGGGTGACGTTGAGCCCGCGGGAGCGCAGTTCCCGCAGCACCTGGGCCGGACTCCGCCGCGTTTCCCGGGTTGTCTCGCGTTCGGTGGTCGTCACCGGCTCACCTCCGCGTTCGGGGGCACCACGGCCGCGGGTGGTTTCCCGGCCAGGCTGTCGGCGATCCCGGCGAGGTCACCGCCGCCGAGCAGGGCCTCCAGCGGCACGTCCGCGTCCAGCCGGTCGGTCAGCTGGTACTGCAGGGCCACGGCCTGCATGGACTGCATGCCGAGCTCGGCCAGCGACCGGTTCGCCACCGGTTCGTCGGCGGGCAGGCGCAGCACCTCGCGGACCACCTCCGACAACCACGGCAGCAGGTGCGACCCCTCACCGGCCTTCTCGTCGACGGGGGTGCCGGTCACGGTCGGCTCCTCGGGCCGTGGCCCGAAGAAGGTGCGGCCGGCCAGGGTGACCGCGGTGCCCGCGGGCACCAGCTCCACCGCGTGCGGCCAGGTCCGCTCGGCGGGCAGGCCCAGTGCCCCGGCCAGCGCGTCGGCGAAGCGCGGCAGCACCGGACGGCCGCAGGTGGCCAGCAGCCCCGCCGCGGCCGCCTCCAGCGCGATGGCGGTGCGGGCTTCGTCGGCCCAGTCACCGGCCCGCGCGGCGCCCGCCTCCTGGGCGGCGAACCCGCGGGCGTCCTTCACCAAGCCGAGCAACTCGGCGGCGGCGGAGTTCAGCGAGAACCCGTCGGCGCCCAGTGCGCGGGTCAACGCGGCGCGGCGCTCGGTGAGCCTGGCCAGGAACGCGGTGTGTTCCGGGGTCCAGACGCCCGCGTCGGGCATCCGGCCGCCGTGGTCACGGGCCAGCCGCTCACCCAGGTCGCTGAGCCAGGCCTGCCAGGAGCCCTCCAGCCGCTCACGGGTGAACGCGTCGAACTCGCCGGGGTCGAAGTTGGTCCGCCTGCCCTCGGGGCGGGTCAGCGCCAGGTAGAGCCGGAACGCGTCGACGGTGTCCGGGGTGAGCACGTCCCGTCCCCAGACCGCGTGGCCGCGGCTGGTGGAGAACTTGCTCTGCTGGAGCAGGTAGAACTCGTTGAGGTGGTAGTCGATGTCCGGCTCCCACCCGGGGTGTGCCGCCTGGTAGAGCGCCGGGACGACGATGGGGTGGAAGAAGCTGCCGTCGGCGCCCAGGAAGTGCACGATCTTCCAGTCCGGGTCCGGTTCGGCGCTCCGCCAGTCGTGGCCGGTGCGCTCGCCGAGGGCGCCGATGCCGTGCAGGATGCTGTAGGCGTAGTCGATCCACGACCACACCACCTGACCGTCCACTTCGGACTCGGCGGGCGTCACGCCCCAGTCGGCGGGGTGGGTCAGCGGTACCTCGACCGGCCCGTGGGACAGCACCCCGGCGGCCAGCTCCTTCACCGACGCCGGTACCCGGCCCCGGCGGTGGTGTTCGCGCACCCGATCGGCCAGCTCGTGCAGGGACAACTGGTAGCGGCGCACGGAACCGCGGCGCGGGGTGGCACCGGACTCGGCGGAAATCGGGTCGACCAGGTCGGTGACGGAGTTGGGGTGCCTGCAGCCCTCGCAGATGTTGCCACCGGTGGCCTGCCCGCAGGACGGGCAGCCACCGCTGACCCCGGCCTCGAACAGGTACCTGCCGGAGCCGGGGTCGAACAGGGCTTCCGCCTCGGCCAGGTCCACCGCGTCGGAGCCGAGCAACCGGGTGAAGAACGCGCGAAGCGACTCCGGGTAGGTCTCGTCGGCGCTGGTGGCGGTGAACTGGTGGACCTCGATGTCCATCGCCGCCAGTGTTTCGCGGATGCGCGCGCTGTAGTGCGTGGCCGTCTCCAGCGGGGTGCGCCCCTGCTCGGCTCCCGCGGCGGCGACGTAGTTCTGGTAGTCGTCGCTGCCGCACAGGTGCCAGGCCCGCACGCCGTTCATCCGCTGGAACCGGGTGTAGGCGTCGGCGGCGAAGAACGGCCCGGCCAGGTGGCCGAGGTGCAGGTCCCCGTTCGGGGTGGGCGCGGAGGAGAACACGAAGACCGGCCGCGTCCCGAACCGCCTGCGCACCGGTGTCCCGGCGGCCTCGGCGGCACGGGTGGCATCGCGCCAGAAGAACGACGCCAGCACCAGGTCGGTGTCGCCGGTGTTGGTGACGTGGTGTGTCTCGAACGGGTCGAACCGCACCACGGTGCCGGTGCCGATCCGGTGCTCGGCCCCGTCGACCTCCAGTGTGCCGCCGCCGGAGACGAGCACCCAGATCTCGGTCTCGTCGTGCTGGTGGGTCAACGACCGCACCCCGGGCGCCACCCGGCCCCAGGCCGCGCCCACGCCCAGGTCGGCCGCGCCGCCGGGGTCCAGCGCGGCCACGTCGATGCCGAACGCCCGGCTCAGCCCCTCACCGGTGAACGTGCTGATCTCCACGATCAACTCCTCTCGAATTCCATCAGGTCGGCGGCACGAGCGGCGATCGCGGGCGCCAGCCGGTAGCCGGACCCGTTCGCCGCCCCGGCGAACACCACCCGGCCTCCGCCCAGCGCGCGTACCACGGGCTCGCCGGTGCCGCTGTAGGCGTCGCAGAAGACACGGCCGGAGGTGCAGTCATCGGCCATCGCGGGGGCGTAGCGCCGCAGGACCTCCCGCGCCTCGTGCAGGTCGTGCCCGGTCAGGCCGTCCGGCGGCCGGTCCGGATCGGGATCCCATTCCTGGCAGGTGTAGCTGAACAGCCAGTGCCCGCGTTCGGGCAGCGGCAACAGGAACGCGTCTTCGCGCTCGAACACCACCGCGGGGTCACCGGGTTCCGGCCGCCTGTTGACGTGCAACGCGGCGACCTTCTTCACCCGGGCGCCCAGTGGCGCCAGCAACGGCCGCCACGCGGCCGCGGTCAGCCACGGGCCGGGGGCGAGCACGACCCGGCCCGCGGTCAGCTCCTCGCCGGTGCCCAGCCGCAGGGCGACCCCGTCGCAGCCGTCGGCCACCGCTTCCACCCGGACCGCCTCGCGCACCTCGGCGACCGTCCGCAGTTCGGCGGCCAGTGCCCTGGCCACCCCGGCCACGTCGGCGTAGTGACTGCCGCGGACCGCCCACGCGGACAGGCCGTCGGGCAGTCGCACGCCGCCGGGGAGCTCGCCGGTGCCGGCGAGCCCGGCTTCGGCCAGGTAGTCCGAGCGCAGCCGCGGCTCGTCGGACGAGGCGGCGACGACCCGCATCCCCACCGGGTGGAGGGGCAATGCGGGGTGGTCGCGGTGCAGTTCCGTGTAGAAGCGCTGGCTGAACCGGGTCATCTCCCGCACCGCGGGTGTCGCGCCGCGCGGGGTGTGCAGCCCGGCCGAGCGCAGCGAGGCACCGCCGCCGACCAGGTCCCGGTCGAGCAGCAGCACCGACGCGCCCGGCCGGCGACGGGTGATCTCGCGGGCCGTCAGGCAGCCGACGATGCCCGCGCCGAGCACGGCGACGTCGACGACGCGGGCGGACGCGCCCGCGCTCTCCCGGGCACGCGCCCTGGTCCGGGTCGTTCCCACCGCGATCACGCCCGGTGCAGTTCGGCGGTGGTGTGCTTGCCTGCCCAGTCGATGAAGGGTTCCAGCTGTTCGTTGGACCGCACCCCGAGCAGCCGGTCCATGATCCGCTGGCTGCGCCAGGCCACCAGGCTCAGGTTCGGGTCGGCGAGACCGCGCTGCTCGCGCACGCCGTTCTGCAGGAAGATGCTGCGGTCGCGCGGGCCGTCCCAGCGGATGGCGAAGTCTTTGTCCACAGTGTACTCATCCCCGGCCCGCTCCAGCCGGTGCGCCAGCGGGGAGAGGAACTCCGTCGGCGCCGACCGGTACCCGGTGGCCCAGACCACGTAGTCGGCCTCCACGTGCTCGACCTGGCCCGGATCGTCGTTGCCCTCGACGGTGAGGTCCCAGCCGACCCGGTCGGCGGCCACCCCGGTGACCACCCGGTTGGGCAGCAACGCGAACAGGTCCTCGGCCCCGTCGACGAACCGGAGGGCGTAGCAGCGCTGGTAGATCTCGCGCAGCGTCGATTCGGAGATCCCGTCGCTGGTCAGCACGTTCTGCGCGTTGAGCGCCACCCTGGCCGGGCGGTCGAGGTCGAAGAAGTAGTCGGAGTAGCTGGGGACGTAGTACTCGTTGGTGAACGGGGTGTCGTCGATCGGGAAGTAGTTGTGCCGCCGCGACACCCAGGTCACCCGCCGGGGCAGCTGGTCGGCGGGCCGGGACAGCAGGTCGAGGAACACCTCGGCGCCGGACTGCCCGCCACCGACCACCGCCACGCGCTTGCCCGCGAAACTCCGGTCCCGCCGCAGGAAGTCGCTGACGTGGAACTGCGACCCGCCGAGCTTGCCGCGGGCGGGTTCGGGCACCCACGGCTTGGTGCCCACGCCGACGACAACGTTGTCGGAGGTGACCGTGCGCCGGGAGGTGTGGATGACGAAGGCGGCTCCGTCGAAGTCGATGTGCCGGACTTCCTCGCCGAAGCAGACGTTGTCGTTGGCTTCGCTGGCCCACTGCAGGTAGTTGCGGAACTCCTGGCGCGGCACGGCATCGAACTGGGCGTTGATGAAGTGGTAGATCCGGCCCCGTTCGTGCAGGTAGGACAGGAACGAGAACCGGTTGGTGGGGTCGGACAGGGTCACCAGGTCCTTGAGCAGCGACACCTGCAGGGACGCGCCGGGGATCTGCTGGCCATCGTGCCAGCCGAAGCGGTCTTCACGGTCCAGGAACAGGTTCGAGACCCCCGGCTTGCCGTGCAGCAACGACGCCAGGCTGAGGTTGGCCGGTCCCACGCCGACACCCACGCAGCGGTAGTGCGCGGTCTCCGGATCGCGGGAGCGTGGACCTTCAGCGGTCACAGCGCGCACCTCTCTCCCGACGTGCACACGAGGGTGGGGGACACCCGCCCGTTCTTGCCTTTCTCCCACATCGTGAACCCTTCCTCAGTGCGGACATTCACGTACCCGTGCATGTTCCGCGCGCACGAATCGGCAGGCGGGCGACCAAGCCCGGCTGTGCGATTAATCGGAGCGCTCTATCAGTGCGTCCCGGATTCGCCGCGCGGCGTTTGAAGTTACTTGCCTCCTGGCTCCTCGCCGACGCGGTAACCGGAGTCGGCCGGTGCGATCGCACTTAGCGTGGAGATGAACCCTAACCGTCCACGAGTGTGGAACGGGGATGCCTTTCGGAACTCCTCCAGGCCTGCGGACAACGTTAGCACGCGATTTCTCACTTCGCCGCTCGCTGCAATCAGGCCTCTTCCGTTCTCCAGGAGCAGTTAACCCGCGCGACGCCTGCGCTGCGGGTTCCCGGCCGGTGAAACCGCCGAACGGGTGTCCTGAGCGGGGCCCGGCGGCCGGGTTCTTCCGCTCAATGAAGTGCCACTGGCCAATTGTCTTGATCATTGACGCGCATTGATCGCGATTGTGAATGTCCATTTGGAATTGTCTCCGTGCGCACCTGTGGCAGGATGGATCGAGTGAATGTGACGAGGACTCATAGCGGCCCCGAGCTACCTCCCGCCCGCGACGGTGATCTGAGCGAGATAGCGGAAGGCTTGCGCCGGCACCGAATGGTGACAGTCACCGGTGGCTCTCCAGGTGCGCGCACGGAGACGATTTACCGGGTGGCGCGGCAGGTCGCTGACCACTATTCGGCAAACAGTCAGGAAGTGCTCACGGGACCCATATCGGACACTTTTCCGCAGGCTGTCGCCGTCGCGCTGGGCGTGGTCGAGCGGCCCGCCGAACCACTGGCGGAAGCACTGCGCACAGCATTGCGCCACGGCAGGCGATTACTGGTCGTGCGCGGCTGCGGGCACCGGTCCGCCGAGGTGGCGGAAGTGGCCGGAGAGCTACTCGGAGCCTGCCCGGAGTTGACCGTGCTGGCCGAGTCGCCCGTCCCGCTCGGTATCAACGGCGAGTACGCCGTCACCATTCCCGGCCGGTGGACCCCGGTCGATCCCGCCGCGCTCACCGAAGCCGACCACGACGTGCTGACCGCGGTATCCGTGCTTTGCCGCGTCTTCGACACGGCCATGGCGGCCGAGTTCACGGGGATCCCCACCGCGACGGCGGAGGCCGCGCTGACCCGGCTGGCCGAACTGCGCGTGCTCCTCCGTGAACAGAACGGCTGGTGGGTCCCGCCGGAAACCCGTACCCGATGGGCGGTGAACGGGTCGGAGGCGAAACGGGCGGCGGCCGTGGAACGGCGCGCGGAGTGGGCGGAGAAGGAAGCGGACGAACTGCGCGCCGCGGTGGAAACCGGGACAGCATGGCGCGATCGGTTCGACCTGGTCGCCGACGACCTTCGCGCCACCGTTCTCGCGCGAACCCGGCCGGACGCCCGCCACCACCACATCGCTCGGGTGCTGGCCGAACTCCTCTACGCCCGGCAGTTCCTCGCCGAAGCGCGGGCCACCTTCGAATCGGCCGCCGCGCTGGCCGTCGACGACCGCGCCGCCGCCCGCGACCTCCGCTCGGCCGCCGACGTCGCGATGACCGAACACCGCGGCGAACCGGCGTTCGCCTTGCTCAAGCGCGCCGGCCGCGGTGGTGACCGGGCGGGCCGGGCGGTCGCACTCGCGTACGCGGTGTGCGTCGGGAACCGATTCCCGGCCACCTTCACCGAACCGGTCCCGCACGAGGAACTGTGCGAACTGCTGGCCGAGGCGGAACAGGCCGCTCCGCCGGACGATCCGATCGCCGGCGCGTACCTCGCCGCCGCCCGTGCCTGGAACGCCACCGGCGAGAAGACCACACCCGACCCGGACCTCACCGTCGTGGCACTGGCGGCCGCGCGCGCCACCGGCCAGCCCGTGCTGATCTCGGCGGCGCTGGACGCGGTGGCCAGCGCAGACGGTGCGGCCGGCCGGTTCGCCCGCGCGCACGATTCCTGCGGTGAGCGGCTTTCGCTGTTCGAGCGGCTGCCCCGGCACGAGCCGCAGATCGGGGTGGAGATCGTCGACACGCTGCACGTGGTGCCGCTGGCCGCACTGGCGGCGGGCCGGTTGCCGGATGCGGTGCGCGCGGCGGAATTGTCCTGGGAAGACCCGTTCCGCGGGCTGTACATGCGAGCCGGCAAGTTCGTCGTCCCGCTCGCGCTGACCGGCGACTTCGACAAGGCACTGGAGTACGCGGAGACCACCTGGGACGCCTGGCAGCGCGTCGGCCGCCCGCCTGCCCGCTGGCTGGCCCCGGCCGCGCACGCCGCGGGCCTGGTGCACGGACTGCGCGGGCAGGCTGCCCAGTACGACGAATGGGCCGGGAGGGCGCTGGAACTGTCCACCCCGGAAGTCCACAGTGGACTTGCTGAGAGCTTCACCGCGTTCGCCGTGCCCCGCCTCGCCCTGCACCGGGGCGACATCGACACGGCCAGGTCCGCGGTGGTGCGCCCGGCGGCTCCCTGGGAGGAAACCCCGCACCAGGTCTACGACGCCTACGCCTGGGCCATCGCGGCGGAAACCGCGGTCATGGCAGGGGATCCCGAAGCCGAATCCCTGCTGCGGGCGGCCGAACCAGCCGCCAGGGAAAACTCGTGGGCCGCGGCTTGCCTCACCCGGGCCCGCGCACGCCTGCGCCGAGATCCGGCGGCCTTGGCACAGGCACTGGCGGACTGGCAAGCCATCGGCGCCCGGTTCGAGCACGCGTGCACGCTCCTCCTGGTGCCGGAGCGCCGCGACGAAGGCACCGCGGCGCTCGCCGCGCTGGGCTGCCGCGTACCCGTGGACTCACTATGATCCAGATTCGCGCGGTAACCCGGCCGGCCACGGGCGCGGCACCGACATGAGAGGACCGGCAACGGCAGTGACCACCACCGGCCGGGGAACGGACTACCGGGCACTGCTCGCGGCAGGCGTCACGATCGTCCTGTGGGCTTCTGCCTTCGTGGTGATCCGCGACGCCGGCGAGCACATCTCCGCGGGTGCGCTCGCGCTGGGCAGGCTCGCGACCGGAGCGCTCGCCCTCGGCGCCTTCCTCCTGATGAGCCGGCAGGGGCTCCCACCGCGAGCGGCGTGGCGCGGCATCGCCGTCTCCGGGGTGACCTGGTTCGGCGTCTACATGGTCGCGCTCAACGCCGGGGAGCAGCACATCGATGCCGGCACGGCGGCGCTGGTGATCAACCTGGGCCCGATCCTGATGGCTCTGCTGGGTGGCTGGCTGCTCGAGGAGGGTTTCCCGCCGCGGCTGATGGTAGGACTGGCGTGCGGGTTCGCCGGGGCGGTGCTGGTCGGCTTCGGCTCATCGGGAGAGGGGAGCGCGAACCTGCTCGGCGTGCTGTTGTGCGTGCT
Source organism: Amycolatopsis magusensis (assembly GCF_017875555.1). Taxonomy (GTDB): domain Bacteria; phylum Actinomycetota; class Actinomycetes; order Mycobacteriales; family Pseudonocardiaceae; genus Amycolatopsis; species Amycolatopsis magusensis. The sequence continues at coordinate 6,543,054 of NZ_JAGGMS010000001.1, read as the reverse complement.
CGCGGCGGCGGGCAGCGCGATCGGCGTGGTCGCGCAGAAACCTGCGCTGCGGCACGCGAGCGCACTGCAGGTCACGACCTTCGGGAACGCGATCGGGGCGGTGGTCTGCCTGCCGTTCGCCGGGACCCTGGCCGGCGAAGTGGCCTCGGCGCCGGCCGGGACGGTGCTGGAAGTGGTGTACCTGGGGCTGTTCCCGACCGCGCTCGCGTTTTCGACGTGGGCCTACGCGCTGTCCAGGACGACCGCCGGGAAGATGGGGGCCACCACGTACCTGGTCCCGGTGCTGGTGGTACTGATCAGCTGGCTGGTCCTCGACGAGATCCCGGCGGCGCTGTCGTTCGCCGGTGGCGCACTGTGCCTGGCCGGGGTCTGGGTCTCCAGGAGGAGGACCCGGGAACCCGCGGAGGAAGGATGACTGTGGAGGAACTGCCCGTAGAGGGCTTCGAACGCGTGGTCGTCGACCGTGCTCCCGGTGGTGCGCTGCGGTCGGTCATCGCGGTGCACGACACGACGCTCGGACCGGCGCTCGGCGGTGTGCGGATGCGCCCGTACGACAACGAGGAAGCCGCGGTCGCCGAGTGCCTGGCGCTGGCCCGCGCGATGACCTTGAAGGCGGCGGCCACCGGCCTGGAACTCGGCGGCGGGTGGAGCGTCATACCCGGTGATGTTTCCGCGAAGACGCCGGAACTGCTGCTGGCGCACGGCCGGGCGATCGCTTCGCTGGCGGGGCGATTCATCCCGGTCAACGATGTCGGCACGGACCAGGACGACCTGCGCAAAATCGGTGAGGTCGCCGCACCGGTGTGCGCACAGGGCGACCCATCGCCGTGGACGGCCCTGGGCGTGGCCGCGGGGATCCTGGCGTGCGCCCGGCACCTGGGGCACACCGAGCTGACGGGGTTGCGCGTCGGCGTTCAGGGCGCGGGCCACGTCGGCAGCGCCTTGGTGCACCTGCTGGCCGAAGCCGGTGCGGAAGTTCTGGTCAGCGACGTGGTCGCGGAACGGGCCGAGACGGTGGCCGAGTCGGTGGGTGCCGAAGTGGTCGATCCCGGCGCCTTGCTGACCCGGGAGCTGGATGTGCTGGCACCGTGCGCACTGGGCGGGGTCGTCACGCCCGCCTCGGTGGGGGAGCTGAGGTGCCGCGTCATCGCCGGCGGGGCGAACAACGTGCTGGCCTCCACCCGGCTGGCTGAGGACCTGCTCGCCCGCGGGATCGTGTACGCGCCGGACTTCTGCGTGAACGCGGGCGGGGCGATCTTCCTCCAGGAGCAACTGCTCGGCCACGACCACGAGGCGATCCGCCGGCGCGTCCTGACGGTGGGCGAGGTGATAACGGACCTGCTCACGCACGCCACCACCGACGGCATCCCCACCACCCAGGCGGCGCACGACCTGGCGAACGCGCGCCTCGCCAAGGCCGCCGCCGCCGACTGAGGCGCCCCCGGCAGGCTTTACCGGGGCACGGTTCCGGTGTCGTCGAACAGGGTGCCGGTGGGGCCGTCGTCGGGGAGGGTGGCGTACTGGACGGTGACCGCGTTGAGGAAGGTCTTCGACGGTGAATAGGCCCCGCTGACACCACCGAGGGACAGGTCGCGCGCCTATCCCGAAGGACCCGGCGCGGAAGTGCTCGGCCGCACCACCGTGGTCATGCCCGAGTCCGGCCGCGTCAACCTGCTCGACGGCCACTCGCCCTTGAGCCGCCGCCCCAGTCAGACCTTTCCCTTGGCGAGCGATTTGACCGAGAAGGGCTTGTAGGCCTTCGCCGTGAATTCGCCGTAGAGTTTCATCACGCTTTGGGTGCCGTCCTTGCCCTGGTGCGACATGAAATAGATGAACTCGGTGTAGTCGTCGGTCGGGGCCTTCGCCCAGGAAACCGGGTCCACCCCCTTCTGCAGGGCGTACCAGTAATCGACCACGATGAAGTCCGGGCCCCAGGGGGAGCCGGACGATCCCCGGGTCGAGGAACTCGCCACGGACATCGCCGGTCACCTCCTCGCCAACCCCGAGATGCTGGCGATCGCCACCAGTCTCCGGGGCGAGACCGACGCGGTGGCCCGGTATGGACTGATCAGCGACCACCAGGCGCAGATCGCACCCACCTTGAGCCGGTTGATGGCGCTCGTCGAAGCCGGCCTGCGCTCCGCGGACATCGACATCCTTCGGCAACCTCGTGCGAAGGCGACTGGTTCTTCGCGTTCGAGGGTGTAGCTGCCAGGGCGCACCGGCCTGGTCAACCGACCGGATCACCACCGGACTCGCGGGACAGCCGCGGGTGCGGTGGTGGTGCTGATCGGGGCGGATCGGCACCACCACCGCGTTCAGGCCCCGCGAGGGGGCGGGCTCCTACGGCTCGTCGCGGGAGACCAGGCGGGTGGCCAAGGCCCAGAGGACGGCCAGGTCGACGGCGATGAGCGCCAGCGACCACATCGGGTACCGGGGGAGGAACAGGAAGTTGGCGACCAGGCTGAGCACCACCACGGCGATGCCGAGGATCCGGCCCCAGGTCGGGCCCATCAGGACACCGGCTCCGGCGAGCACGACCAGTGCGCCCAGGACGAGGTGTCCCCAGCCCCAGCCGGTCAGGTCCAGCGCGTACACGTAGTCCGGGGTGCTCAGGTACAGGTTGTCGTTCAGGAGTGCGGCGATCCCCGTCAGCGCGTGCCACACGCCCGCGACGACCAGGAGGACTCCGGCGAAGCCGAGCAGGCCCTCGGCGGGTCCGGCGAGCGGGCTCTGCCGCATCGCGGTGTGGGTCGGGGTGTGGGGCGTGTGGGTCATGGTCGGTTCCTCTCGGCGGGTTCGGCGGGTTCGGCTGTGGCGTAGCGGCGGAGGAACAGTGCCTCCGCCAGTGACATGGCCGCGATTTCGGCGGGATCGACGCTCTCGTTCGGCGCGTGGATCAGGGACCGGGGTTCTTCGACGCCCATCAGGACGATCTCCGCGTCGGGGTAGAGGCCGGCGAGCACGGTGCACAGCGGGATCGACCCGCCCTGGCCGAGCGTGGTCGCCGGGACGCCGTACGCCTCGCCCATGGCCGCGGCGATCACCCGGTGGGCCGGGCCGTCGACGGCCGTGGAGAACGGCGCGCCGGTCGCCTCGGTCCGGACGGTGACCCGCGCGCCCCAGGGGGCGGTGGTGTGGAGGTGGTCGGTGAGCGCGACTTCGGCGTCGCGGATGTCCGTGCCCGGCGGGACGCGCAGGTTGAGGCGGGCCGCCGCCCTGGGCACGATGGCCGCCGCCGAGCCCAGCACCGGCGGGCAGTCGATGCCGAGGATCGTCACGGCGGGACGGGCCCACAGCAGGTCGGCCACGCTGCCGTCGCCCAGCAGCGACGCCTCCGGGAGCACGCCCGCGTCGGCGCGGAACCGGTCGGCCGGGTAGGGCTCCCCGTGCCACACCTGGTCGGCGGCGAGCCCGGCGACCCTGGTGTCGCCCGCGTCGTCGCGCAGTGTCGCGAGCACGGCGACGAGCGCGGCGAGCGCGTCCGGTGCGGCGCCGCCGTACATTCCCGAGTGGACTCCCGAGGTGAGCGTCTCCACGGTCAGCACGACGTTCACCATGCCCCGCAGGCTGACGGTGACCGCCGGCCTGCCCGCCGCGACGTTCCCGGTGTCGCAGACCAGAATCGCGTCCGCGCGGAACAGGTCCGGGTGGGCGGTGACGTACTCCTCGAGCCCACCGGTCCCTTGTTCCTCGGACCCCTCCACGACGAGCTTCAGCCGCACGGGGAGGTCGTTGTCGAGAGCACGCAACGCGGTCAGGTGGGCGATGATGTTGCCCTTGCAGTCGGCGGCGCCGCGGCCGTGCCAGCGACCGTCCACTTCGGTCAGTTCGAACGGCGGGGTGTGCCAGGCGGTCTCGTCCAGCGGTGGCTGCACGTCGTAGTGGGCGTAGAGCAACACGGTGGGCGCGCCGGGATCCGCGCCCGGCCGCGAGCCGATGACGGCCTGGCTGCCGTCGGGGGTCCCGGCCAGGCGGGCGTCGGCGAAACCGACACCGGCGAAGGCGTCACGGACCCACTTCGCGGCGCGTTCGCATTCCTCCGGCGGGTACTGCGCGGGATCGGCGACCGACGGGATGCCGACGAGCTCGGCGAGGTCGGCGCGGGCGCGGGACATCAGCTCGGCCACACGGGATTTCAGGTCCATGGTCACTCCGGGGTCAGGTCGGCGGTGCGGAGGTCGTCGACGAACTTTTCGAACTCCGCCAGCTGGTCCGGGCAGTAGATGGTGACGATCGCGAGCTCGCCTTCGAGGATGCGGCTGTCGGCGATGACCGGCCGGGTGCCCGGGCCACCCGCGCCGTTCGACAGCTGTCCCAGCGACGCCGCGCGTTGCAGCGCGCCGGCCGGGTCGGCGCAGACCGGGCCACCGTCGTTGCCGAGGAGCCGCACGATGCGATCCCGTTCCGGCACCGGGGCACCCAGTTCCGCCAGTGCGGCGCTGAGCCGGTCCGCTTTGTCCTCGGCTTCACGGTCCGCTTTCCCGGCGCGCCACGTGGTGACCGCGACGATCGCCAGCAGCACGCTCAGAAGGGCGACGACGTTGTAGAGGATGGCGCGCTGCCGCCGTCCCTTCGCCTTCTCACCGGCGGTCACGACGCCGGCTCCGCGGTGACGCCGTCCTCGGGTTCCGGCTGCCGCCAGTGCGGTTTGCGGAAGCGGTAGAACAGGAACGGCACCACCAGGCCGAGCCCGAGCGCGCCACCACCGACGATCAGGACGTAGGAGACCGTGTTGCCGGAGCCGAGCTGCGACGGCGGGATGAACCCGACCAGCAGGGCCGCGAGCGAGGCGGCGAAGCCGATCCCGCACAGGCCGACGAGCATGGGCGCGCGGTAACCCCGCGGGTGGTCGGGTTCCTTGCGGCGCAACCGGACCGCGGCCACGAACATCAGCAGGTACATGATCAGGTACACCTGGGTGGTGATCACCGAGAAGATCCAGTAGGTGCTCGAGACGTCCGGGACGAACGCGTACAGCAGCGCGATCACGGTGGTGACCAGACCCTGTGCCACGAGGATGTTCTGCTGGACGCCGTGCTTGTTGCGCTTCTGCAGCACCGGCGGCAGGTAGCCCTCCTGCCGGGAGATGAGCAGCAGCCCCTTCGACGGCCCGGCGAGCCACGTCAGCATCCCGCCGAGGGAAGCCATCACCAGCATGACGCCGACCACCGGGGTGAGCACCTGCCAGCCGAACTGCGCGAAGACCGCGTCGAACGCCTGCATCACCCCGGCGGTGAGCGAGAGTTCCCCGGCGGGCACCACCCAGCTGACCGCGAGCGCGGGCAGGATGAAGATCAGCAACACCAGGCCCATGGCGAGGAACATGGCCTTCGGGAACTGCTTCGCCGGATTGCGCAGCGAGGAGACGTGCACCGCGTTCATCTCCATTCCGGAGTAGGACAGGAAGTTGTTCACGATCAGCACGAGGCTCGCCAGTCCCGCCCACTCCGGCAGCAGGCTGCCCGCGTCCATCGGGGCGGCCGGGGCGTTGCCCTGCCCGAGGAAGACGAACCCGAGCACCACCAGCACGACGCCGGGCACGAGGGTGCCGATGATCAGGCCACCGCTCGCCAGCCCGGCGACGCCCTTGGTGCCACGCGAGGAAACCCACACACCCGACCAGTAGGCGACCACGATCACCGTCGCCGTCCACAGGCCGTTGCTCGCCAGGCCCGGGTCGAAGACGTAGGCCAGGGTGCTCGCGACGTAGCCGAGCAGGCTCGGGTAGTAGAAGATCGTCATCGCGAACTGGCACCAGACCGCGAAGAAACCGGCCGGTTTGGAGATCCCCCGCGCGACCCAGTTGTACACCCCGCCCTTCCAGCCCGAGGCCAGTTCGGCGGAGACGAGCGAGGTCGGCAGCAGGAAGACCAGCGCGGGCACCAGGTACAGGAACACGCACGCCAGTCCGTAGACCGCCATGGTGGGCGCCGGCCGCAGGCTCGCCACGGAGCTGGTCGTCATGAGGGCCAGCGCCACCCACGAAATCCACCCGGCGGCGGGAGGTCGGATGCGCTCGGCGGAACGGTCCGGTGACCGGTTCTGAGTCATGGGATCAGCCTCCGGTGATCCGGCGGCGGGCACCTCCTCCGCCGCGTGTGAGAGCTCGCGCTACTCGACGACGTGCAGCGAGTGGTCGGTGTTGTTGAGCCGCCTCCCGCCGTCCCCGGTGACGGCGACGATGTCCTCGATCCGCACGCCGAACCGGCCCGGCAGGTAGATGCCCGGCTCGATCGAGAAGCACATGCCGGGCTCGAGCGGCTGCTCCGCGCCGGGCACCAGGTACGGCGGTTCGTGGGTGCTCACCCCGATCCCGTGGCCGGTGCGGTGGATGAACCGGTCGCCGTAGCCCGCGTCGCCGATCACTTCCCTGGCCACGCGGTCGATGTGTCCACACGGGACACCCGGCCGCACCGCTTCGAAGGCCTCCTGCTGGGCGGTGCGCACGATCTCGTGCACGCGCCGGACCTCCGGGCCCGGGTCGCCGACGGTGACCGTGCGGCTGGTGTCGGAGCCGTACCCGCGCATCAGCCCGCCGAAGTCGAGCACGACCGCGTCCCCGGGGACGATCACCCGGTCACCGGCTTCGTGGTGGGGATCGGCGCCGTGGGGACCGGATCCGACGATGGTGAAGTCGACCCGCTCGTGCCCGAACTGCCGCAGCAGCCCGGCCAGGCTCGCCGCGATCTCCTCCTCCCGGCGTCCGGCGAAGGGCATGCGGACGATTTCGTGGTAGGTGGCGTCGGCCGCCGCGGCCGCGGCGGTGAGCCGGAACAACTCGCCCGCGTCCTTGACCGCGCGCAGCAGGGGGAGGCACGCCGAGAGCGCGCGGTACCGATTCCTCGGCATCGCCCGCTGCAGGCCCAGGACGTGACTGGCCCAGGTCGAGTCGGACACGCCGAACACCCCGCCGGGCGGCAGGTACTCAGCGGCCACGGCGCAGGGGTCCCGCTCGTCATCCCAGTGGACGACCTCGACCCCGGTCGCCGCCGCGGTCGCCATCGCGTCGCCCCGCTCCAGTGCCGGCACGAGGAGCATCGGACGCTGGTGGGTGGACAGGATGAGCAGCGTGAGCCGTTCGGTGGTGGCCGGTGGCTCGTACCCGGTCAGCCACCTCAGGTCCGGGCCCGGCGAGGCGAGCACGCCGTCCAGCCCCGCCTGTTTGGCGAGCCGGATGGTGCGGGCCATCCGGCTCGCGTGGTCGCGGGCGGTGAACGGGGCGGGCGGCCACCGCGGCGCCTCGTCGGTCAGATCGATTACGTTGTCTCGCTTGGGTTCCACGGCCTCAAGCTAGGCAGGGTCCCGCCGTGACGTGATCACCCCGTACAGGTGAACCGGGGCCGCCGCCCCGCGACCGGTGAGGTGGCGTCCGCGGCCAGGCACGGCGTAGGCCGCGAGTCGCCGGGCCACTTCGCGGGCGTGGGCGGCGCCCCGTCCCGGTGGCGGGTCCGGCAGGCCGGGGAACTCGTCGCGGAACAGCCCGGCGCTGAAGGCGGCGACGTCCTGGGGCACGGGCAGGACGTCGGTGCCCTGGTACCGCAGCGCCACCAGCGCCCCGGTCGCGGGGGTCACCAGCACCATGGCCCAGCCGTGCTTCCCGTCCCAGGCGAGCGCGACGTCGCGGCCGGGGAACCAGCGCAGCCTGCCGGTCAGCACGAGGCAGGCGGTCGCCGGGTGGTCCCAGTGGACGGCGGCGGTGTCCACGGCCGGGCCCACCGCGGCCGTCACCAGCCGCACGTAGCGCCGCAGGCCCCGCGCCGCCGCGGCATCGAAGGGCGAACTCGCCACCGGGGCCCCTCAGGCCGGTCCGGCCGGTGGCCCGGGCTGCTCCGCTTCGTCCGCGAAGACCGCGCGCAGCGCCCGTTCCTGGTCGGGGGTCAGATTCGTGAACAGCAGCTCCGGCCTGCTCTCCGCGGCGAAGACGTCGTGGACCTTGTCGAGCACCGCGTCCGAGGTGAGCAGGAACAGGGCCGACGTGCCGGGGGAGAGCCGTTCCCGAATGCGCCGGATGAGGTCGTCGTCGATGCCGACGTCGGCCAGCGCGCCACCGGCGGCTCCCGCCGCGGCCCCGATCGCCGCGCCCACCAGCGGCATGAGGAAGATCAGCCCGAACAACATGCCCCAGAACGCGCCCGAGAGCGCGCCCCGGCCCGTCAGGTCGTGCAGCTGCCGCATCTTCGGCCGGTCGCGGTCTTCCGGCCACGACACGACGGCGGCGTCGTGGAGGACGAGGAGCCTGCCCTTCGCGAGCGACTCCACCTTCCTCGCGGCGTGGTGCGCTCCGTCCGCGGAGTCGAACCGCCAGATCGTCAATGTGGTCGGCGTCGTCGGCGTCGTCGATGTCGTCATGGTGCCCGTCCTTTCCCTCGGTTTCCCCTCGCAGGCCATCGCAGCGGCCGGCGCCGCCCGCGCGCATCACCTGTCACGAATGGACCGTCCTCACGCCGATCCGGGGCACGCAGCAACGCGGCCGCCCACCCGGCCCTCGGATCGATGTCGACGAGCACGGCCAGCACCAGCAACGTCGCCGGCACGGCCAGGAGCGCGCCGAGCGGGCCCAGCACCCACGCCCAGAAGACCAGGGAGACGAAGGTGAGCACCGTCGACAACCCGACCGCGTCCCCGACGTACCGGGGCTGGACCAGCGACTGCAGCACGAAGTTGAGCACGAGGTAGACGAGGACGACGGCCAGCGTCGTGCCCCACCCGCCGCTGAGCAGCCCGAGCAGCGCGGGCGGGACCACCCCCAGGATGAAGCCGATGTTCGGGATGTAGTTGGTCACGAACGACAGCAGCCCCCACAGCACCGCGAGCGGGATCCCCAGCCACAGCAGGACGATCGTGTCCAGTACCGCGACGACGATGCCGAAGACGGTGGTGACGGCCAGGAACCGGCGGGTCTTGGTGGCGAATCCGGTGAGCGCGCCCCGGATGCGGGGGCGCACGCGTTCGACGGCGTCCAGCCGGGCGCCGATGGTGCTGGCCTCCGTGCTGAAGAACAGCAGCAGCGCCAGCAGGAACACGATGCTCGTCGTCATCGCGGTGAGATCGCCCAGCAGCGCGCCCACGGACGAGAGGATCTTCCCGGGGTCGGCCGCGCGCGCCAGGTCGCCGAGTTGGGCGGGGCCGACACCCCAGGCGTGCAACCGGTCCGCCGCCTCGGTGGCGAGCACGCGCACCCGCTCGGTGTAGCCGGGCAGGAGCGCGGCCAGCCGCACGAGGGAGGCCACCAGCACCGCCGCGAACACCAGGAACACCCCGTAGACGACGGTCACCAGGATGACGGTCGCGAGCAAGGCGGGCAGCCCGCGGCGGCGAAGCCACCGGTGCACCGGGCTGACCACGATCACGATGACCAGCGCGAGCAACGCGGGTGCCACCAGCCACGCCGCGGCCCGCAATCCGGCGACGACGACCACCGCCGACGCGGTGCCCAGGAGGACCACGAGTCCCCGCGGCACCACCGGCGGGCTCACCCGTCCGCTTCCTCGTCGTGGACGAGGACCGCCCAGATGACGACCACGCACAACACGATCACGATCAGCGACCACAACGGGGAAACCGCGAGGAAGGCCAGTTGCGCGGCGGCGTTGAGGATCAGCAGCACGACCGTGCCCACGCGGGCCCACACCGCCCCCGAAGGCAGCGCGAGGCCGGTGCCCACCACGAGCACGCCGACGATCGTGTGCACCCAGCCCCAGCCGGTCAGGTCGAACGCCAGGACCGCCTCCGGCGCGACGAGGTAGAAGCCGTCGGCGAGCAGCCCCGCCAGGCCTTCGATCACGGTGAACGCGCCGAGCATCACCATCATGGCGGCCGCGAACCCGCGTTGCCCGGTCCAGCCCTTTCCCCGGCGAGCGCCGCGGTCCCCGGCCGGCTGCGCCAGGTACCAGTCTTCGTCCAGGTCGTCCAGGCCGCTGAGGCGCTGGTGCTCTTTCATCTGCAGTCCCTTTCCTCGGTGGGTTCCGGCGCGGTCACGGTCGCACCGGTGGGGCCCCCGGCTCTTCGCCCAGCACGGGCGATCGCGCTCCCACGGCGACGGCGGCACCCATCGAATACTCCGAATGCCACCGCGGATCCGGCCATTTTTCCGTACTCGCCCGGCGCATCTGGTCAGTCGGCGCACGCGCCATTCCGGGAAGAACTTCATCCGGGTGGGGTGAAAGCAGCAGGCCGGGATTCCCGGGGTGAACGCATTAATGCTGTGCGCGGCCGATCGCCCGCCGGCACTTGTCGGCGAATGCCCGGGAAACAACGGCGGTCAATGCGAGCTCCGCGATCCGCGCACCCGGCCGCTCCGGTCGTTCACCCGGCACGGAGGAAGAGCCTCGCTCCGGAGTGCCCACAACATGGGCACAGCCGGCTCGCACCAGCAAGGCGGCGCTGCGGAGGAGGGTGGACGTGGAAAGTCCGAGACGTCGCGGGCGCACCGGAATGGCATTCGCGGGTGTGGCACTGTCGCTTGTCCTCACCACTACGCGGGAAACCGGCGGCGAAGGCGGTGATGCCGGACCGGTCATCGCCGAAGTCGTCATCACGGAGAGCCTGGGCTCGCTCCGGAATTTCGCTCGATTCTTTTTCCTGCTGGCTTCCGCCACTTCCGAATGACAACGCCACCCACTTCGTGCACCTCGCCCGAACCCACTTCCGGGCAGCGGTGCGATATCAGGGAGAACAATGCAACTGGCGCAAGCGCACGATACCGCCGTCACCAGCCCTGACGGACCTCAGGCGGACGGACAGCGGCAGCACGGACCCGCCCGGCACACCCTCGTCGCGGCGGCCAAGGTGCGCATCCCGGCCACCTCGCCCGCCGTGCTGGTCCGGGAACGACTGCACGTCCTGCTCGACGCCGCGATCGAGGGCGTGGACCCCGGTCCACCCGTGACGGTGGTGTGCGCACCGGCCGGTTACGGGAAGACCACGATGCTCGCGACCTGGGCCCGGCACCGGACCGATCGGTCCGGAGCGCGGGTCGCCTGGGTATCGGTGGACGTCGAAGACAACGACGTCGTGCTGTTGTGGACCGCCGTCGTCCGCGCGCTCGAGGTGGCGGGGGCCTGGCCGGCGGGGGCCGGGCCGACACCACCGCCGGACGACCAGTACGGGCCGTTCGTCGCGAGGCTCATCACCTCCGTGGAACAGTTGGCCCAGCCCGTCGTCCTGGTCCTCGACGGCGTGCACGACCTGCGATCCGATGGCGCGGTGCGCACGGTGAACCTCCTGCTGCGACATTCACCGGCCACGATGCCCGTGGTGCTCGCGACCAGGTTCCCGCCGCCGTTGATCCTCCCGCGGCTGCGGCTGGAGGGACGGTTGCGCGAGCTCGGCCAGGACTCCCTCACCTTCACCCCGGTGGAAGCCCGGTCGCTCTACGTCCGGGACGGCGTCCAGCTCACCGACGGCGAACTCGCCCTGCTGATGGAGCGGACCGAGGGCTGGGCGGCCGCGCTCCGCCTCGCCGCGCTCACCCTCGACGCGGACCGGCCGCGCGGTGAGCTCATCCGGCGCCTCACCGGTGACGACCAGGTCGTCGCCGACTACCTGGTCGGTGAGGTCGTCACCCGCCAGCCGGAGGAGGTGCAGCGGTTCATGCTCACGACGTGCGTCTGCCGCACCTTTTCCGCGCGCCTGGCCGCCGAGCTCTCGCAGCAGGAGAACGCGGGGCAGATCCTCGACTGGCTGGAGCGCACCGGGGTGCTCGTGGCCACCCGCGACCGCACCGGGCGCAGCTACCGGTACCACCCGCTCCTCCGCGGCTACCTGCGTGCCGAACTGGGCAGGCGGGACCTGTCGGCGCTGCGCCGGCTGCACCACACCGCCACCGGCTGGTACGTCGCCGCGGGGGAGCAGTTGCCGGCGATCGAGCACGCCGCCGCCGCGGGCGACAACGACCTGCTCACCCGGATGCTGGCGAAGTTCGGCCTGGCGCGGGTGCTCGCGGGCGACGCCCACCGGCTGCGCCGGATCCTCGACGCGGTGCCTCCGCACGTACTCGGCAGGCCATCGGTCGCCCTCGTCGCCGCCGCGACCGCGCTCGACCTGGGTGACGTGCCCGCCGCGGACCGCTTCCTCCGCTCCGTCGACAGCGCCGCGCACCCACTGCGCACCCAGCGCCTGCGTGCCCTGCGCGCCACGATCGAAGTGCACCGGGGCCGCCTGCACGGCGACACCGGTGAAGCGCTGGCGGCGCTCAAGTCCACCAGGGCCGGCAAGACGGGGGATCTGGACGTGGACCTGTTCACCCACGTCAACCGCGGCATCGCGGTGGCGTGGACAGGCAGGCACCAGGCCGCGGAAGTGGACCTGGAGGAAGCCCTGCACCTGGCTGTCGCGGAAGGACGGGACGCCACCCGGCTGCAGTGCGAAACCCATCTGGCCGCGATCTGCGCCGTCCGGGGCGATCTGGCGGGCATGGGCACGCGGGCGAAAGCCGCGCTCGCCATCGCCGAGGACCGGGGCTGGGCACAGACCTCCCGCTGCGCCTACCTGTACGCGCTGCTGGGCTCCGAAGCCTACGAACGGGCGGAGGACGAGCGGGCCAGGGAACTCGCCCGCCTGGCGACCGGGTTGCTGGACGGGCCGATCGACCCCAGCATCGAGTTGTTCGTGCTCACCGTCGGCGCGCTGGTCGGGTTCGACACGGCCGACGACCCGCACCAGGTGGTCGCCACGCTGCGGGAACAGTGGCAACGGCTGGGTGGCCGGAGCATCGCGCCCGCGCTTCTCGCCTACGCGGCACCGGCACACCAGCGCATGGCGCTGCTGGTGGGCGAGTACCCGTGGGCGGCCGACGTCCTGCAGCAGGTCGAGGACCGGCTCGGGGAAAGCGGTGAGCAGGCGCTGCTCCGCGCCGTCCTGCACACCCACCGGGGCAAGGTCGGCTCGACGAGGCGGCTGCTCGAACCCGTGCTGGAACACCGGGTGCACGTGGTCTCACCGGCCACTTCGGTGCACTCCTGGCTGCTCGAGGCGCACCTCGCCGCGCGGTGCGGCGAGCAGCACCGCGCCCACGAAGCCCTCACCGAAGCACTCACCCTGGCCGCACCGCACCAGGCGCTGCGCCCTTTCCGCGACGCGGGCCAGTCCATCCGCTCGCTCCTCGCCAGCGGAACGGGCCGGTTCGGCAGGCTCGACCCGTTCGCCGCCAGTGCGCTCGCCGAGATACCGGTGACCGTGCCGGACCCCACCGACGGGCTGACCGAGCGCGAACAGGCGCTCCTCACCGAGTTGCCGTCCATGCGCACCGCCGAGGAGATCGCGCACACGATGTTCGTCTCCGTCAACACCATCAAGACCCACCTCCGCGGCATCTACCGCAAGCTCGGCGTCAACCACCGCCGTGACGCGATCACCGTGGCACGACGACGCGGCCTGCTGTGACCACGAACTCCCCGGAGGTAACGACATGCTGCTCATCCTGACCATGTTCGCGGTGCTGATGATCGGCCCGGTGCTGCTCGAACGACTGGAACACCGGATGGTCCCACCACCGCGTCCGTCCACAGCGGACGAAGAACTCCCGTGAGCGCGCCACCGCCGTCCACCCGGGTGGACGCGGGCAGGCTGTGGGCGGGCGGGCTCGCCACCGCGGCCGTCGCCGCCCTCACCGCGGTGGCGGGCATCGTGATCGCCCGAGGTGTCCTGCACGTGCCCGTCCTGGCACCCCGGGGTGACGGCATCTGGGGCGACGCCAGTACCGCGGCCTACGCCCTGTGGGCGGGCGCGGGGGCACTGGTGGCCACCGCGCTGCTCCAGGTGCTCGCGATGACCACGCCCCGGTACGGCCGGTTCTTCGGCTGGCTCATGGCGTTGTCCACCGCGATCGCCACCGCCGTCCCGCTCGGCCTGGCGACCGGGACGGCGAGCCGCCTCGCGACCTGCGTGCTCAACCTGGTGATCGGCATCGCGATCACGACCACCCTCAGCGCGGTCGGCCGCTCCGCGATCCGCCGGCGCTACTGACCGCGCACTCCGGAACCGAGTTCCGCGACGACCACGAGAAACGAACAGGAGGCCGGTGCCAGTGGCGCAGCGGCGAACACGGGCACCGGACACCGCGGACCGGCACCGGCGGCTGTCTCTGCTCACCGGGGCGCTGACGGCCCTGACCGGTGCCGCGATCCTCCTCTGGCCACACGCGTCACTGACGGTCGTGGCCTGGCTGGTCGGCATCTGCTTGCTGGTCAACGGTTCCGCGCAACTCGTCGGCTCGATCACGGACACCGGCACACCGGCCGGGTGGCGGGTGGTACCCGGTCTGGAGGGCGTGCTGTCGCTGCTGGCCGGGCTGCTGTGCCTGCGGTCACCGGCGCAGGCACTCGCGCTGATCGCCGGGTCGTGGTGGATCGTCAGCGGGGTGCTGGTGGTCGTCGCGGCGGCGAGCGGCGCGTTCGAGCACCGCCGCGGCTGGGCGTCGGCTCTCGGCCTGCTCAGTTTCCTCGGCGGCACAGTGGTCCTGCTGCTACCGCGGCTTTCGATGGCGTCGCTGGTGGTGGCGCTCGGGGTGATCGCGCTCGTGCTCGGGTGCGTGAAGGTGATCGACGCGGTGCGGGGCCGGCCGTGACACCCGGGCGGGCCTCGGGAGCGCTCGCGGCGACCTGCGTCTCGACCTTCGTCGTCAACGCGAACACCTCGGCCGTCAGCATCCTGCTCCCGGCGATCAGTGAGGACGTCGGGGTCGGGACCACCACGCTGCAATGGGCCGTGACGGGTTATTCGCTCGTCGGCGCCGCGGTGATCGTGACCGGTGGGGTGCTCGGCGACCTCGTGGGACGCCGGCGGGTGTTCGTCAGTGCTCTGGTGCTGTTCATCGTCTCCTGCGTGCTGATCGCCCTCGTGGACAGCGGCGCCGGTGTCATCGCCGGGCGGGCGCTCCAGGGCGCGGCGGGCTCGACGCTGGTGGCGTGCGGGCTGAGCCTGCTCTCCGTCGCGACCTCCGGTCCCGCGCGGTTGCGGGCCGTGTCGCTCTGGGGAGCGGCTTCCGCCGCGGGCGCCGCCGCGGGACCACTCGCCGGTGGCGCGCTCGTCGGCTCGACCGGCTGGCAGGGGCTGTTCTGGATCGACGCCGCGATCGCCGCGGCCTGCGTCCCGCTGACCTGGCGCACGGTCGCTGAGTCGCGTGATCGGAACCGCCCGCGCGGCATCGACATCGCGGGCATGCTGCTCATCGCGGGCGCGCTGGTGCCGTTCGTATTAGCGCTGAGCAAGGGGCCCGTGTGGGGCTGGGGTTCGATGGCTACGCTGGGGTGCTTCGCCGTCGCGGCCACCGCACTGGCCGGGTTCGTCGCGGTCGAGCGGCGGACCCCGGTCCCGCTCGTGGATCTGCGGTTGCTGCGCAACACCGTGCTCGTCGGCGCCACCGCGGTGATCCTGATCGTCGCCGGCACGCTGAACGGGCTGATGTACGTGATGAGCCTGTTCTTCCAGGACCCGGCCGGACTGGGCATGAGCCCGCTGCAGGCCGGGCTCGCGACGCTGCCCGCGGCGGCCGGGCTGGTGGCCGTCGCCCCGATCGTCAGCCCGCTGGCGACGCGCCTCGGCGCGCGGACCGTGGTCGCGGCCGGTTTCGTGCTCACCACCGCCGGGTTCGTCGCCTTGCTGTTCCAGAACACGTCTTGGGGCTACGGGTCGCTCGTGCTGCCTCTGGCCGCGATCGCGGTGGGCATGGGCCTGGCCAACGGCTGCGCGTCGGCCGCCGCCACCGCGTCCGTGCCCGCGAACGAGGTCGGCGCGGCTTCCGGCATCTCGAACATGGCCCGCTACGTCGGTGCCGCCCTGCTCGTCGCCGCGACCGCGACGATCTACGGCACGACGACCGGCGCCGCGGGCGTGCCCCGTCCCGAGGCGGTGGTGGACGGCATGGTCCGGTCGGCGCTGCTGATGGCGATCGCCTCGGCGCTGGGCATCGTGCTCGCCCTTTGCTACGGTCGCCACCGCCCGTCCCGGCCGGATGGTGCCGACCAGGTCGCCGCGGCAGCCGCCGTCGCGCACACGGTCGCCCGCCCTGGCTGAAGCCGTTCGCCGAACAGCGGGAGGCCTTCGATGCCGGTCCCCGCACCGCCGCGTCCCGCCGACTGGGCACTGGCGGTCCTCCGGCTCCTGGTGACGGTCGGCACGCTGCTCACGGCCTACTACCTGCTCCTGGTGGACCGGCGGCTGGACGAGTGGCACCTCGCCGCCCTGATCGGGGAACTCGGTCTGGTGATCGCCGTGCTCGCCTGGCAGACGAGGCTGATCCTGCGCGCGAGATTCCCCGGCCTGCAAGGAATCCAGGCGCTGGCGCTCACCGCGCCCCTGTTCCTCCTGATCTTCGCCAACGGCTACTACCTACTTGCCCACCACGTGCCTGACAGCTTCACCGAACCGCTGACCAGGACCGACGCCCTGTACTTCGCCGTCACGGTGTTCGCCACCGTCGGGTTCGGCGACCTCGCCCCGGTCACCCAGACCGCCCGCGTCCTCGTCACCGTGCAGATGGTCGGCAACCTGCTCGTCCTGGGCGTGGCACTGCGCGTCATCGTCACCGCCGTGCGGCGGACCCGGCACCGCGGGGACCGCTGATCACGAGCACCGCCTCGAAGAAATCCTGGCACGGGTCGCGGAATTCTCCGGCCGGGTGCGGGTGGAATTGCGGCGCAGGGTGTCTAGCTCGTTTGACGGAGGCGCTCGGACGGGACTAAATCCTTTGCACGCGCGGATTCCGCCGAATGCGACGCGCGGTAACGAACTCCGGCCAGCCGCCGACCAACGGGTCAGCGGAACGCGGCTGGAGGAATTCGCATGAAGATCAGCGTCTTCGGGCTCGGCTATGTCGGATGTGTGTCGGCGGCTTGTTTGGCCGGGAGAGGACACGAAGTCGTCGGGGTCGACGTCAATCCGGTGAAGATCGAGCTCATTTCCGGCGGCAAGGCACCGGTGGTGGAGGAACGCATCGGCGACCTGACCGCCGAGGTCGTCGCCGCCGGCCGGCTGAGAGCCACGACCGACGCGAGACAGGCGATCGCGGCCAGCGATGTTTCCCTGATCTGCGTCGGTACCCCGTCCTCGGCCAACGGCAGCCTGTCGACGACCTTCCTCGAACGCGTGGCCGAGCAGATCGGCGACGCGCTCCGGGACAAGACCTCCCGGCACACCGTCGTCTTCCGCAGCACGATGTTGCCGGGCACCTGCCTCGACCTGCTCGTCCCGATAGTGGAAAAAGCTTCCGGTCGCACCGCCGGTGTCGATTTCGGTGTCGCGGTGAACCCCGAGTTCCTGCGCGAAGGCAGCAGTGTCAAGGATTTCTTCGACCCGCCGAAAACCGTGATCGGCGAACTCGACGCGGCCAGCGGCGACGTCGTCGCGAAACTGTACGAGGGGCTTCCCGGCGAGGTTTTCCGCGTCGCGATCCCGGTCGCCGAGATGACGAAGTACGCCGACAATTCCTTCCACGGCCTCAAGATCGGTTTCGCGAACGAGCTCGGCTCGATCTGCCGCGCACTCGGGCTCGACTCGCACCAGGTGATCGACGTCTTCCTGACCGATCGCAAGCTCAACATCAGCGCGGCCTACCTCCGGCCGGGATTCGCCTTCGGCGGCTCGTGCCTGCCCAAGGACCTGCGGGGCCTGGTCTACGCCGCACGCCGCGCGGACGTCGCGATCCCGATCCTCTCGCACGTGCTGCCCTCCAACTCCGAGCACCTCCAGCGGGCGTTCGACCTGGTGGTGCGCACCGGGAAGCGCAAGGTGGGGCTGTTCGGGCTGTCGTTCAAGCCCGGCACCGACGACCTGCGGGAGAGCCCGCTGGTCGAGCTCGCCGAGCGGCTCCACGGCAAGGGCTACGACCTCCGCATCTACGACGCCAACGTCAGCCTTTCCCGGCTGATGGGCGCCAACCGCGAGTACATCGAAGCCAGGCTGCCGCACCTCGGCCAGCTGCTGGCCGGCTCCGTCCAAGAGGTGCTCGACCACGCCGAAGTCTGCCTCATCGGCTGCACCGACCCGGACGTGCTCGCCGCGCTCCCGGCCGGTGACGGCCACCAGATCATCGACCTCGTCCGCGTACCCGACGCCGACCGGCGCCGGGCTGAAGAAGGATATGTCGGCCTTGCCTGGTGAAGCGCTGATCCTCGTCGAGAACCTGTCCGTCCCGTTCGACCGCCGCGTCTGGCAGGAGTGCGCCACGCTGCGGGACGCGGGCTGGGGCGTGCACGTCATCTGTCCACAAGGGACGAACCGGGACACCGAGGCGGAGGTCACCGTCGACGGCGTGCACATCCTGCGCTACCCGCTGCGCGCCGCCACCGGCGGTCCGGCCGGGTACCTCCAGGAGTACGGATCCGCGCTGTGGCACACCTTCCGGCTCGCCCGCAAGCTCGGGCGGATCGACGTGGTGCACGCCTGCAACCCGCCGGACCTGCTCTTCCTCGTCGCGCTGCGGCTCAAGCGCCGGGGCGCGAAGTTCATCTTCGACCAGCACGACCTCTGCCCGGAGTTGTACCTTTCGCGCTTCGGCCGGGGTGAGGACTTCCTGTACCGCGCGGTGTGCGCGCTGGAGCGCCGGACCTACCGGGCGGCGGACGTGGTCATCGCGACCAACGAGAGCTACAAGGAAGTCGCGGTGACCCGCGGTGGCAAGTCACCCGACGACGTCTTCGTGGTGCGCAGCGCGCCGGTGGTCGAGCGGTTCCACCGGGTCCCGGTCGAGCCGGAGCTGAAGAAGGGCAAGCCGCACCTGCTGGCCTACCTCGGGGTGATGGGCCCGCAGGACGGGGTCGACTACGCCTTGCGGGCACTGGCCTGCCTGCGTGACGAGCTCGGCCGCACCGACTGGCACGCGGTGTTCATCGGCTCCGGTGACGCCTTCGACGACATGGTCGCGTTGTCCGGCGAACTCGGGCTCGGCGAGCAGGTCGAGTTCACCGGCCGGATCCCCGACGAGGACCTCCTGCGTTACCTTTCCGCGGCGGACGTGTGCCTTTCGCCGGACCCGCTGAACCCGCTCAACGACGTGTCGACCATGAACAAGATCATGGAGTACATGGCGATGAGCCGTCCCATCGTTTCCTTCGCGCTGCGCGAAGCGCGGGTTTCGGCGGGGGAAGCCGCGTTGTACGCCAAGGCCGACGACGAACCGGAATTCGCGAAGCTGATCGCGCACCTGCTGGACTCGCCGGAGGACCGGGAAAAGATGGGGGAGCTGGGGCGGGCACGCGTCGCCGGTGCGCTTTCGTGGGAGAACTCCCAGAAGGCACTGCTCGCGGCGTACGCGGCGGCGGTGCGTTGACCGGCTTCCCGGTCGCGTTTCGAACAAGACGCGGGCGATCGTGTAACCAACGCCGTGCCCGGTCCGACGGGGTTGGTGGGGCGCCGGCGAAGGCGGTACCGGGTACCGAGGGGGGATCCTGGCGTTGACGGACACTGACACGGTGCGCCTGGCCATGATCGGGCAGGTGCTGCGCGGGCGGTGGCGGACCCTGGTGGTCCTCGCCGCGCTCGGCGCGCTCGTCGGTGCCGGATCCTCGTTCGTCCTTTCCCCCGGCTACCGGACCACCGCCAGCGTGCTGCTCCAGGGTCCGCGCGAGGCGGACGAACTGCTCACCCAGGCCGAGGTGGCGACCAGTTCGGTCGTGCTCGACCGCACGGCGGCCGTGCTCGGCGGCGGTGGGACCGGGGCCGAACTGCGGGACAAGGTGACGGCTTCGGCCGCGCAGGGCAACGTGATCACCATCGAGGCCACCGGTGACACCGCCGAACAGGCGCAGGGGACGGCCGATCAGCTCGCCCAGGAGTTCGTGAAGTACTCCACGCAGATCATCGCCGGTTCCGGTGACGCCGCGGTGCAGCTCGCGCAGGAACGCCGCGACACGCTGCGCCAGCAGGTCTCGCAGACGAACCAGCGGATCAGCGAACTCGCCGAGAAGGCCGGCGCGGGCCAGACCACCGTGGAAAGCCTCCAGCTGCGCACCGAACTGCAGGGCCTGCGCTCGTCGATCGAGCAGGCGATGTCCGCGCTGAACGCGGCCGACACCGCCAGCGGCCTCGGCAACATGGTCGTGCTGGGCTCGGCCGAACTGCCCGCTTCGGCCGCTCCGCCGACCCTGGCGCAGCTGGTGCTCGGCGGCGCGGTGCTGTTCTTCCTGCTCGGCGTGCTCGGGCACCTGTTCACCGCCCGCACCGATCGGCGGTTGCGGGACGAGGAGGAGATCGCCGGTGCGCTCGGCGGGCCGGTGCTGGCCACCATCGAGGTGGTCGACGAACCGCCCGCCACCGCGGGGGAGCGGACCCTGCGGGCGAGGCTCCTGCACGACGACCGGCCGTGGAACGTGCCGCGGGTCGACGTCCACCCCGACGAGATCGAGGAGGAGGTCCACTTCCACCGGCTGGTGGCCCGGCTTTCGCCACGGCGGCGGCTGCTGCTGACCGCCGACGGCGACCACGCCGGGCAGCGGGCCGCCGAGCGGATCGCCGTGCTCGCCGGCCCCCGGTCCACCGTGGTGACGGTCAATCCCACCCGGCCCGTCGTCCGGGACGGCGACGCCGAAGAGGTGCTCGTGGTGGCGAGCGTCGGCTCCCGGCCGGCCTGGGAACTGGTCGGGATCGCCGAGGCCTGCGCGGACGCCGGGCTCGCGCTCGCGGGCGCGGCCCTGATCCGCCCGGTGCAGCCGGCCCGCACCCGCCCGGAACTGCCGGTCGAGCGCGAAGAAGAACTGGCGGTGACCCCGTGACGAGCGCGGGGAAAGCCCGCGCCGAACCGCTCATCGACCTGCAGCGGCTGATCGTCTCGGTCCGGCGGCGGCGTCGGCTCTGGCTGGCCACCGCACTGCTGGGGCTGATCGCCGGCGGCCTGGTCGCGGTGTTCCTGCCGTCGCCGCCCACCGCCGTGGCGAAGATCCTGGTCATCCACCCCGACGATTCCCCGACCGACAGCGGGACGCTGATGCGCACCGACGTCGCCGTGCTGGAGACCACGAAGATCGCCGCCGAGGCGCTCAAAAAGCTGGGCAGCACGCAGGCGCCGGAGGAGTTCCTCAAGGACTACGAGGGACTGGGGCTGACGAACAACGTCCTGCAGCTGACGGTCAAGGGCGGGACCGGCGACGAAGCGATCGCCCGCGCGCAGGCGGTCGCGGACGCCTTCATCACCGAGTACGTCGCCCGCAACGAGGAAGCCGCCGCGGCCGAACAGCAGGCCCTGCTGGACCAGCGGGACAAGGCACAGCAGGAACTCGGGCCGATCGAATCGGAGATCGTCACCGAGGAGGCCAAGCGCGCCGACGCCAATCCGGCCCAGCTGGAACGGCTGTACGCCCGCCGCGCGGAGCTGACCTCGAAGATCTCCGACTACGACGGCCGCGCGCAGGAAGCCGGGATCGGCACGCCCAAGGTCGCCGCCGGCACCGGGATCGTGGACGCGCCGAGGATCCTGCCGCAGTCGTTGCTCAGGACCATCGCCACCGACGCCGGGATCGGCTTCGCGCTCGGGTTGTTCGGCGGGCTGGGGCTGGCCGCGGTCACCAGCGTGGTGCGGGACCGGCCGGTGCTGCGGCGGGAGATCTCGGAGCACCTCGGCGCCTCGGTGCTCGCGCAGTTGCCCAAGCCGTCCCGGATCCTGCCGCGGGCGCGGGCGGCCGAGCGGCGGCAGCGGGTGGCGGTCACATTGGCCAGGGCCGTCCGCGAGAACGGCGGCTCGGTGTCGGTGCTCGACCTCGGCGCCCGCCGGGTCACCGCCGCGCTGGCCGTCGACATGGCGCGCGAACTGGCGGAAACGGGTTCCGTCGCGCTCGTCGACGACCTGCCCAAGGCGGACCTCCGCGCGCTGGCCGGGTCCGTCGAGGTCGTGGACCGCGGCGACGCGCCGGGTGGCGAGCGCCGCGTCGGAGTCGGTTCGGTGGAGCCGGGGACGTCGTGGACCGACCTCGAATTCTCCGGCGAGGAAACGATCCTCGTCGTCCGCGCCGGGCACGCGAACACCGAATGGCTGCACACCGTCGCGCGGCAGCTGGCGGACCGGCGGATCCCGGTCATCGGGGTGGTCGTGGTGGATCCCGATCCACGCGACCACACCGACGGCACGCTGTGGGACGGCCTGCACACCGCCCTGCGCGGGCGGGTGCCGGAGCAGCGGCCCACCACCTCGAACGGCACCCGCCCGCCGATGCCGTATCGGCACCCCGAAGACCACGACCACGCCGGAGCCCGGTAGAGATGGGGACCGAACGCAGATGTGCGGTATCGCAGGCGCTTACCACTGGCCCGACGGGGGGCCGCTCACCGATCGGCTCACCAAGATCCTCGCCCATCGCGGACCGGACGGCGAGGGGCGGTACGACCACCGGGCCGGGGCCGGTGAAGTCCACTTGGGACACCGCAGGCTGTCGATCATCGACCTGTCGGAGACCGGTGCGCAGCCGATGGTCAAGGACGGGCTGGCGCTGACCTACAACGGGGAGCTGTACAACGCGCCGGAACTCCGCACGCGACTCGAGGCGGGCGGCGTGCGGTTCCGGGGGACGTCGGACACCGAGGTCCTGCTGGAGGCGTGGCGCGCGTGGGGCACCGACGGCCTTTCCCGGCTGCGCGGCATGTTCGCCTTCGGGGTGTTCGACGAGCGCTCGGGTGAGCTGGTGCTGGTCCGCGACCAGCTGGGCATCAAACCCCTGTTCCTGGTGCGCCGCGGCCAGGGCGTGGTGTTCGCGTCCGAGCTGAAGGCGCTGGCCACCGAACTCGGCGGGTCGCTGACCATCGACGACACCGCGCTCGTCGCCTCACTGCTGTACTACTGGGTGCCGGACAGCCGGTGCGCGTTCAGCGAAGCCGAGAAGCTGCCGCCGGGCAGCTGGGCGCGGTTCCGGCCGAACGGGGACACCGACCACGGCACCTTCTTCTCGCTGCGCCAGGTGGCCGAGGACGGCGCGGCCGACGATGGCGAGTTCGACCTCAACGCCGTCATCGAGGACTCCACGCGCAAGCACCTGCTCTCGGACGTGCCGGTCGCCACGTTCCTCTCCGGCGGGCTCGACTCCAGCTACCTGACCGCGATCGCCGCCCGCGAGCAGCCGGGGATCTCCGCCTACACCATCGGTTTCCGCGCCGAGGACGCGAAGTTCGAGGCCATGCCGGACGACCTGGGGTACGCGCGCAAGGTCGCCGCGGAGTTCGGGGTCGACCTGCACGAGATCGAGATCGCGCCGCAGGTGCAGGACCTGCTGCCGCGGATGACCTACCACCTCGACGAGCCGATCGGCGATCCGGCGGCGATCAACAGCTACCTGATCTGCACCGCGGCCCGCGAGGCCGGGGTCAAGGTGATGCTTTCGGGCATGGGTGCCGACGAGTTGTTCGCCGGGTACCGCAAGCACGTGGCGAACCAGCTCGCCGTGCGGTACCAGCGGGTGCCCGCCCCGGTGCGCCGGTCCATCGAGTCCGTTGTGGACAGACTGCCGGTGGCGACGTCGAAGCGCGGGCTCCGCACCGTCCGGTTCGCCAAGAAGTTCCTGTCGTTCGCCGAGCTGCCGGAGGAGACGGCGTTCCGGCGCAGCTACACGATGTACGACCGGGCCGAGATCGCCGGGCTGCTGAACCCGGACCTCGCCGGGGCCGTCGACGAGGTGCTCACCGAGCACGCGGACACCTACCACGAC
This sequence comes from Amycolatopsis magusensis, assembly GCF_017875555.1. Taxonomy (GTDB): domain Bacteria; phylum Actinomycetota; class Actinomycetes; order Mycobacteriales; family Pseudonocardiaceae; genus Amycolatopsis; species Amycolatopsis magusensis. The sequence goes on along the minus strand of NZ_JAGGMS010000001.1, from coordinate 6,519,427 downwards.
AACACGCTGTCGGATTTCGTCAACCGCATGTGCCTCGCCGACGCCCGGCTGTTCCTGCCCGGGCTCAACCTCGCCTACACCGACCGGTCCAGCATGGCGGCCTCCACCGAGGTCCGCACCCCGTTCGTCGACGTCGAGGTGGTCCGGGCCGCGTTCCGGCTGCCGGGGGAGCGCAAGATCGTGAAGCGGCAGGGGAAGATGGCGCTGAAGGAGGCCGCGCTGTCGATCCTCCCGGCCGAGATCGTGCACCGGCCGAAGGGGCTGTTCAGCGCCCCGCTGCGGGCGTGGATGAGCCGCGACCTCGCGCCGCTGGTGCACGAGGTGATCAACGAAGGCGAGCTGGTGAAAGCCGGTTTCCTGCGCCGTGACGCCCTGCGGCGGCTCGCCGAGGAGGACGCCTCCGGGCAGCAGGACCGCAGCAAACACCTCTGGCACATCCTGACCCTCGAATTCTGGTACCGCGGCGCCGTTTCGGCCCGCTCCGCATAAGCACAGGCACTTCCGCACAGGCACTGAGGAGCGACGTGAAGCAGGTAGTGCAGAACTACAAGAGCGGGGAGCTGGCGCTCCTCGACGTTTCGGCCCCGGCGGGCAAACCGGGCGGGGTGCTGGTCCGCACCGCCTACTCGCTGATCTCCACCGGCACCGAGCTGATGAAGGTGTCCGAAGCGAGCCTTTCGCTGGTCGGCAAGGCGAAGGCGCGCCCGGACCAGGTCGCGAAGGTGGTGCGGAGCGTCTCGGCCAACGGGCTGGCGGCCACCTACCGCAAGGCGATGAACAAGCTCGACTCCTACACCCCGCTGGGGTATTCCCTGTGCGGTGTCGTCGAAGAGGTCGGCGCCGGCATCGACGACGTGGCGGTCGGGGACCTGGTGGCCTGCGCGGGGAACGAGCACGCGCTGCACGCGGAAGTGAACTGGGTGCCCAAGAACCTCTACACGCGGGTGCCCGGTGGCGTCGATCCCCGGCACGCCGCGTTCGGCACGGTCGGCTCGATCGCGATGCAGGGTGTCCGGCGTGGTGAACCCCAGCTCGGCGACGTCGCACTGGTCATCGGGCTCGGCCTGATCGGCCAGCTGGTGGTCCAGCTGCTCGTCGCCACCGGTGTGCGGGTGCTCGGTGTCGATCCCGACCCCGCCCGGTGCGAGCTGGCCGAGTCACTGGGCGCGCTCAGGTGCGGCGATCCGGGTTCGGGGGTGGTCGGCACCGCGGTCGCGGAGGTCACCGGCGGGCACGGCGTCGACCAGGTCTACCTCGCCGCCGGTGGCAACACGAACGAGCCGGTGGAGCTGGCCGCGAAGCTGAGCCGCGACCGCGGCCGGGTGGTCGACATCGGCAAGTGCTCGCTGAACCTGCCGTGGAACGCCTACTACGAGAAGGAGCTCGACGTCCGGTTCTCCCGTTCGTACGGGCCCGGCCGCTACGACCCGGAGTACGAGCTCGGCGGCCGCGACTACCCGATCGGCCAGGTCCGCTGGACCGAGCGGCGCAACCTCGAATGCGTCGTCGACCTGATGCACCGCGGCCGGCTCGACGTCGAGCCGCTGATCTCGCACGTCGCGGCGTTCTCCGATGCCGTGGACACCTACCGGAAGCTGAACGAGGGCGAGCTGAAGGCCGTCGCCGTGTTGTTCGAGTACGAGCAGCGCGCCGGCGGCCCGGCGGAGCACGCCGTCACCTCGGTGTCCGTGCCGCGGCAGGTGACGACCCGTGCGGTGCCCCAGGGTGACGGCGTGAAGGTCGCGTTCGTCGGCGCGGGCAACTACGCGTCCTCGATGCTGCTGCCGCACCTGGCCGGGATGGCGGGCGTCGACCTCTCCGACGTCGTCACCACCTCCGCGCTCTCGGGGGCGAACGCCAAGCGCAAGTTCGGCTTCACCCGCGCGTCCACCGAGCTCGGCCGGGTGCTCGACGACCCCTCGGTGGACGCGGTCTTCATCGTGACCCGGCACAGCTCGCACGCCGAGCTGACGCGGCGCGCGCTGCTCGCGGGCAAGGCCGTCTTCGTCGAGAAGCCGCTGGCGCTGTCGGAAAAGGAACTCGAACTCGTGCTCGGCGCGATCGAGGAGTCCGGCAACAACCGGCTGCAGGTCGGCTTCAACCGCCGGTTCGCGCCCCTGCTGACCGAGGCGGTGCGCAACTTCGGGCCGCGCATCGGCCCGGCGTCGGTGCGGTACCTGGTCAACGCCGGACGGCTGGACGCGAACAGCTGGTACAACCAGTCCGACGAAGAGGGCTCGCGGTTCGCCGGTGAGGGCGGGCACTTCATCGACACCGTCAGCTGGCTGCTCGGGACCGATCCGGTCTCGGTGTACGCCACCGCCACGCCCGGGCACCAGGACCTGCAGATCCTGCTGCGCTACCCGGACGGCTCGACCGCGTCGATCGCCTACACCACCAGCGGTTCACCGGCCTTCCCCAAGGAAACGATCGACGTCACCGCCGACGGCAAGGTGCTGAAGTTCGACGACTTCGCGCGGGCGTCGGTGTTCGGCCACAAGAAGTGGGCGAGTTCCCGCCTGCCCCAGGGCCGCGACAAGGGACAGGCGGCCGAGCTGGACGCCTTCGTCACCGCGGTGCGGACCGGGGTCTCGATGCCGGTGCCGGTCGAGTCGCTGGTCTCGACGACGCTGGCCACCTTCGCGGTCGGCCGCAGCCTGGAGACCGGCGGGCCGGTGCGGATCGGCACTGGGGACGCCTGATGGAGCTGAGCTGGTACCTGCGGCGACTGTCCAGAATGGACCCCGCCGAAATCGCGGGCCGCGTCACCGACGCGGTGCGCAAGCGCCGCTGGCGCCGGGTCGCGGGGGAGCGGGCGGTCTGGCTGCCGGACCGGCGCTTCGCTCCGCTCGGCGAGGGCGCCCTCACGGCGGTCTCCGGTGACGCGGTGAAGGCCCTGCTCGCCACCGCGGATCGGCTGATGGACGGGCACGCCGAGTTCTTCGGCGTCGAGCGCCACGACCTGGTCACGCCGGACTGGTCCCACGACCCGAAAACGGGCCGCCGTGCACCGTCCGATGTGTACTCCTTCGACATCCCGTACCGCGACGAGGCGGCCGTCGGCGACATCAAGCAGCTCTGGGAACCGTCCCGGCACCAGCACCTGACCGTGCTGGCCGCCGCGTACGCGCTGACCGGCGAGGACCGGTACGCCGAGCGCGTCGCCGCGCACCTGGACTCCTGGTGGGCGGCCAATCCGCCGCTGCGCGGGGTGCACTGGGTGAGCGGGATCGAACTCGGCATCCGGCTGCTGTCCTGGGTGTGGGTGCGGCGGCTGCTCGACGGCTGGGCGCGGGTGCCACTGCTGTTCGAGGACAACCCGGTGGCGCTGAACCAGCTCTGGCACCACCAGCGCTGGCTGGCGGCGTTCGGCAGCCGGGGTTCGTCGGCGAACAACCACGTGATCGCCGAGGACGCCGGGCAGCTCGCCGCCGCGTGCGCGTTCGACTGGTTCCCGGAATCGGCGCGGTGGCGCGCGTCGGCCCTGGCTTCGCTGGACAAGATGTTGCGGCACAACACCTTCGACTCGGGTGTCAACCGCGAGCTGGCGACCGAGTACCACGGGCTGGTGCTGGAGCTGGGCCTCGCCGGGGCGCTGGAGGCGACGGCCGCCGGAGTCGCCGTTCCCGCGTCGACCTGGCGGGTGCTGCTCCGCAAGACCGACGCGCTGGCGGCCATGGTGGACGACGAGCTGCGCCCGCCGAGGCAGGGCGACGCGGACGACGGGCTGGGGCTGGTCGTGGACGGCGCCGAGACCAGCCGCTGGGCCTCGCTGCTCAACACCGGCGAAGTCCTTTTCGGACGGCTGGACTGGTGGCCGGGGGCCGGTGCCCCGGACGTGCGGACGCCGCTGTTCGCCGCGCTCGCCAGTGACATCCCCGTGGACGTGCGGCGCCCGGTCCACCGCCCCGGCGACTTCGCCGACGCGGGGATGACCATCCTGCGCGACGGTGACCTCTGGTGCCGCTGCGACGGCGGGCCGCACGGGTTCCTGTCCATCGCCGCCCACGCGCACGCGGACGCGCTGTCGGTCGAGGTCCGCCACGGTGGCGTCGACATCCTGGCCGATCCGGGCACCTACTGCTACCACGGCGAACCGAAGTGGCGGACGTACTTCCGGTCCACGGCCGCGCACAACACCCTCGAACTCGGCGGCACCGACCAGTCCGTCTCCGGCGGCCCGTTCCTCTGGACGCGGCACGCCACCACCCGGGTGCTCGCGGTGGACACGCCCTCACGGTGGAGCGCGGAACACGACGGTTACGCACCCGCGATCCACCGGCGCACGGTGGAACTGGCGGACTCGAAGCTGCACATCCTCGACGAGGTCCGCTCCGGTGAAGCGCTGCCCGCCCGGCTCGCGTTCCACTTCGGCCCCGCCGTCGAGGTGGTGCTTTCCGAGACGACGGCGACGCTGTCCTGGACGGTCGACGGCCGGGACCGCGGGGCCTCGGTGGACTTGCCACCGCAACTGACGTGGTCGGCCCACCGTGGTGAGCTCACCCCGCCGCTCGGCTGGTACTCGGCCGGGTTCGGCCGCCGCGAACCCACGTGGACCCTGCTCGGCACCGGAACCGCCGAAAGCACGCTGACCACCGTCCTCACCTTCGACCGTATCGGTGAGGACCCTCCGTTGTGAACAGCCGACCGCGTCGCCTCGTCCGGGCAGCACTACCGGTGCTGTTCGGCCCCCTGCTGCTCCTGGCCTGCACCGCCGGACCGGACGGCGAGGCAGGGCCGGGATCCGACCCCGCGCAGGCACCGGCCGGCGCGGTCGCGCAGGTGTGTGACAAGCTCCCGCCCGGCCCGGCGGAAGCACCGGCGGGAGCGGTGAAGATCGACCCGGCCGTCACGGGCGATCTCGCGGCCAAGACGCGGTCCAGCCCCGCGGGCACGACGTTCTGGCTGGCTCCCGGCACGCACCGGCTCGGCGACGACCGCTACGACCAGGTCAACCCGAAACCGGGCAGCACCTACATCGGTGGTCCGGACGCCGTGCTCGACGGCCGCGGGATCAACCAGTACGCCTTCTCCGGCGACGCCGCCGACGTCAAGCTCCAGCACCTCGTCGTGCAGGGCTTCGCCGCACCCCACGACGAGGGCGTGGTCAACCACGACTCGGCCGACGGCTGGGTCATCGAGCACAGCGCCGTGCAGGACAACGACGGCGCGGCGCTGATGGCGGGCACGCGCCAGCAGGTACGGGGCAACTGCCTGCGGCGCAACGGCCAATACGGGATGAACGCCTATTCGTCCGGCAACAAGATCACCGGGCTCGTCGTCGAGGGCAACGAGATCACCGGCAACAACACCGGCGACTGGGAAGCCAGGATCGACGGCTGCGGCTGCACCGGCGGGATCAAGTTCTGGTCGGTCGACGGAGCCGACGTCCGCGGCAACTGGGTGCACGGCAACCGGGGAACCGGGCTCTGGGCCGACACGAACAACAACGACTTCCTCTTCGAGGGCAACCTCATCGAGGGCAACGACAGTGCCGCACTGGTGTACGAGACCAGCTACAACGCGGTCATCCGCACCAACACCATCCGGGGCAACAACCGGGCGGACGGCCGGGACTACGTCGACCGCGGTGACAGCTTCCCGGTCGCTTCGGTGTACATCAGCGAATCCGGTGGCGAGCCGAGGGTGCCCGCGCGCACGGACAAGGTAGAGATCGCCGGGAACTCGTTCGAAAACAACTGGAACGGGATCACCCTGTGGGAGAACTCCGACCGGTTCTGCAACAGCGCGGCCAACACCTCCTCCGGGTCGTGCACGCGGCTGGTGCCCGAGCCGGGCCAGTGCGCGCAGCCGGGTATCGCGGCGGGCCCGCTGCACGCCGACTGCCGGTGGAAGACGCAACGCGTGGAGGTCCACCACAACCGGTTCGTGCTCGACCCCGCCGTCGCCGGCTGCGAGGAAGGCTGCGCGCGGATGGCGATGCTGGCGAACTTCGGCACCTTCCCGGCCTGGTCGCCGTACCAGGGCGAGGTGGTGCAGGACGCGATCACCTTCGAGCAGCACAACCGGTTCCACCACAACACCTACGCCGGGCCGTGGACCTTCGTCGCCTTCGAGCCGAGCCGCGTGCTGGGCTTCGGCGAGTGGCAGGGCGCGCCCTACAAGCAGGACGAGGGCAGTCAGTTCAGCCGGACCGGCGGTGGCTGACGTGCTGGAGACCGTGGCCCGGCCGGTCGGGCGCCTGCCCAGGGCCGTCGGCGTCGCCTGGACGCTGCTGATCATCAACACCCTGGGTTCGGCCGGGGCGAAGACGGTGCTCCCGCTGCCGAGGTCGGTCAGCCAGCTGATCACCATGGGCTGCCTCGGCGTCGCGTTCCTCATCGCGCTCGCCCTGAACAGCAAGCTGCGCGTCCGCCCCAGCGCGTACCTCGCGCTGCTCTCGGCGCTGCTGGTGTCGAGCACGGTCGCGAGCCTGGATCTCGAAGGCGGCTTCGGCGCGTTGTTCCGCTGCTTCCGGTTCGCCCTCTTCGTGGCCACCCTGTGGTTGCTGACGCGCTGGTGGGACGGCGGCATCGAGCTGGTCCGCCACCACATCCGCGCGTACGCCGTGGTGCTGGTGACGGTGGTGGTCGGCCTCGTGCTGAGCCCCGGCAACGCGATGCCGTTCGAATACGGCGGCCGGCTCACCGGGGCGCTGTGGCCGCTGACCCCGCCGCAGGTCGGCCAGTACGCGGCGATCGTCGCCGGGCTGAGCGTGCTGCTGTGGCTCGGCGGGCGGCTCGACCGGCGGAACGCGCTGTGCGCCCTCATCCCGTCGATCGGCATCCTGCTGCTGACCCACACCCGCACCGCGACGCTGGGGCTGGTGGCCGGGACGGTGGTCGCGCTGCTGTCGCAGTGGCTCTCCAGCGCCCGCGCCCGCAAGGTGTTCACCGGCCTGCTCGTCACCGGCCTGCTCGTCGTGGTGGTACTGGGCGGGCTGGTGCAGGCGTGGTTCCTGCGCGGGCAGAGCGAGGAGAACTTCTCCAGCCTGACCGGCCGCGCCAAGGTGTGGGACGCGCTGCTCGCCGAGCCGCGCACGACGCTGGAGTACCTGTTCGGCGTCGGCCTGACGGACAAGTCCTACGACGGGCTGCCGATCGACAGCAGCTGGCTCGCGGTCTACCACGAGCAGGGTTACGCCGGCCTCCTGCTCGTGGCGTCGTTCCTGCTGGTGCTGGTGGTGGTCGCGGTGCTGCGGCCGCCGTCGCCCGCCCGCGCGTGCGCGATCTTCCTGATCACCTACTGCCTGTCCGCCTCCTTCACCGAGGCGGGCTTCGGCGACGCGTCGCCGTACCTGCTGCACCTGGCACTGGCCGCGTCGCTGCTGGCCCGTGCGCCTGCCGAACCGAAGGAGACCGGGTGAAGGTGCTCGTGGTCCACAACCGCTACCGGGCCGAACAGCCGAGCGGGGAGAACAACGTCGTCGACCAGGAGGTCGCGCTGCTGGCCGGAGCCGGGCACGAGGTCGGCCTGTTCGAACGGCGCAGCGACGAGATCGCCGGGATGTCGCTGCCACGCAAGGCCGTCCTTCCGCTGAAGGTGCCGTGGAACCGCGCGGTGCGCGCGGAACTCGCGCGGCGCCTGCACGACGACCGGCCGGACGTCGTGCACCTCCACAACACGTTCCCGCTGCTTTCGCCGTCGGTGCTGGCCGCGTGCGCCGACGCCGGGGTCCCGGCCGTCGCGACGCTGCACAACTACACGCAGATCTGCGCGCCTGGCACGCTGTACCGCGACGGGCACGTGTGCACCGACTGCGTGGGGCGCGCACCCGTTCCGGCGGTGCGGCACGGGTGCTACCGCGGTTCGGCGCTCGCGACCGTGCCGGTGGCGGCGAGCCTGGTGCTCAACCGGAAGCGCTGGTGGTCCGGGGTCTCGCGGTTCTTCTGCATCTCGGGGGCGCAGCGCGAGACCCTCGTCGCCGCCGGGATGCCCGCCGAGCGGCTCGTGGTGAAGCACAACTTCGTGGAGGATCCGGGGAAGACGCGCACGGGGGCGGGGGAGCACGTGCTGTTCCTCGGCCGGATCACCGCCGAGAAGGGCGCCGGACTGCTGATGGCCGCCTGGGACCGGCTCGGCGGGATCGGCCTGCCGCTGGTGATCGCGGGCGCCGGGCCGATGCAGGAGGAGGTGGGCCGCTGGGCGCACGGCCGGGCCGACGTGTCGTACCTCGGACTGCGGTCCAAACAGGAATGCCGCGACCTGATCGCCCGCGCGAACACCGTCGTCGCCCCCTCGACCTGGCTGGAGACGTTCGGCCTGGTCATCGTCGAGGCGATGGCCGCGGGCGTGCCGACGGTCGCCGCCGCGCACGGCGCGTTCCGCGAACTCGTCGAGGACGGCGTCACCGGGCTGCTGCACGAACCCGGCGACCCGTCGTCGCTCGCGGATCGGCTGCGGGAAGCGACCGGCGACCGGAACCAGGAGATGGGCCGGGCGGCCCGGCTGGCTTACGAGAAGGATTTCACCCCGGAGGTCGGCCTGGACCGGCTGGTCGGCGGATATCGTGCGGCGATGGGAGTACCGGCCGAGTGATCACCAGTCCGCCCGCGCTGCCGCCGCAGTCCAGGACCTCGTTGTCGGTACTGGGCGCGTTCGGTTTCCTCGTCGCGCTCGTGCTCGGCCTGTGGTACGCCGGGACATCCGGCACCACCGGGCCGGACGCGGTCCTGTACTCGGTGTTCGACCGGGCGGAGGGGCTGGCCCGGCAGTGGGCGATCGTCATCGACTTCGCCGGAGAGCCGGTGGGCGCGGTGGTGGTGTTCCTGGCGCTCGGCCTCGCGTGCCTGCTGTTCCGGCGGCCGCGGACGGCGATCCTGATGGTGGTGTCCTGCGGGGTGACGATCGCGCTGACCACCGGCCTGAAACCGCTGACCGGCCGCCTGATCCACGGCGAGTTCCTGTCCTTCCCCAGCGGGCACACCGCGTTCCTGGTCACCGTCGCGGCGGTGACCGGGCTGCTGGTGATCGACGTCCGCGGGCTGGGCCCGCGGGCCGGGGCGTGGGTGCTCGCCGGGCTGGTCGTACTGGCCGGGCTGGCGATGGGGTGGTCGCAGGTGGTGTTGCGGGCGCACTACCCGACCGACGTCCTCGCCGGGCTGGGGGTCGCGCTGGCCGTGCTCCCGCCGACCGGACGACTGATCGACCGGCTCACCACCCCCTGACTGACCCTCCGGCCGATGCCGTGAATGTGGCTTTCACGGCGAAATCGGCCGTGAAAGCCACATTCACGGCGCGCCGGCTCCACCCCGCGGGCCGCCGCGGGCGAGGGGGAGCCGGGTCACGAAGCGTTCAGCGGGGTCAGCGCGGTTAGCGGGGGGTCAGCAGGTTTCCATGGCACCGAACACGCTGCACGTGTCCTGCGAGTACGGCGCGGCCCGCCACTGCGCCGCGGTCAGCTGCCGCGAGGTGTCGTGGGCGACGAACGACCACGGGCCGTAGTACTTGTTGTCGTACCACCGGTTGTCCTGCTCGAAGGTCACCGCCTCCGAGATCACCGCGGCCTTGTACGGCGACCACGCCGGGAAGGTCCCGTAGTTCGACAGCACCGCCATCCGCCCGCACAGGCCCAGGCAGCCTTCGAGCGTGGAATCGAACTCGAAGGTGTTGTCGAACACCGAAACCCGCTGCGTCTTCCAGCGGCAGTCGCCGTAGAGCGGTTCACTGGCGATGGCCGGTGCGGAACAGTCGGAGGTCGGCGAGACCAGTGCCGTGCAGGACAGCGTCGACGTGTTCGCCGGGCTGTTGCAGAACCGGTCCGCGTTCTCCCACAGCGTGATCCCCGACCAGTTCTCGGAGAACATGTTGCCCCGGATCACGATCCCGTCGGTGCGGGCCGGAAGCCGGGGTTCGCCGCCGGATTCGCTGATGTAGACCGAAGCGACCGGGAAGTTGTCGCCCTTGGCGGCCCGGTTGCGGCCCTGGACGAGCGCGTTGCGCCGGAAGGTGTTCCCGACCAGTTCCAGGTTGTAGGAGATTTCGTAGAACAGCCCTTCGGACCCGTTGTCCTCGATCAGGTTGCCCTCGACCAGGAAGTCGTTGTTGTTCGTGTCGGCCCAGAGCCCGACACCGTGGTTGTGGTGGACCCAGTTGCCGATGATGTCGGCACCGTCGACGGCCCAGAACTTCGCGCCGCCGCTGCACCCGCAGCCCGGGATCAGCGTTTCCCAGTCGCCGGTGTTGTTGCCGGTGATCTCGTTGCCCTCGATGACCAGATCGGTGATCCCGCCCGCGATCCGGTAGGCGTTGATGCCGTACTGGCCGTTGTTCCGCAGGCAGTTGCCCAGCACCTGCTGCCCGGCACCGGCCATCAGCGCGGCGCCCTGGTTCTCCTCGATCACGTTCCCTTCGATGATCCAGCGCTCACCGGAATCGTGGTTGACCACGCCCTGATCCCGTTCGGCGACGAAACCGCGGATGGTCAGCCCGCGGATCACCACGTCCTTGGCCGTCGTGGTGAAGGCCGCGCGGTTGATCCCGCGCCCGTCGAGCACCGCCCCCGGCGCACCGAGGTAGACGTTGCCGTCCTTCGGCATCACCTGGCCGTACTGGTCCGGACTCAGCGTGTGCGTGCCGGGAGCCAGCCAGAAGGTCGAGCCGGCCGGGCTTTGCGAGGTGCGGCTGGTCAGGTCGGTGCCCGGCTGGACGACCTCGGCCCCCGCCGGTGCGGCGGGCACGCCCGCGGTCGTGCCGCAGGCCCCTTCCGCGACTTCCGCCGCCGATCCCGGGGCCGCCACCGCCACCGCCACCGCCGCGGGCGCGACGGAGACCTGGAGGAGTAATACCGACAGCGCGAGCGGGAGCACGCGCGAGCCGGCCGGACGATCTCTGAACCCGATTCTCATACCCTTCTCCGAAATACCGGCTTCACCGGACGGCCACCCAGCCACGGCGCCGGATCATCCGCGTCGAGTGCTTTGCGGTACACGAGGCAAGCCTGCGCGACCACGTCGACCGTCCGGTCGATGTCTGCTTCGGACAGTGCGCTGCTGACCACGAACGACGGCCCGAGGACCCCGCCCGTGACCAGTTGCCGCAGGAACAGCGTTCGGTAGTCCTGCGACGGTTTCCTCTCCGCGTCGAGCGTGCCGAAGACGAGGTTGCTCGCCCGGCCGCGCACGACGACGTTCTCCGCGACCCCCGCCGAGGCCGCGACCTCCCGTACCCCGGTGGCGAGCCGTTCGCCGAGCGCGTGGAGCCGGGCCGAAACGCCCTCCTCGGTGTAGGTCTCCAGCACCGCGATCGCGGCGGCCAGCGAGTGCGTCTCGGCACCGTGCGTGGTGGAGAGCAGGAAAACGCGGTCCCGGCCGGTGCGCAGCCCGCCGAGTTCCATCAGCTCGCGCTTGCCGGCCAGCGCCGAGACGGCGAACCCGTTGCCGAGCGCCTTGCCGAAGGTCGACAGGTCGGGCGTCACCCCGTAGAGGCCCTGCGCACCGGCCTCGGACCAGCGGAAACCGGTGATCATCTCGTCGAACACGAGCACGCAGCCGTACCGGTCGGCCAGCGCCCGCAGGCCGGTGAGGTATCCGGCGGGCGGTTCGGCCTGGTTGGCGGGCTCCAGCACCAGGCAGGCGACCCGTCCGGCGTGCTCCCGCAGCACCTCCTCGGTGGCCGGGAGGTCGCCGTAGGGGAACGACACGGTCAGGCCGGTGATCTCGCCGGGTATCCCGGCCGCCATCGGCGTGGTGCCGATGAACCAGTCGTCGACGGAGAAGAAGGCGTGGTCCCGGCAGATCGCCACCAGCGGCCTGCCGGTGGCCGCCCTGGCGAGCTTGACCGCCGCGGTGGTGGCGTCGGAGCCGTTCTTCGCGAACTTGACCATCTCCGCGGTGGGCACGGTCGCCAGGAACCGCTCGGCCGCCTTCTCCTCCACGATGGACGGCCGGACGAAGTTGGCGCCCCGGTCGATCTCGCGGCGGGCGGCTTCGGTGACCTTCGGGTGGACGTGGCCGAGGCTGACCGCGCGCAATCCCGATCCGTACTCGACGTACTCGTTGCCGTCGATGTCCCAGACGTGCGCGCCGCGCCCGTGGGAGATGACCGGGGCCAGGTCCTCGGGGTACTGGTCCTCGCCCTTGGCGTAGGTGTGCGCGCCGCCGGGGATCATCGCGTGGAGCCGCTCGTTGGCCAGGACGGAGCGGGGCAGTCGCACCGGGCTCACCTCTTCACCACCTCGGCGAGCGGGGGTGCTCGACGGTCCCGCTCGGACAGCAGCGACACCGGGAGCGGCCAGGGGATGGCCAGTTCGGGGTCGTCGTGGGCGATGGTCACGTCCTCGGCGGGATCGTGCTCGCGGTCGATCCGGTAGGAGACGTCGGCGATGTCGGTGAGCGCCTGCAACCCGTGCGCGCACCCCGCCGGGATGTACAGGGACACCTGCGTTTCGCCGGACAGCTCGAAAGTCTCCTTGCCGAGGTGGGTCGGCGAATCCGGCCTCAGGTCGACCACGACGTCGAACACCGCGCCCGACGAGCACCGGACCAGTTTCGCCTCGCCGCGGCCCGCCCGCAGGTGCAGGCCGCGCACCGCGCCCTTCCTGGACCGCGACACGCTGTCCTGGACGAACCCGTGCGGATCGATACCGGCCGAGCGGACGACCTCGGCGTCGAACGTGCGGCAGAAGAAGCCGCGCTCGTCGGTGTGCGGGGTCGGTTCGAACAGGTACGCGCCCGCGATGGCGGGTACCGGGATCGCCTTCATCGCACTCCTTTCGGCAGGAAGGTGGCCGACAGTCCGGCGAACTGCCGCTCCAGCGACCGGGTCAGCTCGGTGCCGCGTCCGGCCAGGGTCCCGCGCAGCTCGTCAGCCCGGTCCTCGAGTTCGGTGAACCGGCTGAGCAGGTCGTCGACCTCGATGTCCCGGACCGGAAAGCAGAAATCGCCGAGGCCCAGCCGGGTCATCAGGACCTCGTTCTTGGCGGCGTAGCCGAGGGACAGGGCCGGCTTCGCCAGCTTCAGCGCGCACAGGACGTTGTGGTACCTGGTGGCGACCACCGTTTCGACCGTCGACATCGCCCGCATCAACTCGGCCAAAGTGGCCGTCTCGGGTGCGGAGAGCAGCGGCGAATCGAGTGCGGCCATGATCTCGCCGACGACCTGGCGGTCGGCCAGGTCCCCGGTGAACAGGCGGACCGGCCGGCCGTCGCCGATCAGCTTGGCGACGAACCGGGTCATCGTGTCCACATAGGAGTCGTACAGTTCCCCGGCCCGCGAGCGGTCGTCGTTCCCGCCGTGGTAGGCCATCACGCCGACGCCGACCGAGCGGGGCACCACCGGTTCCGCGGGCACGGGAAGGGCGAACGCGAGATCGGGGTAGACCCGATCCGCCGTGACGTCCACGCCCAGCGCGCGCGCCGCCTCGCGCGACGGTTCGTCCCGATAGGACCGGTACGACGCCAGCCGTGCGGCCCAGCCGAAGATCGACCGGGTGGCGCGGTGCCCGCTCGCGCTGGCCCCCACGCTGACCAGCGCCACCTGGGTGCCGACGAGCCTGCCCGAGGCCGACAGCAGCAGCAGGGAGTACGGGAACCCCCACGGGCGCAACGGAAGCGTGGCTTCGAGCACGCCCATCCCCGGTACGATCACCAGGTCCTGCCGGCGCACCCAGGCCGCCGTGCGCCCGATGTCGATGAGCTTGCCCATGGCCTTCGCGACGACGGACCACGGCCCCGACGCCGTCCGGTACTCCCGCGCGTACCAGTTCAAAGCGGTCGTTTCGAGGCCGTAGCGCGAGGCGACGACCTCCGGGCCGCCGCACATCACGCTGATCTCCGCGTCCGGGTGGGCCGCGCGCAGGTACCCGAGCACGGCTTCGAAGGAACCGTCGTTGCCGAGGTTCCCGGAGCCGAGCAGCCCGAACAGGCCGATCCTGGCCGGTGGCGTCAAGGGACCCTGCCCTCCTGGCCCGCCACGACCGAGACCACCGACACCTCGCGCGGGCCGAGTTCCGCGGTGGCCTGGATCGGCATCGCGCCCATGGCCGGGTTGCCCGCCCGGCTCAGCAGCCACTGCCGCAGGTACCGGAAGCACTCGCGCTTGTCCGCGGCGGAGATCGGCGCGCGCCGGATCCCGTTGACGTACCCCAGCACGTACTCGCCGAGCAGCCGGACCATCGGGTGGCGCAGCCGGTCGGCCCGCTTCGGGTCCAGGTTGCTGGCGCGCTTGCGCACGGTGGGGTACTCGTGCTCGGACCGGCCGGGGTGGTCGCGGCGGAAGTACAGCCAGTCGGGCACCTGGTGGAACGGGCCGTGCAGGGCCAGCTCGGAGATGATCGTGCGGTCCGCGTGGTGGTAGCTGTCCAGCGGCGCGACCCGGCGCAGCACCTCGGTGCGGATGACCGCTCCGTCGTCGTCCCCGCCGGGGGCGAACAGCGTGCTGCGAAAGCGTGTCGGGGCCCGCGGCGAGCTGGTGACGAGCGGGTATTCGAGCGCCTGCGTGACCACGGCGTGCTCGTCGATCATCGCGGTCCACGAGTGCGACAGCACGAAGTCCGGATGCTCGTCGAGCGCCTCGACGCAGCGTTCGAGCAGGTCGCGGGCGTAGAGATCGTCGTCGGACGCCCACTTGAACAACTCGCCGCGGGCGACGTCGACCAGGTAGTTGTGGTTGGGCGCGCAGCCGATGTTGACCGGCTGGCGCACGTAACGCACGCGGGGGTCCCGTTTCGCGTACGCGCGGCCGATCTCCTCGGTCGAGTCCGCCGAGGCGTTGTCCGAGATGATCAGCTCGAAGTCGTCGTAGGTCTGGCCGAGCAGTGCCTCCAGCGCTTGGGCGAGGTAGTCCTCGCCGTTGTAGACCGGCAGCCCGATGCTCAGCCGTGGAGCGGTGCTCATGACGTCCCCATTTCTTCCTTCTCCGAAGTCCGTCGTTCCTTGAGGGCGGAGTGCAGCTGGCGCCACCACACCGCCGAACCACTGGTGACCGCCAGCGCGACCCCCCAGGCGGAGCCGGGCGCCCCGGCCAGGAAGGCGCCGATGAGCCCGAACCCGACGTAGGCCGCCGAGGCGATCAGCTGGGCGCGGAGGCTGCGTTTCGCCGCGCCCAGCGCACGCAGCCCGGCGGCGGCGCCGGTGGTGAACCCGGCCGCCGCGATCCCGATGGTCACCGGGACGATCAGGCCGGACGCGGGCTCCCAGACGTCACCGAGCACGAACCGGCCCGCGCCGTCCGGGACCAGCAACAGGGCCAGGCCCCAGAGCAGGGCCGCGGCCGCCTGTCCGGCCCCGAGCACGGCGCAGAAGTGCCGGAGCCGGTGCGGCGCCCGCTGCAGCACCCGCGCGCTTTCGGCCACGGTGACCAGCGAAAGTCCCATCAGCAGGGCGAGGAACGGCCCGAGCAGCAGTTCGGCGCCACGCACCGCGCCGACGCTCGCCAGCCCGGCGATCGCGCCGAGGCCGTACATCCGCACCTGCGCGGCCCCGCTGTTGCTGACGTTCTCGAGCAGGTACCGGGTGCCGAGGTCGCGGTGCCGCTTGACCCAGTCGAGCGCACCGCGCGGATCCGGGCGCATCCCCGCCTGCAGGCAGCCGTAGGCGGCGGCGACCGCGCCGGACAGCCCCCAGGCCAGGATGAACGCGGCGGAGGTGTCGTGCTCCCTCGCCAGGTACAGCGCGGGAACCAGCGCGACGCCCCAGACCACGTCGTTGACGAACGCCTTCCGGCCGTGCCCGGCGGCGAAGAACGCGAACCGCCAGGCGTCCTGCAGCAGCAGGGCCGGGAGGACGGCACCGAGCGCGACGAAGGCCTTGCCGGGGCTCCCGCCCACCAGCAGCCCGGCTCCCACGCTGACGGCGCTCGCCGCGAGCCCCGCGGTGAGCGCCGTACCGGTCGCCTGCCTGGTCGCGCCGCGCCAGGCGTCGGCGGACACCCCGGAGAACCGCACCATCAGCGGGTCGGTGCTCAGGCCGCGCGAGAGGTTGAGCACCACGCCGTAGCTGACCCAGGCGAGGCTGAACATGCCGAACGCCGAGGTGCCGAGCGAGCGCGCCACGTAGAGGCCGACGGCGAAGTTGGTGAGGCTGGAGACGGCCTGGTCGCCCAGCCCCCAGCTGAGCCGTCCGGCCATCGCCCGGGCGGCCCGCGACCGCGGGATCGACCGCATCCGCCTCACCCCTCGAGCAATCCGGCGTCGTGCAGCGCGTCCGCGGCGGCGGCGACGGAATCGAAGGGCAGGCCGGACCGCTGGGCGACGTCGAGCAGGCTGTGCTCCCCGTCGGAGAGGTTGAGCACCCAGAGCATCGCCAGCTGCGCCTGCTTGGCGTCGCTGCGGCCGCCGAGCGAGTCGTACAGCCCGCGCTTGCCGAGTTGCGGTTCGCCGTAGGGGCTGAGGTTGACGTAGGTGCGGTCGCGGTCGAGCACGGCCTGGGCGTCCCGCAGGACATCGAGGGTTTCCGACATGGCTTCGGTAGAGAGGAAGCCGAGGTCGTCGGCCGAGGTGTGGTACTCGGGATAACCCGCGTACGGCGTCCTGGTCAGCGAACCGACCCCGAGGTCGAAGCCGGGGGAGCAGAACTGGCGCTCGTCGTACCCGTACGGCGAGAAGTCGGTGATTGTGTGGGAGCGCCCGGACAGGACGTAGGCCAGCACGCGGTCGATCTCGGCGTCACCACGACGGCTTCGCTTGTAGGTCAGCGATCCCGGGTCACCGGCGCACGCCAGCACCAGCCCCGCCCTGATCCGGCCGGTGCGCTCGCGGTTGCGCGCGAGCCAGGTGATGGCGCCGATCGTGCCGGGCATGAACAGGAACCGGTAGGTGTAGTGGGGATTCTCGATGCCCTGCGCGAACGCGGCGGCGATGGCGATCCCGGCGAGGTTGTCGTTGGCCAGCGAGGGATGGCAGGTGTGGCACGAGACGAGCACCTCTTCGGCGACCCGGCCCGGCACGACGTGCTCGGCGTAGGTCAGGCTGCCGTCGTCCAATGTGGAGTCGACGCACACCTCGTAGTCGCCGTCCGGCAGCGCGTCGAGCGCGTCCTGCGCCAGGCAGAAACCCCACGCCGGCGCGTAGTAGCTGGTCCGGTACGGCACCCAGGCCGGGTGCTCGGGCAGCGTGTGCAGGTGCTCGCGCAGTTCGGCCAGCGGCATCGTCCGCGACACCGGCACGCTGTAGCCGACCACGTGCAGGTTCGACTCGCGGAAGTCGATGACGCGGCGCCCGGTGGCGTCCTTGACGTAGGCGTCGCGGATGTTCCACTCCTGCGGCACGGTCCAGTCCAGCACCCGGGTGCCGGTGGGCACCTCGTGGACCGTCAGCGGCAGGTGCTCGCCGAGGATGTCCAGCGTGCGGCGCACCCCGTCGCCGGTGATGCTGCGGCAGAGCGGGTACAGGCGCTCGACCAGCTTGCGCAGGTCGGCGCCGGACTCCAGGACCCGGTAGGTGTTCACCGCCGTCTGAGCGTTTCGTCTATTTCGCCGGCCTGGGAGCGCGCGGTGAGCGTGTTCAGCCGGGTGAAGCGCTGGTGGAAGTCCCGCTCGGTCAGGTCGTGCCGCCGGTAGGCGTGGATCAGTTCGATGGCGCCGTCCTTGACCGACCAGTCGCAGTCGAAGCCGGGGACCGCGGCGCGGAACCGGGCGAAGTCCACGCGGTAGGACCGCGGGTCCGGGCCGGACTCGCCGGTGATCCGCAGGATCGAGCCGGGAACGGCCTCGACGACCTGCTCCGCGATCTCGGCCACGGTCACGTTGTTGCGCTCGGTGCCGATGTTGAACGCCTTGCCGTGCACCGCTTTCTCCGGCGCCGCCAGCGCCGCGGTGAAGGCACGCGCGATGTCCTTGGCGTGCACCAGCGGACGCCACGGGGTCCCGTCGGACAGCACCAGCACCTCGCCCGAAACGTGGGCGTGGGCGGTGAGGTTGTTGAGCACGATGTCCGCGCGCAGCCGGGGCGAGAAGCCGAAAGCGGTGGCGTTGCGCATGAACACGGGGGAGAAGTCCGCGTCGGCGAGTTCCTGGACGTCGTCCTCGACGCGCACCTTCGACTCGGCGTACGGCGTCACCGGGCGCAGCGGCGCGTCCTCGTCGACCAGGCCGTCGCCGCTCGAAGCGCCGTAGACCGAACAGGTCGAGGCGTAGAGGAAGCGCCGGACGCCCGCCTCCTTCGCCAGCCGGGCGAGCCGGACCGACGCGTGGTGGTTGATGTCGTAGGTCAGCTCCGGCGCCAGCGAACCGAGCGGGTCGTTGGACAACGCGGCGAGGTGGATCACGGCGTCCACATCGGACACGTGGGCGGCGGTGACGTCACGCAGATCCACCTCGTGGCCGCCGGGATCCTGCGGCGGGGGTCCCAGCACGCAGGCGTCGAAGAGGCCCGAGTCGAGGCCGGTCACCTCGTGGCCGGCTTCGGCCAGCACCGGGGCCATCACCGTGCCCAGGTAGCCCTTGTGCCCGGTCAGCAGCACGCGCATGCGGTCAGCCTTTCGCGGTGAGGTCGAGCGCCAGTTTCTTGAGGTCGAACGCTTCCGCGTACCGCTGACCGCATTCGATGCCGCGGACGCGGGCCAGGCCGAGGAAGGCTTCCCGGTCGTACCAGGGGCGGTGCCGTTGCGAGGGGTAGTGCTCCTGCAGCAGGCGGACCTTGTCCTCGGCGCGTCCGGGGGAGAGCGGGACGTAGGCGGCGGGCCTGCCGAGGTCGCCGTCCCACTTGGCGATCTCGTACTCCAGTTGCAGGTGCGTGCGGAAGACCGTCGGGACCAGCCCGGCCAGGCCGCGGTGGTCCTGGTGGGCGTCGGCCGTGCGCGGGGAGAGGACCAGGTCCGGGTCGGTGCGCCGGCGCAGGTCCTCCAGCGCGTTCTTGGCTTCTTCCCAGTGCGCGGGGAACCGGCCGTCGGGCAGCTTGAGCACGGTGACCTCGAGGTCGGCGCCCTGGCAGAAGGCCGCGAGCGCGGCGCGTTCCTCGGCTTCGCGTTCGGTGCCGCCGCCGGACAGGACCAGCGCGTCGACCCGGACGCCCGGGTGCTCGGCGCAGAGGGTCAGCAGGGTGCCGCCCGCTCCGATGGCGATGTCGTCGCAGTGCGCGCCGAGCGCGACGACCCGCCGGAGCGTGCCGGTGCCGAGTCCGATCACGCGATGCCCGCCGGCTCGTGCTCCCACAGCGCCCACGGGCGGTCGCCGTGGGCGTAGGCGTCGTCCAGCTGGACCCGTTCCTTGACCGTGTCGGTCGGCTTCCAGAAGCCGCGGTAGGGGTAGGCCAGCAGGCCGCCCCGCTTGGCGAGCTCACCGCAGCCGTCGGCGACGAGGTCGCCACCGGGCGGGATGTGGTCGAAGATCTCCTGGCGCAGCACGAAGTACCCGCCGTTCTCCCACAGCGGCATGTCGCTCACCGGGGTCAGCGCGCCGATCCGGCCGCCCTCGTCCATCTCCACGCAGTGGAACGACGACTGCGGCGGCACGACCATCATCGAGGCGCCGGCGTCGGAGCCGGAGAACCGCTCGATCATCTCCGGCAGCGGCGCGTCGGTGAGCACGTCGGCGTAGTTGGCGAGGAACATCTCGTCGTCTTCGAGGTGCGGGCGGACCCGGCGCAGCCGCTCACCGATGGCCGATTCGAGCCCGGTGTGCACGAAGGAGATAGACCAGTCGGAGATGTCGGTCGAAAGCAGTTCCGCCCTGCCGCTGCGCAGCACGAAATCGTTGGACGCGGTTTCCTGGTAGTGGAGGAAGAACTCCTTGATGTGGTGCGCGCCGTACCCGAGGCACAGGATGAATTCGGTGTGCCCGAAATGCGCGTAGTAACGCATCACGTGCCAGATCAGCGGTCTCGGGCCGACCATGGCCATCGGCTTGGGTACGTCGGACGCGCCACCGTTGCGCATCCGCATGCCGTAGCCGCCGCAGAAGAGGACTACCTTCACGACTTCACCTCGACGATTTCCAGGTGCGGGATGGGGAAGAGGAGTTTCCCGCCCCAGTCGCCGACGAAGGACAACTGGGCGGTCAGTTCGGCACGCAGGTTCCACGGGAGGACGAGCACGTAGTCGGGCCGGTCCGCCTCGATGCGTTCCGGGGGGAGGATGGGGATGCGGGTGCCGGGGGTGAACCGGCCGTGCTTGTAGGGATTGCGGTCGACGGTGTAGGGCAGCACGTCGGGGCGGACGCCGCAGTGGTTCAGCAACGTGTTGCCCTTTCCGGGGGCGCCGTAACCGACGACGGTCCGGCCTTCCAGCGCCGCGTCGACGAGGAACTTGGTCAGCTCCAGCCGGACCTTCTTGACCCGCTCGGCGAACTCGGTGTACCCCGACAGTTCGTGCAGTCCGGCGGCCTTTTCGGCGTCGAGCACCTCGATCATCCGGCGGCTCGGCTCCCCGGCGACCGCGTCCGGGCGCGCCCACAGGCGGACGGAACCGCCGTGGGTCGGCAGGAGTTCGACGTCCACAACGGACAGACCGCCGCCCGCCAGCGCCCGGCGCGCCGACTGCACCGTGTAGTACTGGAAGTGCTCGTGGTAGATCGTGTCGTACTGGTTCTCCTGGATCAGCGTCAGCAGGTGCTGCACCTCGATGCTGACCCAGCCGTCGTCCGCGACGAGGGCGCGGAGCCCGTGGGTGAACCCGGCGATGTCGGGGATGTGCGCGTAGACGTTGTTCGCCACCACGAGGTCGGCGGGCCCGTGTTCCTCGCGGACCTCGCGCCCGGTTTCCCGGCCGAGGAAGGCGGTTTTCGTCGGCACCCCGGCCGCCCGCGCGGCCTCGCCGACGTTCACCGACGGTTCCACGCCCAGGCAGCGGATCCGTCGTTCCACGACCTGCCGCAGAAGGTAACCGTCGTTGCTGGCGACCTCGACGACGAAAGAGGAATCGTCGAGACCGAGCCGCGAAACGGCTTCGTCGACGAACGTGCCGGCGTGCTCGACCCAGGAGGCGGAATACGACGAGAAGTAGGCGTATTCGGTGAAAGTATCTTCGGGGGTGATCAACGGCGGAATCTGCGCGAGCCAGCATTCGGTGCAAACCACCAGGTGCAGCGGATAGGCCGGTTCCGGGTCGGCGAGTTGCGCCTCGGTCAGGAACCGTTCGCACGGCGGCGTCGCGCCGAGGTCGACGACGCCGGCGAGGTGGACCGAGCCGCAGAGTCGGCAGGTGTTCATCGAGAAGCTCCTTGGCTCGCGTCACGTAACGGAGACGTCGGCACCTCGGGCCGCCTCGTTACACGCTCGCCGGTATTCTCACGCGTCTGCCTGCCGCCCGGAACTCGCCGTTTCGGGCCATCGGCGCAAACGTTTCGCCCATCCGGTCGCCGGTTATCGGCGAATGCGCGACTTCCGCCGGTTTTCCCGGCCGGAAATCATGCTTTTGACGTACTTTTCGTAGTCCTGTCCCCGTCGCGTCCGGCCCGTCCTCGCACCGGCCGGTGTCACTGAATGGGGTGGGGTCGGTTAGCGGCGAGGGCTGCGGGGGCAGCCAAGGGAGGCCAGTCACTACCCGCAGAAGTGGAGGAACCACGATGACGGTCCGACGAATGCTCATGGGCGCGGCGGTGGCCCTGCTGGTGACCAGCGGGACCGCGGTCGCGGCTTCGGCACAGGAAGCCCCGGTCTGGGTCACCGAACAGGAGTGCGTGGACGGCGGCGGCGGGCCCGTCAAGCTGCCCCTCTTCCCGGATCTCACCGTCTGCGTCGGCGGCACGCACAACGAAGCCCTCGTCCGCGGCGCAACGCCGCAGCCCACCGGCGGCGGCCAGGCGGCCCCCGCGAACTGACCGCGGCCGGGCGTGAAGGTGACCTGCCCCTGGTCCGGGAAGGTCACCTCCGCGCACTCGGGCTTCTGCGCACGGGATTTTCATTTTCTCCCGGCGAAACACTTCGAACCTCCACCGTGACACGCGGCGCTCAGCACTGCCCGGCATTCAGCGCCACCGGAGCGACTTCACTGTCCGCTGAAAGAGTGTCGATGCCTCTTCTCCTCCGCTACAAACGGGTTGGCGGCTGTTTTCTCCGGTGACGAGGAGTTCGATGCGCGGACGAATGTGGGTGACGGGACTGCTCGCCACCGCCGTCACGGCGTCACTGGTGACGGTGGGGACCTCGGCAGCGGCTCCCGGACCGGTCGCCACCGGCGACGAGAACCGCGTCACGCTGATCACCGGCGACGTGGTCCTGGCGGCGCGGACGGGCGACCGGTGGTCCGCCCAGCTCGAAGCCGGCACCCCGGGCGGCGCTTTCCGCTTCACCAGGCAGAACGGGCGGCACCTCGACCAGTACCTGCTCCCGGAACGAGCGGCCGCGATGGTGGCCTCGGGCAAGCTGGACCGTGAACTGTTCAACATCACCGGGCTGATCCGCCAGAATTACCACGACGCCGGGACCGGCACCATCCCGCTCCTGCTCGAAACCGGCGACGGCACGAGCGCGTCGGCGGCTCCGGCCGGGGCGAGCGTCGAGCGCGTGCTCCCCGGGTACACCGCCGTCGACGGGGACAAGGCCGCGGCACACCTGACCTGGCAGTCGATCAGCGGTGGACCGGACGCGTTCTCCGGTGGCGTGCGCAAGATCTGGCTCAACGCCCGCCTCCAGGCCGACCTGGAACAAAGCGTGCCCCAGGTCGGCGCGCCGGCCGCCTGGCAGGGCGGGCACACCGGCAAGGGCGTCACGGTCGCCGTGCTGGACACCGGGATCGACCCGGCCCACCCCGACGTCGCGGGCAAGATCGGCGCGACCGGGAACTTCACCGTCGAGCCCGACATTAAGGACGGCCACGGGCACGGCACGCACGTCGCCTCCACCGTCGCCGGGACCGGCGCGGCCTCCGGCGGCAGGTTCCGGGGCGTCGCCCCGGACGCCGGGCTGGCCGTCGGCAAGGTCCTCGACAGCTTCGGGAACGGGCAGACCGACGACGTCATCGCCGGCCTGGAGTGGGCGGCCGCCGAAGTCGGCGCGAAGGTGGTCAACCTCAGCCTTGGCGGCGGCCCGACCGACGGCACCGACCCCACTTCGATGACGGTCAACCGGCTCAGCCGTGAGCACGGCACGTTGTTCGTGGTCGCCGCCGGTAACGCGGGCGAAGAGGAGACGGTCAGCTCACCGGCCGCCGCCGACGCCGCGCTGGCGGTCGGCAGCGTGACCAAGGCCGGGGAGCTTTCCGGCTTTTCCAGCCGGGGGCCGCGCCGGCTCGACGGCGCGGTGAAACCCGAGATCGCCGCTCCGGGCAGTTCCATCGTCGCCGCCCGCGCCGCGGGAACCGCGCTGGGCCAGCCGGTCGACGACCACCACACCTCGGCGTCGGGCACGTCGATGGCCACGCCGCACACCGCGGGCGCCGCCGCGATCCTGCTCCAGCGACACCCGGACTGGACCGGTGAACAGCTCAAGGCCGGGTTGATCGGCTCAGCGAAGCCGTTGCCGTCGCTGGGTGCGTTCGCCGTGGGCTCCGGCCTGCTCGACGCCGGAAAGGCCACCACGCAGGCGGTCCAGGCTTCTCCCGCGGTGACCAACGTTCCGCTGCCGCTCGGCGCGACCGAACCGGTGCGGCGTGCGGTCACCTACCGGAATCCCGGTCCCGCCGAGGTGACGCTGAACCTGGCGCTCGACCTGGCCGATCCCGACGGCTCACCGGCACCGCCCGGTCTCGTCGCGCTCTCGGCGGACTCGGTGACGGTCCCCGCCGGTGGCGAGGCGAAGGTGGACCTGACGGTGCACCCCGGCGATTCCCCGCCCAACGCCCACGGCGGCAGTCTCGTCGCGTCCACAGCGGACGGGAGCGTGTCGGTCCGCGCGCTCATCGGGGTCAACAAGGAGAAGCCGCGGCACGACGTCACGGTGAACCTGCTCGACCGCACGGGCGCCGTGCCCGGTCAATCCCTCCTGGCGCTGGTCAACCTGGACGACGGCGAGGTCCACTTCGGCTCGGCCGGGCGGCTGGGCCTGCTGCCGGAGGGACGCTACGGGATCTCCGGGACGTTCGTCACGGTCGATCAGGAACAGCGGTACTCGGCCACCGTCGTCACCCACCCGGAACTGACGATCGACCGCCCGACCGAGCTCACGCTCGACGGGAGGCTGGCGAAGAAGGTGACCGTCGGCCTCGACCAGCCCGGTGCCCGGTCCTCCTGGGGCATGATCAACACCGGGCACCACATCAGGGACCTCGGCCGGTCCGACACCGGGTACCAGCACCAGTGGGACCCGCGCTTCGAGGAGATGTTCGTCCACGCGCATCCCGGGGTCTCGGCGCCCTCGTTCAGCTACAACGTGTCGTCCCTGTTCGAGGAACTGGGCGTGGAGCTGTTCGCCGAATCGCCCGAGCGGTTCGAGGTCGACACCTGGAAGTTGCCCGGTGCCTCGTTGCCCGAGTTCACCCGGCTCCCCGTCACCCATGGCGGTGACGGCCGCGATCCGTCCGATGTGGACGGTAAGCTGGTGGTGCTGCGGCTCCCGCCCGCGCTGGACCCGGAGGAGGCGTACCGGCGCGTCGACGCGCTCCATTCGGCGGGTGCGAAGGCCGTCGCGCTCAGCGAAGAGGGCTTGCCCTACCTGGAGAAACCGGCGCCGCTGCCCCTCGTCGGCCTCGCTGGCCACACCGGGCAGTTGTTCGAGGCCGCGGCCGAACGAGGCGGGCTGGAAGCGGGACTGGCGCTGCGTGAGAGCAGCCGCCTGCGCAGTTCGGTGCTGCTCAGCCATCCCGGCCGGGTCCCGGATTCCACCACCCACGAGGTGGCGTTCGCCGACCTGGCCGCGGTGAAGACCGCCTACCACGGCACCGGGACCGACTCCGCCTACGCGAGGGGATTCGTGGACGGCGGGCCGATCTACTTCCCCGGGCGGCCGGCCCCGAAGTCCGCTGAACGGGTGGAGCACTTCACCCCGGGCACCTGGGAGCTGAACCGGCTCAGCGCGGCGCTCGGCGACTCCTGGGAAACGGTGGACCTCACCGCGGGCCGGCAGCACGAGGTCCGCTGGAACGCGCCGGTCTTCGGGCCTGGCTTCGCCGGCGAGGCCCCGGACACCCACGTCAGCACACGTCCCTGGGCCTGGCGGCACGCCGGTGCGCTGGACCTGCTGGTCCCGCTGTTCGCCGACGGCGCCGGGCACCCCCGCCTGGCCGATCCCGAGGGCGGCCTCGATCAGGGGTCCACGAGCCTGTACCGGGACGGCACCCTGGTCGGCACCGATTCCCGGCCCGGTCAGGGACTCTTCCCCGTGCCGGAGGCGGACGCCGCCTACCGGCTGACCGCGGACGTCACCCGCACCCACCCCGGCTGGACCACTTCGACGGAGGTCAGCGGGTCCTGGACGTTCCGCTCGTCCTCGGCGGACGAGGGCAGGAAGCTCCCGCTGCTCGCGGTGGGCTTCGCCCCGGAAACCGGCCTGGACAACCTGGTCCCGGCGGGCCGGTTCACCTTCCCGGTGCGGGTCACCCGGCAGGACGGGGTCCCGTCCGTGCGGCACCTCGGCGTCGACGTGTCCTACGACGACGGCACCACCTGGCAGCGCGCGGGACTGCGCCGTGACCGGGCCGGCTGGACCGCCACCGTGCCGAACCCGGCCACCGGCTTCGCCTCGCTGCGGGCGAAAGCCGTCGACAGCGACGGCAACACCGTGGAGCAGACGATCATCCGGGCCATGCGGATCGGCTGACCGGTCGACCTGGCCGTCGCGTCCGACCGGACAGCCACTTCAGCCATATTAATTAATAAATAATGTTGACCGAGCAAGCCTCGCTGGGTCAGACTGACGGCGTCCGGCGGGTCCGCCGGGCACCGGAGTGGATCAGCGAGGAGAGAGATGGGCGCAACGGGGCGTCTCGGCCGCATGAGGCTTGCGTTGCTGGTGGTCGCCGTGCTGGGCCTGGTCACCGCCTGTGGTGACCGGCTCGGGGAGAACGGCCGGTTCGGCGTGGTCTATATGGACGCGCAGGGCTTCTACGCCGGGGTCAAGGCCGGTATGCGGCAGGAGTCGGAGGCCTCCGGCCGTGCACCCCAGTTGCTGCAGATCAACGCGCAGGGTGACGCGTCGAAGGAGAGCACCTTCATCGACCAGGTCAGCGCGGCGAAGGTGGACGCGCTCATCCTCTCGCCCGCCTCCGCGACCGCGTCCGTGCCCGCGATCAAGCTCGCGCACGAGAGCGACATCCCGGTCGTCTGCTACAACACCTGCATCGCCGAGGAGAGCGCCCGGCAGTACGTCTCGGCGTACGTGCTCGGCGACCCGGTGCGGTTCGGCGCGATGCTGGGTGAGCGCGCGGCGGAGCACTTCCTCTCGACGGGCAACACCGCGCCGTCGATCGCGGTGGTCAACTGCGAGTTCGTCGAGGTCTGCATCCAGCGCCGCGAGGGTTTCGAGCAGGCGCTGACGGCCGAGCTGCCGGGGGCGCGGATCGTCGCCAACCAGGAGGGCGCGACGATCGACGAGGCGGTGGACGTCGCCGAGCAGATCCTCACCGCCCATCCCGACGTCGACGCCTTCTACGGCGAGGCGGGCGGCGCCACGATGGGCGCGGTCCGCGCGGTGCAGGCACGCGACAAGGTCGGCCAGACGGTGGTCTTCGGCAGCGACATGTCGACCGAAGCCGCGCAGGCGCTGGCCTCCGGCGAAGTGCTCAAGGGCGTGGTCGACATCTCCGGGATCGCCGTCGGGCGGCTCGCGGCGCAGGCCGCCGAGCAGGTCCGCGCCGGGCAGCTGACCTCCTACACGGTCGTCCCCGCCCCCATCGACCTCTACGCCGACGCCGGTCAGGGCCGGGCGTGGCTCGCCGCGCACCCGGACGGGGTGCCGTGAACCGCCGGACCCGGCCAGCCGACCCAGCAGAGGAGGAGTTCGTGAGCGACGACGCCGTTGTCCGGATCGAGGGCTTGACCAGGCACTATCCCGGCGTCCGGGCGATGACCGGCGCCAGTCTGACGCTGCGGCCCGGCGAGGTCCGCGCGTTGCTCGGCCGCAACGGCGCGGGCAAGTCCACCCTGATCCGGGTGCTGTCCGGGGTGGAACGCGCCGACGCGGGCACCGTCACCGTCGGTGGTGAGGAACTCGGCGCGGGCGGTGTCCGCCGGGCCACCGAGCTGCGGATCAGCACCGTGCACCAGGAGCTGAGCCTGGTTTCCGAACTGTCCGTGGCCGAGAACCTGTTCCTCGGACGCTGGCCTCGGCGCGGGGGAGCGGTCGACCACGCCGCGATGCGCTCGGCCGCCGTGGAGGTGTTCGGCAGGCTCGGCGTCCGGATCGATCCGGACGCCGCGGTCGGCGCGCTCCCGCTGGCCCACCGGCAGCTGGTCGAGATCGCCCGTGCCGTCCGTGAACGACCGCGGCTGCTGATCCTCGACGAGCCGACCAGCGCGCTCGCGGCCGAGGAGGTCGACGTCGTGCTCGACACCGTCACCCGGATCGCGGGCGAGGGCGTCGCCGTGCTCTACGTCAGCCACCGGCTCGAGGAGATCCGGCGGATCGCCAGGAGCGCGACGGTGATGCGTGACGGCCGGGTGGTCGACACCGTGGACATGGACGACGCCGACACGGACAAGATCGTCTCGCTGATGCTCGGCGACACGGCCGACGCCGTGACCCGCCCGCCGTCGCGCACGGTGGACCGCTCCGGCGTGCCGCTGCTGTCGGTGCGCGGGCTGGCGGTCCCGCCGAAGGTGCTCGACGTGTCCTTCGACCTGCACGCGGGGGAGATCCTCGGCCTCGGCGGGCTGATGGGCTCCGGGCGCACCGAGGTGCTGCGCACGATCGCCGGGTTCGACCCGGCTTCCGGTGGCACCGTCGCGGTCGAGGCCAGGGAGATCCCCCGGCCGACCGCCGCGGCGATGAAGCGCCTCGGCATCGGGATGACCCCGGAGGACCGCAAGCACGAAGGCGTCGTGCCGCTGCTCGGGGTGGACGAGAACCTGGTGCTGTCCCGGTTCGGCACCGTCCGCTCCGGACCCACCATCCGGCCGGGCCGCGTGCGGCGAGCCGCCGAACGGCTGATCGCCCGGCTGTCCATCGCCGCGGCCACCCCGGACACGCCGATCGTCAACCTCAGCGGCGGCAACCAGCAGAAGGCCGTGATCGGCCGCTGGCTGCACGCCGGCAGCCGGATCCTGCTGCTCGACGAACCCACCCGCGGTGTCGACGTGCAGGCGAAGGCCGAGATCTACGACCTGGTCCGCGAACTGGCCGACGCGGGCAACGCGATCGTCTTCGTTTCCGGCGAGCTCGAGGAACTGCCGCTCGTGTGCGACCGGGTGCTCGTGCTGCGCGGCGGGCGCGTCGCCGGCGAGCTGACCGGTGCCGACCTGACCACCGATTCCGTGCTGTCCGCCGCGATGGCGGCCTGAACCCCCCGCAGAGGTACGAACCATGACCGTCACCGAATCCGCGCCACCGGCGGCGCCGCGGCGTGGCAGGCGCCTGGCCGGGCGCTCGCTGAACGAGATCGGGCTGCTCGCCGCGATCATCGTGCTCTACCTCGCCCTCGGCAGCAGCGCGGCCGGCTTCTTCAGCCTGGACAACCAGTTGGGCATCCTGCGTGACGCGGCCACCGTGGGCATCGCGGCCTGGGGCGTCACCCTGGTGATCATCGCCGGCGAGATCGACATCAGCATCGGCCCGGCGGTGGCCTTCTCCTCCGTGCTGGTCGCCAAGGCCGCCGCCGAATGGGGCCTCGGCCTCGGCGCGGCGATCGGGGTGACCCTGCTCGCCGGGCTGGCCTGGGGCGGGCTCGCCGGCTGGCTGCGTGCCCGGTTCGACGTGCCCTCGTTCATCGCCACCCTCGGCGTGTGGAGCGCATTGGGCGGCCTGGGCCTCTACCTGACCGACGCGCTTCCGGTGGTGTTGCCGGAGAACGGGCTGCTGACCGTGCTCGGCGGCTCGATCCTCGGCATCCCCACGCCGGCGATCGTCATGGTCATCCTCTTCTTCGTGTTCGCCTACGTCGCGCGCTACACCGCCTACGGCCGCTCGGTCTACGCGATCGGCGGCAACGCCCCGGCGGCGCGGATGGCGGGGGTGAACCTGTCGCGGATCCGGATCCTGCTGTTCGCCACCACGGGCCTGCTGTCCGCGATCACCGGGATCCTGCTGGCCGCCCGGCTCGGCTCCGGCAACGGCGGCGCCGCCTCCGGCCTGGAGTTCGACGTGATCGCCGCCGTGGTGATCGGCGGGACCGCGCTCGCCGGCGGCCGTGGCACCATGCTCGGCACGCTGCTCGGCGTCGGGTTCATCACCGTCATCGGCAACGGGCTGGTGCTGCTCGGCGTGGATTCGTTCCTGCAGAACGTGATCCGCGGGGTGATCATCGTGGTCGCCGTGCTGGTGAACGTGATCATCACCAAGCGGGCCCGTGCGACGAGGGAGAGCTGAAATGCGCACACGCACCATGTCCGGGGTCTACCTGCCGGGTGACTCGACCGCGGTGCTGCGGGAACTGCCGGTCCCGGAACCCGGCCCCGGCCAGGTGCTTCTCGAGGTGGGGGCGTCCGGGATCTGCGGTTCGGACATCGGCTACATCTACCACGGGCACAAGGGGCACCGTGGGGTCGACGGCCCGGCGTACCGCGGTGTCGTCGCCGGTCACGAGCCCTCCGGCCGGATCGTCGCGGCGGGTCCCGGCTGCCGCCGGTTCGGCGAAGGCGACCGGGTGATCGTCTACCACATCGCCGGTTGCGGGCTGTGCGACAACTGCCGTCGCGGCTACTTCATCAGCTGCACCGCACCGGAACGCCAGGCCTACGGCTGGCAGCGCGACGGCGGGCACGCCCACTACCTGCTCGCCGAGGAGTCCACCTGCGTGCCGCTGCCCGCCGAGTTGTCCTATGTGGACGGCGCGTTGATCGCCTGCGGGTTCGGCACCGCCTACGAGGGGCTTCGCCGGATCGCGGTGAACGGCGACGGCGATCTGCTGGTCGTCGGCCTCGGCCCGGTCGGGCTGGCGGCGGGCATGATCGGCCGCGGCATGGGGGCCCGCCGGGTGGTCGGGGTCGAGGTTTCCGCGCAGCGACGGCGATGGGCGGACGGGCTCGGCGTGTTCGACGCGACGATCGCACCGGAGTCCTCCGCGGAGCAGACGGCCGCCCTGGTCGCCGACGCGGTCGGTGGCCAGGGCGCGCTCACCACGATCGACTGCTCGGGCTCGAAGGCGGGCCGGGCCACCGCGATCGCCGGGGCCGCCGAGTGGGGCCGGGTCTCGCTGGTCGGCGAGGGCGGCACCCTGGAGACCGAGGTGTCCGACGCGTTGCTGCACAAGCAACTCACCCTCTACGCCTCCTGGGTCACCTCGCTCACCGCGATGGCCGGGCTGGCGGTGAACCTCGCGCGCTGGGGCGTCCGCCCGGAGCAGGTGGTCAGCGATCGCTTCCCGCTGGAGGAGGCGGACAAGGCCTACGCGCTGGCGGCGGGCGCGTCGGAGGGCAAGGTGGTGCTCGTGCCGGGGGAACCGCTGTGACCGCACCGAGGATCGAGGAACGCGGCGAGGTGCTGTGGCTGGACAACGGCCTGCTGCGCCTCGGCCTGGCGCCCCAGCTCGGTGGCAGGCTGCTCTCGCTCGCCGTTCCGGGCGGCCCGGAGTTGTTGTGGCGCAACGACGAGCTGCTGACTGATGGGCTGGAAACGCGGGCGGGGCACCATCCGCACGGGGGCCGCCTGGGGGACTGGCTGAACTACGGCGGCGACAAGACCTGGCCCGCGCCGCAGGGCTGGAGCGGTCCCGGCGAGTGGGCGGGCCCGCCGGACCCGGTGCTGGACTCCGGTCGCTACCAGGCGATCACCGCCGTCACCGGCGACGCCGTCACCGTCACGTTGACCAGCGGCGACGACCCTCGCACCGGGCTCCGCCTGAGCCGGAAGTTCGTGCTGGAACGCGGCAAGCGCGGCTACACGCTCGAACTGACCGCCCGGAACACCGCCGATCGCCCGGTTCGCTGGGCGCTGTGGAACGTCACCCAGCTCGCCGCGGACGGGCCTGGCCACGCGGAGGTCGCGGGCCCGCCCGAAGTCGTCGGACTGCTGGCGGGTACCGGGTTCCCGGCGTGGGAGCCGGCCGGTGACCGGGTGCGGGTGCCGCACCAGGACGTGGTCGGGAAACTGGGTTTCCCGGCGGCGACCGGCCTGCTCACGCACGTCGGCGCCGGTGGCACGCTCACCCAGGCCTTCGCGGTCGCTGAGGACGCCGAGTACCCGGATCAGGGCTCGCGGGTCGAGATCTGGACCGAATGCCCGCTGCCCACGCCGCTCGCCGAACTGGGCGATCTCGACCCACCCGCCCGGATCGTCGAGATCGAGGTGCTGGGCCCGCTGACCACGCTCGCCCCCGGCGAGGAGACCGGGCTGACGATCGACTGCACCGTCGAAGCGGAGGGCGCGCGATGAAGGTCTGCGTTGTCACCGGTGCCGCGCAGGGCATCGGCGAGGCCACCGCGCTCCGGCTGGCCGCGGACGGAGCCGCTGTCGCGGTGCTCGACATCAGCGACCGGGCGGCGGAAGTCGCCGACCGCATCCGGGCGGCGGGCGGCCGGGCGATCTCCGTGCGCTGCGACGTCTCTTCGGAGGCGGACTGGAGTGAGGCCGTGGCCCGTTGCCGCGCCGAGCTGGGCCCGGTCGACATGCTGGTGAGCAACGCCTACACGGTGGACGTCCGGCCCGCGCACGAGACCACGCTCGGCTCCTGGGAACGGCAGCTGTCGGTGAACCTGACCGGCGCTTTCCTCGGCTTCACCGCCTGCCTGCCGGATCTGCGCCGGAACTGTCGGGGGGCGGTGGTACTGATTTCTTCGGTGCACGCCTTGGTCGGACTGCCGGGGCGGCCGGCCTACGCGGCCACCAAGGCCGGGCTCACCGGGCTGACCCGGCAGCTGGCGGTGGAGTACGGGACCGAGTTGAGGGTGAACTGCGTGCTGCCGGGGCCGGTGCTCACGGCGGCCTGGGACGGGATCGGTGAAGCGGACCGGGAGCACAGCGCGGCGGAGACAGCGGTGAAGAGGATGGGCCGCCCGGACGAGGTGGCCGCGGCCGTCGCGTTCCTGGCGGGCGACGACGCGTCGTTCGTCACGGGTGCCACGCTCGCCGTCGACGGCGGGTGGAGCGTCTACAAGCAGTCGTCATGACCGGCTGCGTGAGTCAGGGGGATGAGTGATGACGGCCTACAGCGGCCGCGGGGTGCACGGCCAGACGGTGGCCGCGCTCGGCGCGCGCATCGTGGCGGGCGAAATCGGCGACGGCGTGGTGCTCGACCTGGCCGAACTGGGGCGCGAACTCGACGTCAGCATGACGGCGCTGCGTGAGGCGTTGAAGGTGCTCGCCGCGAAGGGACTGGTGGAGGCACGGCAGAAGCGCGGCACGTACGTGCGTTCGCGCGAGCACTGGAACCTGCTCGACAGCGACGTGATCCGCTGGCGCAGCGAAGCCGGTGACACCGCGGAGGTGCTGCGTGACCTCGCCGAGGTGCGTGCCGTCCTCGAACCGGCCGCGGCCTCGCTGGCGGCGCGGCGGCGCACCGACCAGGACCTCGCCGAACTCGACGCCGCACTGGCCGACATGCGCACGGCGGCCGATCCCGCCGCCGAGGTCGCCGCGGACCTGCGGTGGCACCGCGGGCTGTTGCGTGCCACCGGGAACCAGATGCTGACCAGGATGGACGTGTTCATCGAACCGGCGCTGCGCCTGCGGGACGCGCTCGTCCACGGGCACAGCGCGGACGATCCGGTGCCGAGCCACGCCGCCGTCGTGGACGCGGTGCGGCGCGGTGATCCCGAGGCCGCCGCCGCGGCGGTGAGCGCGCTGCTCACCAAGGCCTCGCACGACGTCGCGGAAGTGATCGGCGAAAGTGAGGGCGGACAGTGAAGATCGTCTCCGTGGAAACGTTCCTGGTGCCGCCGCGCTGGCTGTTCTGCCGGGTGGCCACCGACGAGGGCCTCGTCGGCTGGGGCGAACCCGTGGTCGAGGGCCGGGCGGAAACCGTTCGGGCCGCCGTCGACGAGCTGTCCGACCTGCTGCTGGGAGCCGATCCGCTGCGCATCGAGGACCTCTGGCAGACCATGACCAAGGGCGCCTTCTACCGCGGCGGGCCGGTGCTCTCCAGCGCCGTGGCCGGGCTGGACCAGGCGCTGTGGGACATCGCGGGCAAGGCGCTCGGCGTCCCGGTGTACCAGTTGCTCGGCGGCGCGGTCCGTGAGGAGGTCCGGGTCTACGGCTGGATCGGCGGTGACGAGCCCAGTGCGGTCGCCGAAGCAGCCGCCGCCCAGGTCGAAGCCGGGCTGACCGCGGTGAAGATGAACGCCGCAGGGCGGGTCGGCAGGCTGCCCGGCCGCGCGGAGGTGGCGGAGATCGTCGGGCGCCTGGCCGCCGTGCGGGAGGTGCTCGGCGACGAGCGGGATGTCGCGGTGGACTTCCACGGCCGCTTCGGGGTCGCCGCCGCCCGGCGCGTGATTCCCGAACTGGCGCCACTGCACCCGATGTTCGTCGAGGAACCGGTGCTGCCCGAGTACGGGCACCGGCTGGCGGACGTGGTGCAGGCGTCGGCGGTACCGGTGGCCTGCGGAGAGCGGCTCTTCTCCCGCACGGACTTCCTGCCCGCGCTGCAGGCGGGGATCGCGGTGGCCCAGCCGGACCTTTCCCACGCCGGCGGGATCTCGGAGGTCCGCCGGATCGCGGCACTGGCGGAGACCTTCGACGCGCTGCTCGCGCCGCACTGCCCGCTCGGCCCGCTGGCGCTGGCCGCGAGCCTGCAGGTGGCCTTCGCGACGCCGAACTTCCTGATCCAGGAACAGAGCATCGGCATCCACTACAACACCGACGCCGAGTTGCTCGACTACGTGCTCGACCGCGCGCCCTTCGCGTTCCCGCAGGGCGCGATCCAGCGCTGGGACGCGCCGGGGCTGGGTGTGGAAATCGACGAAAGCGCCGTCCGGGAGGCGGATCGCCGCGGGCACCGCTGGCGGCCGCCGGTGTGGCGGCACGACGACGGCTCCTTCGCGGAGTGGTGAGGAAGGACGAGATGGAGCTCAGGCAGTTGCTCGAACAGCACCGGCTGATGGCGATCGTGCGCGGGCGCGATCCCGAGGCGTCGGTGCGCACGGCCGAGGTACTGGTGGAGGCCGGGGTGCGCCTGCTGGAGGTTTCGCTCACCTCGGCCGACGCGCTGCGGGTGCTCGAAGCCACCGCTTCGGTGGTCGGCGGCCGGGCACACCTCGGCGCGGGCACCGTACTGTCCACAGAGGACGCGAGGCGGGCCAGGGACGCGGGCGCCACCTTCGCCGTGACGCCCGCGCTGGGCGAAGGGGTGACCGCGGCCGTCGAGCTGGGCATGCCGGTCCTCGCCGGAGCGATGACACCCACCGAGGTGCTCGCCGCGCACCGGGCGGGGGCGACGGCGGTGAAGCTGTTCCCCGCGGGCGCGCTGGGCCCGGATTACGTCCGGGCGCTGGGTGATCCGTTCCCCGGCATCGGCTTGGTGCCCGTCGGCGGGGTCGGGGCGGACCAGATCCCCGCGTACTTCGAGGCCGGTGCGCTCGCTGTCGGTGTCGCCGGGCCGCTCGCCGGGGACGCGCCCCACGGCGGCGATCTCGAAGCGTTGCGTACCCGCGCGGCGGCTTTCCTCGCCGCGGTGCCGTCGCGATGACGGTCGTCACCCTCGGGGAAACCATGGTCGCCTTGCGCGGCAAGGGTTTGCTGCGGCTGGGCACCGAGTTCCGGACGTCGATCGCCGGCGCCGAGTCCAACGTCGCGATCGGACTGGCCCGGCTCGGGCACCAGGTGCGCTGGCTCAGTCGCCTGGGCACCGACGAATCCGGCGAACTGGTGCTGCGCACGCTGCGAGCCGAGGGCGTCGACGTCTCGGCGGTGGTGCGCGGGCCGGAGCCGACCGGTCTGGTGCTGTTCGAGCAGCGCCTTCCCGAGGTGACCCGGGTGGAGTACCACCGCGCCGGGTCGGCCGCCGCCGGACTGCGCCCCGAGCACGTCACCCTGGGCGAAGGGGTGCGGCTGCTGCACCTGACCGGCATCACCCCCGCGCTGGGACCGGGCCCGCGGGCCGCGGTCGAGGCGGCGGCCGGTACCGGTGTCGAGGTCTCGCTCGACGTCAACCTCCGCACGCGGCTCTGGTCCTCGGCGGAGGCGGCCGCGGTGCTGACCCCGCTCGCCCGGCGAGCCGGGATCGTCATCGGCTCACCGGAGGAAATCGAGCTGGTGGGCGGCGTGGAGTCGCTGCTGGAGGCCGGGGTCGGCGAGGTCGTCACAAAGCTGGGCGCGGACGGCGCCGCGGTCAGCACGGCCGATGGCGAGTGGACCGCACCGGGTCACCGGGTGCCCGTGCTCGACTCGATCGGTGCCGGTGACGCCTTCACCGCCGGTTACCTGTCCGCCCGGCTCGACGGACTGGGGCTGGAAGAACGGCTGGCCAGGGGCAACGCCTGCGGTGCGTTCGCGGTCGCCTCGGCCGGGGACTGGGAGGGGGCGCCGACGCGGGCCGAGCTGGAACTGCTGGCGGTCGAAGAGGGGACGGCGCTGCGATGAGCGACTGGACGGCGTTGCCGGGCGAGCGGTTCGAACTGGGGGAGGGCCTGCGGTTCGTCGGCGGCAGGCTGGTGATGGTCGACATCCTTTCCGGGCGCCTGCTCGAAATCCCGCCGGACGGTGGTGCGCCCCGGGTGCTCGTCACGCTCACCGAACCGCTGGGCGCGGTCGCCCCACGCGCCGGTGGTGGCTGGATCGCCGCGGCCGGGGCCGGGATCGCCGTGCTGGGTGAACCCGGCGACCGCCTCGAAGACGCCGAGACCATGCGGATGAACGACGGGGTCGCCGATCCGGCAGGCCGGTTCTGGGCCGGTTCGATGGCCTACGACGGCACCCCGGGCGCCGGATCGCTGTACCGGGCCGATCCCGATGGCACGATCACCACGGCACTGGGTGACCTGACCGTGCCGAACGGCCCGGCCTTCGACGCCATCGGCACGACGATGTACCTGGCCGACAGCGCCCGCGGCCTCATCTTCCGCTTCGACGTCGGCCCCGCGGGCGAGCTGACCAACCGCCACACCTTCGCCGAAGTCCTGTCAGGCAGCCCGGACGGCATGACCGTCGACGCCGACGGCTTCCTGTGGACAGCCGTCTGGGGCGCCGCCGAAGTCCGGCGATACGCCCCCGACGGCACCGTCGACCAGGTGCTCCCCGTCCCCGCCACCCAGCCGACCAGCGTATGCCTCACCGGCACCCACCTCCACGTCACCACGGCGACGCACGCCCTCGACGCCCCAGGCCCCCTCGATGGCGCGGTACTGAGCCTGCCCTGCTCGATCGCCCCCACACCCACCCGCTATTTCGGCTACTGAGAAACACAAGCGGCTGTTCCCCACCACGTCCGCCTCAGGTCACCTTGATGATGACCTTGCCCGAGGTGTGACCGTTTTCGACGGTGGCGAGGGCGGCTGGGGCGTCGGAAAGTGGGTGGATCGCGGTGATCACGGGGGCGAGGGCTCCGTCGAGGGCCAGTTGAGCGGAGCGCTCCAGGTTCTCGCGGTCGAGGCGGCGTTCGACGAAGCGGCCACCGAGGTCGGGCACGGACATGTCGCCGACGGCGATGATGTTGCGGGGATCCCGGGCCAGTGGCGCGACCGTTCGCAGTGAGGTGCCGCCGACGAGGTCGACGATGCCGTCGAAGCCGTCCGGGACCAGCTCGCGTGCCGCGGCGACGACGTCCCCGGCGGTGTAGTCGATGAACCGCGCCCCGATGGCTTCAGCGGGCTCGCGCTTGGCGCTGCTCCCGGTGCCGATCACCCGCAGCTCGCGCGCGATGGCCAGTTGGGCGACGGCGAGGCCGACCCCGCCTCCGATCCCGTTGACCAGGATCGTGGCACCGGCTGGGAGGCCGAGCTGGTCGAGCACGTCCACCGCGGTCGTCCCGGCCACGGGCAGCGTGGCCGCCACGCTCGCGGACAGACCCGCCGGGATGCGCGCGGTGTTCGGCGCGGACAGCACGGTCGTCTCGGCGTAGGTGCCGCCGCCGGTGAGCGCGAAGCCGAAGACCGCGTCACCCACCTCGAGCCCGTCGACGTCCTCACCCAGGGCGAGAACGGTTCCGGCGGCCTCCATGCCCAGCACGCGGGGGAACGGACGTCCGCCGTCGAGTCCGTCGACCAGGCCCGAGCGCACGAGGTGGTCGAGGGGGTTCACACCGGCCACGGTGACCCGGATCAGCACCTCGCCGCGACCGGGGACGGGATCGGGACGATCGAAGAACTCCTGCACCTCGGGTCCGCCGTACCTGCCGAAACCCCACGCCTGCCCCATTTTCTGCCGCCTCCCTGGTGACCGACCCGGTGGTTCCGGGTGCTGCCGCCATCCTCACCGCTGACATCGGTGTCAGAGGCAAGCGGCTGAGGTGCAGGTCACAGCGGCACCGGTGCCGGGGTCGTGGACAGCTCCGCCCGGTGCCGGCTGTTGGCCCTGATCAGCACGTCGAGCGCGTCCCGGGTCTCGATCAGGTGCGCGATGTCGGCGTCGATCCGGTCGCGCTCGCGCGTCATCGCCGTGAACGTCTCCTCAGCGACGTCCAGGTCAGCGGGAAGGTCCACGCACGGCAGCACGGACGCGATCACCCGGCTGGACATACCCGCCTCGAACAGCTGACGGATGAGCGACACGCGCTGGACCGCGGCGTCGGAATAGTGCCGCTGCCCGGCGTCGGAGCGTGAACTTCTCAGCAGGCCTTGCTTTTCGTAGTACCGCAGCGAGCGCGGACTCACGCCCGTGCGCTGGGACAGCTCGCCGATCCGCATTCCGGAAAGCCTACGCGCGCGTGCTCCACGGGTGAGGCCGCTGTCCCCCGTGAGGACTACAGAAGGTGTCCACACCAGGGGGATCTGTGGTGCCGCGGTCTTCCCTAGGTTTTCGCTGGCGACGGCGTAAGTGCGCGTCGCGGCAACACGGAGAACTGGAGGGCAAGGGCGTTGAAGACGATGCAACGGTCAGCGGGAACCGGTATCCCCCGAAGGTTCACCAGGGTGGTGCTCGTGGCGGCGCTCACCGTCGCCACGGTGGGGGCCTGTGACGCCGCGGAAGAGAACCCGACGAGTGAGAACGCGCCACCGGTCGTCGCCGAGGCGGCCGCCACGCCGCGCATCACCTGGGGCACGTGCCCGGCGTTGGCCGAGGGCGCCAGCCGCGATCCCCGGCTCACCTGCGGCACGGTGGAGGTTCCGCTCGACCACCGGAACCCCGGTGGCGAAAAGATCCAGGTGGCCGTCTCGAAACTGCCGGCCGCGAAGTCCGGCGACCGCCGCGGTGTCCTGCTGCTGAACCCGGGCGGCCCGGCGTTGCCCGGCCTGGAAACACCGGGTGCCGTGGCGCCGACCCTGCCGCCGTCGGTGCTGGCGGCCTACGACCTGATCGGCTTCGACCCGCGTGGGGTGCGGCACAGCACCCCGCAGAGCTGCGGCCTCGACGACCCGTCCCTCGCCGGACTCTTCCCGTACCCGGCCGCGGACGGCTCCATCACCGCGAACGTCGACCACGCCCGCTCCGACGCCGAACGGTGCGCGACGAACGCCGGCGAGAAGCTCCGGCACTTCACCACCGCCAACACGGCCCGCGACCTGGACCTCGTCCGCGCGGCGCTCGGTGAGGACAAGATCTCCTACTGGGGTCAGTCCTACGGCACCTACCTCGGCACCGTCTACGCGTCACTGTTCCCGGAGCGCGCCGACCGGGTGGTCCTCGAGGGCAACGTCGACCCCACGAAGGTCTGGGCCCACGCGAAGGACAACTGGGGCAAGGCCATGTCGGATCGCTTCCCCGACGCGGCACGGGTCGCCGCGGCGCAGCACGCCACGCTCGGACTGGGCGGCACCGTCGACGAGGTGACCCGGGAGTACCTCGCCCTCGCCGACCGCCTCGACCGCACCCCCGCGCCCGTCCCCGGCACCGCGCTGGCCCTGACGGGTTCGATGCTGCGCACCGTCACCTACAGCCTTCTGCTGCACAACGACACCCTCCCGGTGCTCGCGCAGTTCTGGAAGGCCGCCGCCGGGCTGGCCGACGGCGTGCTCACCGAGGCGGACGCCCAGGTGCTGCGGCAGGTGTTCACCTCGCCGCCGCCGACCCCGGGCGTGCCGGCCGACAACCAGGCCACCATGTTCCTGGCACTGACCTGTGGTGACACGTCGTGGTCCAGCGATGTCGACGAGTACGCCCGCCGCACCGCCGAGGACCGCGCGGCCTGGCCGCTCACCGCGGGGATGCCCGCCAACATCTGGGCGTGCGCGTTCTGGCCGAAGCCGCTCGAACAGCCCGTCCGCGTGACGGGCGAGGGGCCGCGCACCATGCTGATCCTGCAGAACCGCAGGGACAACGCCACCCCGTGGGAGGACGGACTCGGGCTGTACCAGGTCCTCGGCGAGCGAGCGGCTTTCGTCGGCGCGGACAACGGCGGGCACTACGTCTACCACCAGGGCTCCACGTGCGTGGACGAGGCGACGGTGACGTTCCTGACCACCGGCCGGCTGCCGGACGAGAAGGTCGTCTGCACCGACGTCGCCCCGCGGTGACCGTGCTTATCGCGACAGGTCAGCCTTTCCCGTCGCGGACGTCCTTCCCCTGTTCGGCGAACGCCTGGAAATCCTGCAGGTGCTGCTGCGACTGCTTGCGGAAAGCGCCGGGCATCAGGAGTCCCACCAGTCGCATCAGCAGGCCGCTGAACCGGTATTCGCTTTCGCTTTCCCAGAGCGTCGTCTCCGGACCGGCTTCGGTCAGCCGTTCGCGCACGACGCTCCACATGCCCGCGCCGACGATCTCGCGGTCGAAGTGAACGACGCTCTCCTTCGGGATCTCGTGCAGGTCGGCCGGCTCCCGGCGGGTGATCGTCTCGGTGCACTCGAACTGCCGCTTCCCCGACTGCAACACGACCCGCGACTTGGTGCCGAGCTGCCCGTGTGCCCCGGTCACGGGCTCGTGCAGCACCATTCCCCGCAGCCACTTCGGCAGGTGTGCCGGGTCGGTGAGCAGCTGGGCCACTTTCTCCCGCGGCAGGGCGATCTCGATCGAGTTGGTGTACTTCACGGCACGCGTTCCTTCCAGGTGCGGGACGGGAGGTCAGGTCGGTTCGGGCGCGTAGAACCGGGTGGTGGCCTCGACCGCGGCCGCGACGTGCTCCGGTTCGCCACCGGCGGCCAGGTGGGCCTCACCCCAGGCCGCGGCGCTGCGCCGGATGAACTCGCGTCCTTCGGGCGACTTCTCGATCGCCTCGTGGCCGGTGGTCTCGCCATCGGCCAGCAGCCGGGCCATTGCGAGGAGATGCAGGTCCCAGCCGACGCCACCGGCACCGGGGCCGTAGGTCGGGAAGAGGGGCTCTTCGACGACCGCTGCGTGGATCAGCTCGAATTCGGTGTCACCGGCCGGGCCCGGGGCCAGGCGCACTTCCACCTCGCTCGTGCCGGGCCAAGCGTCGGCGTCCGGCCCGTAGAGCCAGGACACCTTGAGCAGCCGCGGCGGCTCGCACCGGAGGATTTCGCCGTGCTCACCACCGGCCAACTCGAACTTCCCGCCGGGCCGCAGCTCCCCGGTGACCGGTTTCAACCAGCGACGCAGGCGCTCGGGGTTGGTGAGGGCGTCCCAGACGTCGTCGACCTGCGCTTCGTATCGACGCCGCACCTCGATGGTGTAAGCCTCACCGGCGGGCACGCTGCC
This sequence comes from Amycolatopsis magusensis, assembly GCF_017875555.1. GTDB lineage: Bacteria > Actinomycetota > Actinomycetes > Mycobacteriales > Pseudonocardiaceae > Amycolatopsis > Amycolatopsis magusensis. The sequence continues at coordinate 6,478,849 of NZ_JAGGMS010000001.1, read as the reverse complement.
CTTGCCCATGGCCCGGCGCGCGGCGGCCAGTTCCGCCAAGACGTCTTTCATGTCCTGTTCCCTTCCCACCGGGTCGCCGAGGATGTCGGACGCGTGCACGAGCAGGCATCGTACCAGCCTCAACTTATATAAGCCGAGGCTGGCATCGGGGGCCGGGCCGCACCGCCGGACCGGACTTCTTGTGGGTGTCCAGGTGGCCGCGCGCGCCGCCCGGCCGGTACCGCGCGGTTGCCCAGCAGGAGGCACTTTTCCTTGCCAGCGAAGGGTTTTCACGAATCGGGCCGGGCGTCGATCGGTCGGGTGGATCGGCCTCGCCCGGCGTTAGGCGCCGGGCGTGGCGGAAACCCTTGGCACGTCAAGCAGAACTGGTGTTACACCGATTCCGGCGAAGGAGGTGCAACCGATGCGCGAGATTTCGATGAGCGCCCACAAGGTGGAGCGGGCCGACCGCAACGCGGCCCACTGGCACTGGATTTTCGACAGCAGCAAGTAGCGGTGTGCGGGGGCCGGGCGCCGATCCGGGGTGCCCGGCCCCGTCCCGGTCCCCGCCGGAGCCCGACTCTCACCTCCCAGGAGTGCCGTCATGCGCCTTCGCCGCGCCAGCTGTGTGGTCTGCTATTGGTACGAGGGCGAGTTCGTCGCCCATCCCTATCCGGGACCGGAGCCGACCGCGGTGCACCCGGCGGCCGCGGAGATCCTGTCCGCGTTCGGTGAGTGGGTCGAACCGGCGAAGGCCGCCGAACGGCTCGACCACCTCACGCCCGCCACCGTGGCCGAAGCGGTGGAGGCCCTGTTCGAGGCGGGGCTGCTGCTCGCCGAGGACAGCCCGCAGGCCACCCGCGACGCCGAAGTGGCCCAGCAGTGGGCCACCTGGTCGCCGGAGGCGTCGTTCTTCCACTACGCCACCCAGGACCTGCGCTACCCCACCGAGGAGGAACGGCAGCGACTGCTGGCCGAGGGGTGCGGCCAGGATTTTCCCGACCACGTGTTGTTCACCGGCTACCCCGACGCCCCGCGGATGCTCCTGCCGCGCCGTCCCGCCGAGTTGCGGCTGCCGTACGACCAGGTCCTCTACGCCCGCCGAACCCACCGCGACTTCGCCGCCGAACCCGTCGCACTGGACACCCTGGCCACGCTGCTGGCCACCGTGTTCGGGCCGGTCGACTTCATCGACAGCGGGCACGAGGTGCTGTTCCGCCGCACCAGCCCCTCCGGCGGGGCCCGCCAGGAACTGGAGCCGTACGTGGCGATCCGCAACGTCGACGGCGTCGATCCGGGGGTCTACCACTACAACCTGCGCGAGCACTCGCTGGAACTGCTCTCGCCGGGGCTGACCGACAAGGAGGCCGCGCACCTGTGCGCCGACCAGGACTGGGCCGGCGGTGCGGCCTTCCTGGTGGTGCTCGCCGCGGTGATCGACCGCATGAGCAGCAAGTACCGCAACGCCCGGTGCTACCGGGTGAGCCTGCTCAACGCCGGGCACCTCGGGCAGACCTTCGCGCTGACCGCCACCGCGCTGGGCCTCGGCCCCGCGCAGACCGGCGCGTTCCACGACACGGCGGAGGCCGAACGCTGCGGCCTGGACAACGTCGGCCACACCCCGGTGTACGTGCTCGCCGCCGGGCACCCGCGCCCCGAACCGGAGAACGGGCCACCACCCGCCCGGCTGGACACCTTCAGCGGCAGCGTGCTGCACCGGGCAGCTCGTTAGATAAGGCGAAAGCTGTACATAACCCGAATCAAAGTTCTTCGAAGGGAATGACCTCATGTCTAATTTCAGCTTTCCCATGTCACGCTTATGGGTGCTGCTCATGGCCGCGATGACCGTTTTCGCGCTCGCCGCCCCCGCCGGTACGGCTTCGGCCTCCGGCTCGCGGGACGGGCTCGACGTAGCGGATACCTGGCGGACCGCCAGGGGAACCATCGTCAACTACACCGACATCACCTGGGGTCTCGGCGCGGTGGCCGTCCACCCCGACGGAGCTGGGTGGCTGGAAGAACCTCCGCGCCTGGTCAGGCCCGGCGAGGAGGTCACGTTCGCCACCGGATATGCCAGTGACTGGGTGGGCTCCGGACTCTCGGTCGTCTACTACAACAACCTCAACGGACAGAACCAGGTGTACTTCCGGGCGAACTGCGTGGCCAATGGCTCCAACGTGCACGACGAACAGCAGGATAGTAACAAGTACCGGGCGGTCTTCAGTTACGACAACGGCAAATCGTCGAACAGCTATTCGGTGCGGTGGCACATCGAGAAACGCTAGTCAGGCCGGCGGCTACCTGCTATCGCTGCACGGCATCGGTGCGGCGTTCGAGGAGGACAATGTCGTGCCAGGTGCCGTCGCGTTCGGCGATGCGTTCGCGGACGCCGACGGTGCGGTATCCGGCGGCGTGGTGCAGGGCGATGCCGGGGCGGTTTTCGGTGAAGACCGTGGTTTGCAGGGTCCAGAGGCCGTCGCGGTCGGCGGCGGTGACTTGTTTGTGCAGAAGGGCTTTGCCGACGCCGCGGCCGCGGTATTGGGCGTCGACGTAGACGGAGGTTTCGGCGACTCCGGCGTAGTGGTCCTTGGTGGACACTGGGGCGGCGGCGGTCCAGCCGACCACTTCATCGTCGAGTAGTGCGACCCAGCGGTGTCCGGGTAGCCAGTGTGTATCGATGCCTTCGCTGTAGATGCGCAGGACGTCGTCCCAGTCGTGGTCGGTCATGGCGCGGACGGTGATGTCGGCGGGCAGGCCGCTGGGGCAGCAGGGGCGGGGTGCGAGCAGACCCATGACGGCGTCGGCGGCTTGAGGGAAGCCGGTGCAGCAGGCGGCGTTGATGGTGACGATGGTGGCGGTCTTTTCCCGCCGGAGCCGCACGAAGCCGACGTCGGCGAGTTTGCGGACGTGGTGGGAGCAGGTGGATTGGCTGATGCCGAGTGCTTCGGTCAGTTCGCCCACGGTGACGCCGCCGGGGGCGGTGGCCACCGTGTGCAGCAGCCGGACCCGAGTCGACTCCGCCAGGCACGCGAACCACTCCGCGTAGGTCGTGGCTTCGGTGATCGGCAGTTCCACCGGGGCGAGCGTCATGCCCTCAGTATCGATCGAAATCGATGGTTGCGTCAATCGACGGCCGTCGATACAGTCCTCGGCAACGTTGGATCGATAGTCATCGATGCTAGGGGTGGTCGAGTTGAGTGAGTGGCCGGTAGTGGTGGTCGGTGCTGGGCCGGTGGGCTTGGCGGCAGCGGCTGAGCTGCTCGAACGCGGGATCGAACCGCTGGTGTTCGAGCGCGGCGAGCAGGCGGGCGCGGCGGTGGCGCAGTGGCACCACGTGCGCTTGTTCTCGCAGTGGTCCGAACTGGTGGCGCCCGCGGCCGGGCGGTTGCTGGAGCCGACGGGCTGGACGCGGCCTGACGGCTATCCGACGGGTGAGGAGTGGGCGCGGCTGTACCTGCGGCCGCTGGCGGCGGAGCTGGGGGAACGGGTCCGCTTCGGCACCGAGGTGATCGGCGCCGCCAGGCGTGGCCGGGACCGCGTGGTCGATGCCGGTCGGGGCAGTGAGCCGCTGACCGTGCACATCCGCGAGTCGGATGGCACCGAGCGGCGGGTCACCGCGCGGGCGCTGGTCGACGCGTCGGGTACCTGGACGGGGCCGAATCCGCTGGGTGGTGACGGGCTGCCCGCGCTCGGTGAACGTGCGGCAGCGGATCGGATCGCTTACCAGGTGCCGAATCTGGCGGACCCGGAGGTGCGTGCGCGGTATGCGGGCAAGCATGTGGCGATCGCCGGGAGCGGGCACTCGGCGTTGACCGCCCTGGTCGCCCTGGTCGAGCAGGGCACGCGGATCAGCTGGATCCTGCGTCGCGGCGAAGTCGGCAACGTCTTCGGCGGTGGCGAGGCCGATCAGCTCCCCGCCCGTGGAGCGCTGGGCTTGCGCGCGAAGCAGGCGGCCCGCGACGGGCAGGTTCGTGCGGTGACCGGTTTCCGCACCGAGGCCGTCGAGCAGGTCGGCGGGAAGCTGACGCTCATCTCGGACCAGGGAGACCGCCTCGAGCAAGTGGACGAGGTCGTGGTGCTGACCGGGTTCCGGCCGGAGCTGTCGTGGTTGTCGGAGCTGCGGCTGGAATTGGACGCGACCCTGCAGGCGCCGGTGCGCCTGGCGCCGCTGATCGACCCGAACGCGCACTCGTGCGGCACGGTATATCCGCACGGTGTCAAGGAGTTGGCGCACCCCGAGCCAGGCGTGTACTTGGCCGGGATGAAGAGCTACGGCCGGGCCCCGACGTTCCTGGCGATGACCGGCTACGAGCAGGTCCGCAGTATCGCCGCCGCGCTCGCCGGGGACCACGCCGCGGCCGAGCGCGTCGAGCTGGTGCTGCCGGAAACCGGGGTCTGCGGTGGATCCGGCGTGTTCGACGCCGAGCCTGCCGGTAGTGGTTGTTGCGGGGCACCGGCCGAGCCGGAGACGCTGACCCTGGCGGCTCCCGCGCCGAGGGCGTGAGCACGACGGCGCAGCCCGCGCTCAACCGAGGCGGGCTGCGCCGGGTGCTGGCCACGTTGTGCCTGACCGAGATCACCAGCTGGGGCGTGCTCTACTACGCCTTTCCCGTGCTGGGGCCGGAGATCGCTCGGTCGACCGGTTGGTCTTTGCCGTGGATCACGGCGGGGTTCTCGGCCGGGCAGCTGACCGCCGCGCTGGTGGGGATCCCGGTCGGGCGGTGGCTGGATCGGCACGGCCCGCGCGGGGTGATGACCGCGGGCTCGGCGCTGAGGGTGCCCGCGGTCGTGCTGATCGCGCTCGCGCCGAGCTTGGGCTGGTTCCTCGCGGCGTGGGTGGTGGCCGGGGTCGCGATGGGCGCCACGCTCTACCCACCGGCGTTCGCCGCGCTGACCCGCTGGTACGGGCCGCAGCGGGTCAAGGCCTTGACCGTGCTCACCCTGGCCGCCGGTCTGGCCAGCACCGTGTTCGCGCCCTTGACCGCCGCACTGGTGTCGCATGTGGACTGGCGGCAGACGTACCTGGTGCTCGCGGTGATCCTGGCGGTGATCACGATTCCGGGGCACCTGTTCGGGTTGCGGGGACCGTGGCCTGCTGCCGAGGGCGAGGAGTCGGGATCCGGCCTGGGCGATCCGGCGCGGATCGCGCGCAGCAGGGCGTTCCTGGTGCTCACCGCCGCGCTGGCGCTGACCGCGTTCGGGGCGTTCGCCGCGGTGGTGAACCTGGTGCCGTTGCTGATCGAACAGGGGGTGAGCAGCGGCACCGCGGCGATCGCGCTCGGGCTGGGCGGGGCCGGGCAGGTGCTGGGGCGGCTCGGGTTCTCCACGCTGGCCAGGCGGACCGGCGTGCGCAGCCGGACCCTGCTGGTCCTGCTCCTGTCGGCGGCGACCACGGCGGTGCTGGGGTTGGTCACCTCGGTCGTGGCGTTGATCGGCGCGGCGATCGTGGCTGGTATGGCCCGCGGGGTGTTCACCCTGGTGCAGGCCACCGCGATCACCGACCGCTGGGGCGCGGCGCACTACGGCAGGCTCACCGGCCTGCTCTCCGCCCCGCTGACGATCACCATGGCTTTCGCACCATGGGCCGGAGCCGCCCTCGCCGGAGCACTCGGCGGCTACTCCGAACTTTTCCTCGTACTGGGCGGGATCACCGCGATCGCCGCGGTACTCAGCCTCGCCAGCACACCACCTACTTCTAGGAGCACTTCATGAATGACGTCGTCATCGTCGGCGGTGGCCAGTCCGGCCTGTCCGCCGCGCGCGCACTCAACCACCACGGGATCCGGCCGATCGTGCTCGAATCCGGCGCTGAACCGACCGGTTCGTGGGCCGACTACTACGACAGCCTCACCGTGTTCTCACCCGCTCAGTACAGCGGCATGCCCGGCCAAGACTTCCCGGGCGAGCCGGAAAACTACCCGCACCGCGACGAGGTCGTCGCCTACCTGCGCCGCTACGCCGAAACTGTGGACGCCGACATCCGCACTGCAACTACGGTGACCGCGGTCGAAAGCACTTCGGAAGGGTTCGTCGTGCGCACCGCCACCGGCGAGGACATCCCGGCGGCCGGCGTAATCGCCGCGACCGGCTCATTCGGCAACCCCCACCGGCCCCAACTACCCGGACAGGACAGCTTCACCGGGCGGGTGCTGCACGTGGCCGACTACCGCAACCCCAAGCCGTACCAAGGAGAAAGCGTCGTCGTGGTCGGCGGCGGCAACTCCGGCGTGCAGGTCGCCCACGAACTCGCCGAGCACGCCGACGTCACCCTGGCCACCCATGCGCCGGTGAACTTCCTCCCGCAACGACGTGATGGTCGGGACGTCCACCACTGGCTGGTCGAATCCGGCTTCGACCAGCTCCCACCGCACTGGCTGATCCACTACCTCGGCGGCCCGCTGGTGATGGACACCGGCGACTACCGCGCCGCGATCGACTCCGGCAGGCTGCACCGCCGCGACCTGTTCACCGCCTTCGACGGCGACCGGGTCGTCTGGGCCGACGGCGAACGCGAGCACGTCGACACCGTGCTGTTCGCCACCGGCTACCGCCCCGACCTCGGCTACCTCGAACCCCTGGCCACCCTGCAGAACGGCATGCCCCTGCACACCGGCGGCCTCTCCATGACCCACCCCGGCCTGGCCTACGTCGGCCTGGAATTCCAGCGCTCCTTCGCCTCCAACACCCTGCGCGGCGCCCACCACGACGCCGAATACGTCGCCGAAGCCCTGGCCGCCCACGTACACGACGCACCCACGGCGGTCGGCGTGCGGTAGACGGCCGACCTGCTCGGCTTTCGGGTCCGGTGCGGCGACCAGCCCCTCCGTCCTGGAGACGCTCTTCATGCCTCACTGCCGGCCGTGTTCGTCCGGGCCGGTTCGCTTGATCGTCCGGGCTAGAGTGGCTCGCGGACTGGTCGGGTGAACGGGGGATGGATGTCGCCGCGGGTGGGGGAAGAGTTCGGTGGGTTCCGCATCGACGGGGTGCTCGGCCGCGGCGGGATGGGGGTGGTCTACCGCGCCTGGCAGCACCGCATGCGGCGGCCGGTGGCGCTGAAGGTGCTCCCGCCCGAATACGCCGAGGACCCGGTCTACCGCGAGCGGTTCGGCCGCGAGGCGGCCGCGCTGGCCATGCTCGACTCCCCGCACGTGGTCGCCATCCACGACCACGGCGAGGTGGACGGCTGCCTCTACCTGGCCATGCAGCTGGTCGACGGGCCGGACCTGACCCGCGTGCTCGAAGCCGGGCCGATGGACCCGGCCCGCGCGCTGGCGGTGGTGGACCAGGTGGTCTCCGCGCTCGGTGACGCGCACGCGATCGGCGTGGTGCACCGGGATGTCAAGGCGGGCAACGTACTGCTGCGACCTCGTGCCGAGCACCACGACGAGGACTTCGCGTACCTGTGCGACTTCGGCATCGCCCGGTCGGCCGAGGTCGACCGCACTTCGGAGACCAGCGGGGTGATCGGCACCGTGGGCTACCTGGCGCCCGAACGCCTGCACGGTGCTCCCGCCACCGCGGCTTCGGACGTCTACGCCGTCGGCTGCCTGCTCTGGGTGATGCTGACCGGTGACCTGCCCTACCGGGGCAGTCAGCCGGAGGTGATCGTCGCGCACGACCGGGCCCCGATCCCGCAGCTGCTGGTCGAGGACCGGCGGACCGCGTCGGTCAACGCCCTGCTCCGGGCGATGCTGGCGAAGGATCCGGCCGACCGGCCGAGTGTGCGCGAAGCACGCGACCGCATCCGCGCGATCCGCGCCGACGCGCCCTCACGTGCCGATGCCGCCCCCGAGCGGCCGGTCCGGCGCCGCCGCTGGTGGCCGGCCGCGGTGGCGGGCGTGGCCGTGGTGGCCGCCATCGGTGTCACCGCGACGATCCTGCTCACCTCGGGCGCGTCGGCCACCGACCGCGTCGCCCTCAGCACACCGGCCGGGCTCAGCTGCGAGCCGGTCTCCCCGGCGGACGACGACGTGCGTGCCCAGGTCGTCTGCCGGCCCGGTGGCGAGGTCGGTGAACTCCGCATCGCCGCGCTCGACGACACCGACGCGGCCACCGGCTACCTGCGCACCGCCGCGGGGGCGGACCCGGCCGGGCTCACCGACGGCCGGTGCCCGGACGACCTGCCCGCCAAGCAGTCCTGGTCGCGGGACGGCCGCGGCGGCTTGCTCGTCTGCACGGTGCTCGGGACGACCACACGCTTCGCCTGGACCGACGAGCAGCAGGCGACGGTGTCCGTGCTCGACGGCCGCGTCGGCACGCCCTACCCGGCCGATCTCCGTGCGGTGGAGGACTTCTTCGCCGGGCTCCGGTTCGGCTGACGCGTCAGGTCGCCCCTCGTTCCCAGCGCTGGACCAGCGCGTCCGGGGAGGAGCCTGGCGCGCCGAAGAACAGGCCGTAGACCAGCCGGGCGTCGTCGTCGAAGTAGATCGTCGGGCTGAAGTCGTCGGCGGTGACGAACCGGATGAACTGGCCGACGGTCGGCCCGCCCAGCCGGTTCCAGGTGCGCACCTCGACGCTGCCCGGGACCACACCGCCGTCCGCGGCGTTCTCCGCGCGCAGGCCGGTCAGGGCCGCGCGGTCCGCGGCGGTGTTGAACACCAGCATCGCGCCGTCGGCGGTCGGGCACTTGACCGTCTCCGCGGTGCCGGTGGTGGCGGGCACCGTGACGCACTCCGCGGACGGTTCGTTGAGCACGTGCGACTGCGCGAAGTCCCACAGCGCGCCGGAGGCGAACGCGGCACCCGGCACCTCCGGGCGTTCCAGCACGCCGAACTGCCGGGTGTCGTAGAACTTCGCCAGCGCCGGGAGCCCGGTTCCCGGCGCGACGAGCGTGGCGCTGACCGGGCGCGGGCTGTCGACGTCCCAATACACCGTGGATTCGCCCGAAGGCAGTTCCCGCATCGCGAAGGCCGCGTTCGGCCCCGCACTCGCGGCCGAGCGCACCGCGGTGGGGTCTTCGGCGAGCTTGCGGGACTCGGCGAGCCTGCCTGCCACGTCATAGGTGACCAGGGTGAGCGAATGCAGTCCGGCGTCGCACCCGACCCGTTCCAGCTCACCGGGTTCCGCGGGCTGCTGCGCGCAGCGGACCGCGCCGTCGAGCAGGCGGGCGCCGAGCGCACGGTAACGGCTTTCCACCTGGTCGAGCGCGTACCGGTCGGGTGGCGGCGCGGCGGGCTGGGTCTGGTCCCGGACGAACACCACCACCGCGGCCGCGACCGCGGCCACCACCAGGACCACGGCCCCGGTGATCAGCCACGTCCGGCGGCGGCGCGAGGGCAGTTCGCGGGTCGGCGGCCGCTGCCGCGGACCGCTCCAGGTCAGCCGCCTTTCCGCGGCCGCCGGGTCCAGCAGGGGAGCCGCGGTCCGCGTGTCCCTGGTGTCGCCGGAGGCGCGGCCGGGTTCGCCGGCCGCGGCGACGAGCGCGTCGATTTCGGCGGGGGTCAGGGCGTTCGCCGACTGGTTCAGCGCGGAACGCAGGGCGACGGGGTCGGTGAGCGCGTGCCGCCCGAAGCGCCGCACGACTTCGGCGAGGCGGGGATCGCTGTGGTGGTCCATCACGCGTCCGGATCGGCCCAGAACGCCCGCAGCGCCTGTTGTTCGCTGGTGCTCGCCTGCATGTACACCGCCACCCCCGTGGCGTCTTCGTCGAAGTAGAGCCGGGCGAGGCCCTCTTCCGGCTCCAGGAACCGGATCCGGGTGCCGTCGCCGTCGCGAGGCGTGCCCATCGGGATGCCCGCGCGGATCCCGGGCTGACCCGGTACGTACTCCCATCGCAGGGAGCGGATCGAGCCGGGGCGCGCGCCGTCGTTGTCGGTCAGCAGCACCTGGCGCAGGGCGTCGAGCTGCCCGGGGTCGAGCAGCTTGCGGAAGCTGGCGATGATGCCCGAGCCCAGCTCGCAGGTGACGCTCTCCTGGACACCGACGCCCGCTTCGGCGGTCTCGCAGCGAACGCCGGCGTCGCCGAGGTACGGCTTCGCCGCGGCGAGCAACTGCGGATCGGTGAAGGCGGCGCTCGGGGCGGGAAGTTCCGGCGGGGCCGGGGATTCGGATGTCGGCACCGGAGTGGTGGACAGCGGGACGGTCGTGGTCGGCGTGACCGGTGGCCCTTCGGCGTTGTGCTCCCCGCCTCCGCTGAGGGCGAGCGTCACGCCGGTGGTGGCGAGTGCCGCCACGACCACGGCGACCCCGGCCACCACGGCGATCCGCTTGCCGCGCCGGGTTTTCTCGCTGGTCAGGACCGTGGTCGGCGCTTCGGCGGCCGGCGTTTCGCGGAGGAGATAGCCCAGTGCCGCACCGAGTCGGCCGCACGCCCATTCCGCGCCACTGCCACCACCGCAGGCCGCGACTGCTTCCCGCAGCGCGTCGGCCGGCGTCCCCGCGTTCTCCAGTACGGCACGCATCCGGTCCGGCGCACCGGCGGCCGCCGCGGCGGCGAGCGCGCTGATCTCGGCCTCCGCCGGTGGCACGGGAAGGCTGCGCAGCGCGCCGGTGAGAACGATCGGGTCGGAGAGCGCGGCACGGCCGTGCCGGTCGGCTACCTCTTCGAGTGCGGTCAAGGTGCTCATGGCGGACAGTAGATCGCACCGCGCTTCAAGTTCGCTTCAACCCGGCGCCGCCGGACCTGGAATGATCGTCGCCGTGGTGGTGGAGGTGCGCTTGCTCGGGCCGGTCGAGCTGGTCGTCGACGGCGTACCCGCGACGCCGGGCGGGCCGCGGCCGCGCGCGGTGCTCGCGGTGCTGGCCGCCTCCGGCGGCGCCCCGGTGAGCGCCGACCGGCTGGCCGAGGCGGTGTACTCCGACACCGGCCGTCCCGCTGCCCGCGCCACCGTCCAGGTCCACGTGCACCACCTGCGGCAAACCCTGGGCGCGCACGGGACCGCGTTGCGGCACGGACCGGGCGGGTACCAGCTCACCGGGGTCCGCGCCGACGTCCGGGCGGTCGAGGACGCGATCGGCCGGGCACGAGCCGCCGACCAGGCACGGGACGTCCAAGCGGCCGCGGCCGGTTATCGGCGGGCCCTCGACCTCTGGCGCGGCCCGTTCTGCGCCGATCTGCCCGACCACGCCGCGCTCGATCCCGCGCGTCGCCTCTACGCCGAAATGCGCTGGGAAGCACTGGAAGCGCGGATCGCCGCCGACCTGCGCGCGGACGGCGTTCCCGGCCTGGCGCGGGAACTCGAAGGCCTGGTCGCGGAACAGCCGCTGCGCGAACGGTTCTGGGGTCAGCTGATGGTCGCGTTGTACCGGGAAGGCCGCCAAGCCGAAGCGCTGGAGCGATACCGGCAGGCGCGGCAGGTACTGGCCGAGGAAGCGGGAGTCGACCCGGGGCCGGCGTTGCGCGAGCTGGAACGCGCCGTGCTCGCCCACGCCGGGACGGCGACCCTGCTGCGCGTGGCCGCACCCGGCGCGGAGCCCTCCGGCAGACCGCTGCTGACCTGGGTCGACGGCACAGGCAGGGCGCGCCGGCGGGAGTTGCCGGTGTCCGGCCGCCTGGTCATCGGCCGGGACGAGAGCGCCGACATCGCCTTGCGGCACGACGGCGCCGTCTCCCGCAGCCACGCCGAAATCACCCAGGGCGCGGGCGGGCTGGTGTTGACGGACCTGGGCTCGCGCAACGGAACCTTCCACAACGGCGACCGAGTCGGGGAACCAGCCGCGCTGGTGGTGGGCGACCTCGTGCGCTGCGGCAACACGGTGCTCGCGGTGACGACCGGCGTGTCGGTCAGCGCCATCGACGGCACCACCCGTTCCTGACCCGGATGCCCGATCGTTGTCAAGGGGTCGATCGGACCACACCGCCCGCGGGCGGCCTCCGATACGTTCGGCAAAAAGTACTCTGATGGGGGAGCAGGACCATGACCGTGCAGGCTGAGCAGGTGCCGCGAACCGCTGACAAGCGGCTGAAAACGTTCGGTAACGGGATCTATTTCGTCGAGGCCGGATTCTGGCGGACCTTCCTGGCCTGGCTGGTCGACATCGCGGTGTTCCTGCTCGGCGCCGGGGCCGGCGTCGTCGTACTGGCCGTTGTGGACCGCACGGCGAACCTCGGCGCCGGGGCGCTGGTGCTGGGAATCGTGGGGATCCTGGTGCTGGTTCCGTTGCTGTACGGCGGTTTGTGCTACCGCAATGGCCGCGCGCTCGGCGCGGTGCTCGCCGGCACCCGGCTCGTGCGTTTCGCGGATGGTGGCCGCCTTGGTGCCAAGGCCCCGTGGGCCATGCTGATCCGGACGATCTTGCTGCCGCTGCTCGTGTTCGCCCTGATCGCGGCCGTGTTCGGTGGCAGCGGTGGCGCGCCGGGCGGTTCGACGATCCGGGTCAGCGTCGACGTCCGCGCCACCGCCCGGCTCCGTTGATGGGCAAGCGCTGGGAACGCCGCAGGCGCCGGCTCGTGCACCGGTTCTCCGAGGCAGGGCCGGTCGGCGGCGCGCTCGCCGTACTGCTCAGCTTGGGGAAGTCGCGGAACTCGGACTGCGAGGACGCGTTCGCCGAGACAGCGCTCGCCGTCGACGGGGTGGTGTCGGCCGAGTTCGAGTGCAGTGACATGTTCGGCGGTGGCTGGCAACGGGGCAAGGTGGTCCTGCGGGCTTCGTCGCGCGAGGAGGCGACTCGCATCGTGGACGCGCTGTTGCGGGCGTTCGCCGCCGAGCCGCGCCTGGAACCCCGGTGGTCGACGCCGCAGCAGTACCGGAACGAGGACGGGGCGATCGTGGTGGGCGCGGGGGCCGCCGGATTCTCGGGGACGCCGAACATCCGTGAACTACGCGACCGCTACGGGAAGGACCGGTCTCAGTGAGGCGTCATTGGTGGCTGCCCGCCGTGGCGGTGGGGTTGGTGGTGCCCGTCTCGGGGTGCTCGGCCGACCGGTGCGAGGAGGCGTTCACCGCGGTGACGATGTCGGTCGACGGCGTGGCTTCCGCGACGTGGGACTGCAGTGACCAGTTCGGCGGTGGCTGGCAACGCGGTGACGTGGTGATCGAGGCGTCCGACGAAGACGGGGCCATCGAGGTGATGGACGCGATCCTGAGGGCCTACGCCGCGTCGCCGGACCTCGAGGACCGCTGGTCGGTGCCGCAGGAGTTCAAGACGCGGGACCGGTCGATCATCGTGAGCGCGGGCGATCTGGGGTTCAACGGCCCGCCCAAGCTGCGCGAGGTGCGCGAGCACTACGGCGTCACCCCCGGGTGAGGACCGGCACGCGCCTTCTCTGGGTCAGTCCGCCAGTTCGGTGCGCACGGTCTGCCACTGCTCCCAGCACTGCTCGGGGTCGAGGTCGGGGTAGCCGCGTTGTTCCGCCATCGCCCCGGCCAGCGACCTCGGCAAGCGGATGCACGTTGCCCCGTCACGGATTTCGAGGACCTCCTCTTCCGTGAGAGGGGCGCCCTTCGAGCGTTCCGCGGCCAGAAGCACCGCGACCAGGGCGGGCGAGAATTCGATGACGAGTTCGTCCTCTTCGGACCTGTTCATCACCGGATGCTAGACCACCCGCGGACGCCACGGGTCATGGTCGCCGGTAGATCGCGATAGAGTGGCCGACTTCGTCGATCGGTGTGCTGGTGTCGATCAGCGCGGCCAGTTGGTCATTCGCTTTGGCGGCGGCGGAATGGGACACGACGAGCAGGCCGCGCACCTCGTCCGGGGGCGTGGTGAGCGGGTCGGCGGCGTCGATGCCGTAGTGGGCGGGCAGGCCGCTGCCCTTGTAGACGAGCCAGATCCGCTCGCCGGGGTAGCGCTGCTTCAGGCGGTCCGCGAGCCTGCCGAGGTCCTGGCCCCAGTCGACGTTCGAGTCGTGCAGGCGCAGGTGGGTTTTCGCCGGGCCGCCGAAGGCCTCGTTGGCGTAGGGCAGGTAGTACGGGAACGTCCACAGTGAACTGGACGCGACGAAGGCGACCAGGAGCGCGGTCGCGATGTGGGCCCACCGCCGACGAACGGCGACCACACCGGCCGCCGCGACGGCCAGGAACATCGGTGCGAAGATCGCGTACCGGACGCCGAGGTCGCGGGAACCGGTCATGGCCGCGGCCAGCAGGACGGCCGTGGGAACGAGCAAGTAGGGCGCCGCCGGGCGCAGCCGGGGGACCGACACCAGCACGACGGCACCGGCCAGCCAGAGCACCAGCATGCCCAGCGGTGTCTTCACCAGCAGTGCGGCGGGCAGGTAGTACCAGAGCGAACCGAGGTAGTGCGTGCCGAACAGGAAGCCGCCCCAGACCTGGTCCTCGAACCCGAACTGTACGCGCATGCCGTCCCGGTACGGCTCGGGCAGGGGCAGCCAGTCGACGAGCGCGCGGGCCGGCAGGTGCGGCGGGGCTTCCCAGTGCAGTCGCGGATCCACGGCGAGGTAGGCGGCCCACACCACGGCGACCGCGAGCACCACCATGGCGGCGGCGAGCCCGAGAAGCCGGGCCAACGGGAGGTCGCGCTTGCGGTGAACGTCCCAGACGGACAGTGCGGCCAGCAGTAGCAGCACCGGAACGGCGGCCAGCGTGCTCATCTTCGTGGCCAGTGCCGCACCGAGGGCCAGTCCGGCGAGGGGCAGGCACAACGCGGGGCGGCGCCGGGCCCGCCACAGCAGCCACACCGACGTCAGCAGGAAACCGGCGGCCGGTACGTCGAGCGTGGCCAGCGATCCGTGTGCGATGAGGTCAGGGGAGAACGTGTACAGGGCGAGTGCGACCAGTCCGCCGACGGGGCCGGTCAGCTCACGGGCGAACGCGAGGACGACCAGTCCGAACAACAGCGTGAGCACGACCACCGGCAGCCGCGCCAGGAGCAGCAGTCGTCCCGGATCGTTGCCCGCTTCGTAGAGCACATGCCTGCCGAGTTGTGTCTGGTCGCCGTCGAAGGCGGGATCGAGGCGCGCGTCGGCGAAGGCCAGGCCGGACGCGATGATCAGCTTGCCCAGCGGCGGGTGTTCCGGGTTGTACCGCAGGCTGTGCTGTTCCAGGTAGACCACGGCCGTGCCCGCGTAGACCGGCTCGTCGATGGTCGGCGTCTGCTCCACGGCGGTCGTGATCATCGCGACCGCCATCTGGGCGAGGAGCACGACCGCGACGAGCGCGAACCACCACCGCCGGCGTGCACCCGCCGTCGGCGCGAGTTCCTCCGGGACGGCCTCTCCCGTGCTCGGCACCCGGCTCAAGGGCAGCGGCAAACCGGATTCCCTTCCTCGTGCGGGAACGAAGTCTGCCACTGTCTACGGCTCGCCCGGTGGTCCGGTTCAGCTCCCGTGTGGGCACTGTCGGAAGATCAGGCGTCCCGCTTCTTCGCGACACCGATCGCGACGGCGAGGAGGACGAGGACGACACCGGCGAAGTAGGCCAGAGCCCAAGCCTGGGACAGGGGACTGTCGGACAGCGGTGCTCCCGCCGCTATCCCGTCGACCGCGTTCGACGCGCCGTCCCCGCTGAGGAACTTCTCCGCGACGTTGAACGGCATCCACTGGTGGATGTCGTTCCCGATGCCCGGGATCAGTTGGACGAGGCCCTCGACCGCCAGCGCGTAGATCAGGAGCAGCGCGATCGCGCCCGCGCTGTGCCGGAGCAGGATGCCGACGGCCACGGCGAGGACGGCGGCCAGTGCGTAGACGACGCCGACCCCGGCCACGTTGACCCAGTCCGCGGCGCTGTTCAGCGCCAGTTCGGCCTCCGGTTTGAGGAGGATCCCGACGGCCCAGGAACCGAAGGCGCTGACCTCCCCGATGACCAGGCCGAGCAGCGCGACGACGACGGCTTTGGACAACAGGGCCCGGCCCCGGCGGGGGATGGCCTGGAAGGTGGTGCGCATCGTGCCGAAGCGGTACTCGGTGGTCACGGACAACGCGGCCAGCACCATGATCACGGCCGTGCCGAAGCCGTAGCCGAACTGGGTCGAGGCCACGGTGGCGGAAGGTTCGCCGTCGCCGGAATTACCGACGATGAGGGCGCTGAACCCGATGGTCAGCACCAGGGTGACCAGTGCGCACCACCACGGTGATCGAGTGGTGAAGAGTTTGATCCGTTCGACCGCGAGCAGTGTCATCGTCCTTCTCCGGATCGGGTGCGGTGATGGCCGGACCCCGGTGCCGGTGAAAGGTCGGCCAGGTACACATTCTCCGCGCTCGACCCGCGTGGGCACATCATCCCGTGAGCGGATTCGCCTCCGCCCGCGGGAGTACGGGCATGGCGAGACAGGTGGCATAGGCCGGTAACAGCCCGGCCTTCATCGCCTCCGCGAGAGTGGGCGCGCGCCGATCGCGTTCGGACATGATCGGGGAAATGCCGGCCGGGATCAGTGAGCCGAGTTGCGCGTCGAGAAGGGAAATGTTCAGTTCGTACTCCGGGGAATAGCTCTGGGACAACAGGTAGGTCAACACGGAATCGTCCGCCAGTGAGAGGCAAGCGTGTCCCACCCCGATGGGGAGGTAGACCGACCGGCAGGTGTCCGGATCGAGGACGACGGAGTCCCAGCGGCCGAAGGTCTCGGAGCCCACCCGGACATCGACCACGAAGTCGAGTACCCGGCCGCTGGGGCAGTACACGTACTTCGCGCATCCCGGCGGCGTCCTGGTGTAGTGGATGCCGCGGACGGCTCCGCGCCTTGACGTGGTGTAACTCGCCTGCGCCACGTCGAACAGCGGTTCCCCCACCGCGCGGAGGAACTCCGGCCCCTGGTGCGGTGAGACGAAGGACCCCCGTTCGTCGGGGAACTTCCTCGGCGTGAATTCGATGGCGCCCCGGACGGCCAGTTCTCGCGCCTGCATGGTGTTCCCTCCGATCAGTCGCCTAACCCGCCAAGCTGCGAAGGCAGGCGAGCAAGCTGCGCGCCTCGATGTTCACGTAATGACCGTGCCGCAGCAGTTTCGTGAGTTGTGAAGCGGTCATCCAGCAGTAGTTCGGCGGGGTTTCGACGAAGAACTCCGCGTCGACCTCCACGATGCGGTAATCGGCCAAGGCACGGA
The DNA here is from genome assembly GCF_017875555.1 of Amycolatopsis magusensis. Classification (GTDB taxonomy): domain Bacteria; phylum Actinomycetota; class Actinomycetes; order Mycobacteriales; family Pseudonocardiaceae; genus Amycolatopsis; species Amycolatopsis magusensis. The sequence continues at coordinate 6,461,934 of NZ_JAGGMS010000001.1, read as the reverse complement.
GAAAGCGCCCGCCTTCCTCCGACAGTTCGGTCGAGAAGCGGGTCTTCCCGAGCCTGCCCGAAGCCACTTCCCGGAGTAAGGGGTGCTCGATCGCGGACAACTCGTCGCCGGGGGACAACTGGATGGTCGGTCCGATCTCCACCAGGTCGAGCAGGCCCGTTTCCGGTCGCGCCTGCACCAGCAGGTGCAGGGTGCCGTCGATCGGCTTGGTGACGAAGACGGCCAGTCCCTTGCCCCGCGGCTCCAGCAGCGGTTGCGTCCAGCGGCTGACTTCCCGGTTGCCCGCCGCCACCCGGACGCCGATGATCCGGAACGCCCGGTGTTCGTCGTCCACGATCTCGTCGGCGGTGGTCGACCACCCGCCGACCTCGCGGAGCGGGATCAGCCGGGCGTGCCAGTCGCACCACGTCTTGGCGTCGGTGAACCAGCTCAGGATCTCCGGCGTGCTGTGGAGCGCGGGTGCCGGCGAAGCCGGGTGCTCGTTCCCGGCCGGCGGCATGCACGACAGCACGGTCCGTGAATCCATGTTGACCAGGTTGTCGATCTCGAGGAGCCGGTGGACGAGGGGGAGCGGGAGCCAGCGGAAGTCGTCGTCGAGCGCCACCTCACCGTCGACCTTCACGACGAGGTTCCGGTTGCGCTTGCGCCAGAACCAGGCGCCCTGCTCCGACTGCAGCACGTCGACGAGCACCTCGCCGCGGCGGGCGCCGGAGAAGAACTCCAGGTACCTCGTGTTGGCGCCCCGGTGGACCTGGGTGTAGTTGCTGCGGGTGGCTTGCACGGTCGGCGACAGCTGCAGCACGTTGACGTTCCCCGGCTCCATCTTCGCCTGCATGAGGCAGTGCAGGACGCCATCGATCTCCTGGACGAGGATGCCCAGGATGCCGATCTCGGGCTGGTGGATGATCGGCTGGGCGCGGCCGATGGCGCCGCCGGTGAGCACCCGGAGCCCCTCGACCGTGAAGAACCGGCCGCTCTCGTGCCCGAGGTTGCCGGTCGCCGGGTCGAAGCGCCAGGCATCGAGTTCCGCGAAGGGGATCCGGTCCACCTCGAACCGCCCGGCCTGGTGCCGCTGAGCCCACCAGTGCTCGAACTCGGCGAACGTGGTCAGCACGCCGGTGCGGGCCGGCGCCACTCCCGGCGGGGACATGGTCTGCTCGGTCACGTCTCGGTTCCTTTCCGGGGTGCGGTCGCCCGGCCGAGGACGGGGCACCGCACACCGCTCGTCAGACCCTCGCCAGGACCCCGCGCAGGACGTCGATGAACTTCTCCTGCTCCTCGGGAGCGAAGGAGGCGTACATGGGCAGCGAGAAGATCTCGCCGGCCAGCTTCTCGGTCACCGGAAGGGAACCCCGGCCGTAGGCGAGGTGGGCGAAACCCCGCTGGAGGTGCACCGGCCACGGATAGCTGATGTTCAAGGTGACGTCGTGTTCCTTCAACGCCGCCAGCACGTCGTCGCGCCGGGGGTGTCGCACCACGTGCACGTAGTACACGTGGTCGTTGCCTTCGGCGGTCGCGGGCAGCACCAGGTCGGTGCCGGCCAGTGCGTCGGCGTACCTCGCCGCGATCTCCCGGCGCCGCTCGAGGTAGCCGTCCAGCCGCTTCAGCTTCCGCCGCAGGATCTCCGCCTGGACCTCGTCGAGCCTGCTGTTGTGACCGGGTGTCTCGACGACGTGGTAGACGTCCTCCATCCCGTAGTAACGCAGCCGCCGGAGTTTGGCGTCCACCTCGGGATCGTCCGTGATCGTCGCACCGCCGTCACCATAGGCACCGAGCACTTTGGTCGGGTAGAACGAGAACGCGGCGGCCTTGCCCACCGAGCCGGCGATCCGGCCGTGCTGCCGGGCACCGTGTGCCTGTGCGCAGTCTTCGAGGATCGGCAGCCCGTGACGCGTGGCGACTGCGCTCAGCGCGGTCAGATCCGCGCACTGCCCGTACAGGTGCACCGGCAACAGGCACTTCGTGCGTTCGGTGATGGCCTCTTCGACCTGGCCGACATCCATCAGGTAGGTCTCTTCGACGACGTCGACGAACACCGGCGTGGCCCCGACGGCGTCGATCGCGAGCACCGTGGGTGCCGCGGTGTTCGACACGGTGATCACCTCGTCGCCCGCTCCGACACCGAGCGCGCGCAGGCCGAGCACGATCGCGTTGGTGCCGTTGTCCACGCCCACGGCGTGCGCCACCCCGTGGTAGTCCGCGAATTCGCGCTCGAACCCCTGCACCGCGGGCCCGAGCACGAGCCTGCCGGAACGGAACACGGAATCGACCGCGTCGAGTATGTCGTCGCGTTCGTTCTCGTACTCACGGACATAGCCCCAGACGAACTGTGTCATGGTCGCGCGCCCCTCCGATTCCGGGAATTCGCGCGCCGCCGGTCAGGCGACGTGCACTTCGGGAACATAAAGGATCCATTTGCCGCCGGCGTCGCGGAAACCCTGTTCCTTCGCCATGATTTCCTCGGCGTGGTTCCACGCCAGCAGCAGGGCGTAGTCGGGGTAGGACTCGGTGAATTCGCCGGGCGGTCGTACCGGTATGTGTGAGCCGGGGGTCAGCTTGCCCTGCTTGGTGGGACTGGTGTCGCACACGAACGCCAGCAGGTCCGGGCCGATCCCGCAGTAGTTCAGCACGGTCGCGCTCTTCGCCGTGGCGCCGTAGCCGACCACGCGCTTGCCCTGGTCTCGCAGCCGGGTGAGCAGGAGGACCAGTTCTTCGCAGTTCTCCCGCACCCTGGCCCCGAATCGCTGGAGCGTCTCGAACTCCGAGAGCCGCCACGTCCGCTCCTCGGCCCGCAGCCCGGCCACCGCGGGGGCCGGGCTGCGGGATCCGGGGAGGGCGAGGGTGTAGCGGACTTCCCCACCGTGCACCGGCAACCGCTCGACGTCGACCAGTTCGAGCCCGTGGTGCTCGGCCATCGCCTGCACGGACTGCGCGGTGAAGAAGAAGAAGTGTTCGTCGTAGACCTGGTCGAAGGAGGTGCGTTCGACGATGTCGGCGAAATAGGGGTCTTCGAACACGAACACACCGTCCGGGGCGAGCAGCGTGGTCACGCCGCGCAGGATGGAAGCGATGTAGGGGATGTGGCAGAGCGTGTTCGCGGCGTAGATCACGTCGGCCCTGCCCTCGGCGGCGAGGATGCTTTTCGCGGTCGACTCCTCGAAGAAGTCGTTGCGCACGTTGATGCCCTTCAGCGCGGCCAGCCTGGCCACCCGGCCGGACGGCTCGACACCGAGGTGCCGGATGCCGGCGTCGGCGAGGTGCTTCAGCATGATGCCGTCGTTGCAGCCGAGTTCCACGATGAACGGGTCCGGTCCGGCGAGCTCGCTCGTGCGGAACCGCTCGGCCAGCCTGCCGAAGTGCTCCCGCATGAACGCCGATCCCGACGACAGGTACGGGTAGTCCTCGTGGAACATCTCCTCGCGCGGCACCTCCTCCATGAGCTGAACCATCGAGCACGAGGCGCAGATGCCGGTCGCGAGCCGGAAGGAGAACTCCTCCGCCGCTCCGGCGCGGTCGACGAAGGCGTCGGACAGCGGCTGGCGGCCGAAATCGAAGAACTCGTGGACGGTGCCCGCGCAGACGCGGCACTGGGAGGTGGCCCGCATTTCAGTCTCCTTGCCCCTTTGCCCGGACCGCTGACGGTGACGGCGTTCGGGAGTTCCGTGGATATCGGCGGAGCGCGCCGGGTGGCTCACGGCCGGAATCGCGCTCGCGGTGGATTCCGGCAATCCTCGCCGAAGTCCGCCGGGAATTCAACGTCCGATAATTTCGGCTGCACGGCAGTCGCCCGGAATTGATTTCCGGGTGCTTCCGCGCAATGCTGGCTCGACCGTGAACATCGAGTGGGCCGGGATGGGTGAGCGTACTCCTGGGCCGGCGGACCACGTGTCCCGCCGGCGAGACGTGAATCGGTCCGTTTCCGGACACCGGCAGAAGAAGGGATCGCTGTGATATTGCGGAAGGACGAGGTGACCAGGACCCTGGTCGAAACGGCCAAGATGATCTACGCGGAGCAGGCCGACGACGAGGACGTGCCCACCTCGGTGCGGGACCTGGATTCCTTCAACCTGGTCCAGATCGTGCTGGAACTGGAGAACAACTACGACGTCAGGCTGTTCGAGGGGCTGCAGCCGTATCGAGCCGGCGAAGGCTATCGCAGTGGTGATTTCGAGGAGTTCGCCGAGGTGATCGTGGCCATCGCGGCGGAACAGGGTCCCGCTGAGGACGAAGAGGCGCACGCCTGACTCGCGGAGGCGGTGCGCGCGGGACCGGAACCAGTGGAGCAGGAGTGCAGATGACGAACGCCGCCCGAAGACCCCTTGTCGTCGTGCTCGGCGCTTCCGGACTGCTCGGGACCGCCGTGCTCAGGGAATTGGCCGCGCGCCCGGTGCGGTTGCGGGCGGTGTCGAGGCGGCCCGCGTCCGTACCGGGCGATTGCCCGGCGGAGCACGAAATCCACCTCGCGGACCTCACCGCTCCCGGGGCACTGGCCGCCGCGGTCGCCGGCGCCGACGCCGTCATCCACCTGGTCGCCCACCTCCCCGGCGCGCGGACCTGGCGGGCCGCCGATCAGGGCGGCGTGGCCGAACGGGTCAACGTGGGGCTCGTGCTCGACCTGATCGAGGTGCTCCGGCGGCGGCGCCCGGCTCGTCCGCCGGTGGTGCTCTTCGCCGGATCGACCTCCCAGGTCGGCACCGGCGGTTCCGGCTGCCTGGACGGCACCGAGCGCGACGTTCCCCAGACCGCGTACGACCGGCAGAAGGTCGCCGCCGAACTCGCGCTCGAATCGGCCACCGCCGAAGGCGTCCTGCTCGGGGCCACACTCCGGTTGTCTACTTTGTACAGTCAAGGCGCGGGCCGGGTGGCGCTCGACCGCGGGGTGGTCGCGTCCATGATGCGGCGCGCGCTGGCGGGGGAACCGCTGACCCTGTGGTTCGGTGGTGCCGCCAAGCGGGATCTCCTCTGCGTCGATGACGCGGCACGTGCCTTCGCGGACGCGCTCGACCACGGGAACTCGCTCGCCGGACGGCACTGGCTCATCGGGACCGGGGCCGGGACCGGGATCGCCGAACTGTTCGCCCTGATCGCGGAGGTCGCGGCCGAGCACACCGGGAAGCCGCCGGTGGAGATCGCTTCGGTGGCCGCTCCGGAAGGGGCGGTCGCGACCGACGTGGTGGATTTCTTCGGTGACCCGGCACCGTTCCGGGCGGTCACCGGCTGGCGGGCTCGTACCCCGTTGCGGTCCGCGCTGGAGAACCTGGCGGCCGCGCTCGCGCGCGATCCGGACGAGCGGATCGCGGCCGGTGGCTGACCGGCGCCGCCCGGCGGAGGGGAATCCGCCTGTCCTGCCCAGGTCCGTGGAGAGGAAACCATGCGCGTCCTGTTCGTCTGCTACGCGGAGAAAACACACTTCCTGGGCATGGTGCCGCTGGCGTGGGCCCTGCGGACCGCGGGGCACGACGTCCGCGTCGCCAGCCAGCCCAAGCTCACCGGCGTGATCACCGGGGCGGGGCTCACCGCGGTACCGGTCGGCGAGGACCACAAGCTGTGGTCCTCGGCGAGCAGGTTCCTCACCGAGCGGTTCGCCGAGTTGAACCCGGAGGTCCACGAGCGGATCCGGCGCGGCGTGTTCCCGCCGTTCGACATGGCCGACGACCCGGACGAGGTCACTTGGGACTACCTGGCCGGGGCCGGCCCCGACATCGCCACCGCGGCCAGGAACACCAACTCCTCGATGATCGGGGAACTGGTCGAGTTCGCCCGGTACTGGCGACCGGACGTGGTGTTCTGGGAGCAGGCGAGCTTCGCCGGCTCGATCGCGGCCAAGGTGTCCGGTGCGGCGCACGCCCGGTTCCTGTGGGGACTGGACTTCTACGGCCGGTGGCGGACCCGGTTCCTGCGTGAACGGGCGGCGCGGCCCGGCGGGGACCACGGCGACCCGCTGGCGACCTGGCTCGAGCGGGAAACCGGGAAGTTCGGTGCCGGGTTCTCGGAGGACATGACCACCGGTCAGTTCAGCGTCGAGCAACTCCCGGCCAGCCAGCGGGTGGACACCGGCCTGCACACCGTGCCCGTCCGGTACACGCCCTACGGCGGCCCCGCCGTCGTCCCGCCCTGGCTGTGGGCACCCCCGTCGAAGCCGAGGGTCGCCATCACCCTCGGCCTCACCTCGTCGGAGAGTTTCGGCGGCTACCTGGTCGACGTCCAGGGCATCCTCGACTCGCTGGCGGACCTCGACATCGAGGTCGTCGCCACGGTCGCGGAGAAGGAACAGCACAAGGTGCGTCACGTGCCGGGCAACGCGAGGGTCGTCGCCTACGCGCCGCTGCACGTGCTGGCCCCGACCTGCTCGGCGATCGTCCACCACGCGGGGGCCGGCACGATGGCCACCGCCACCCTCTCCGGGGTGCCGCAGCTGGTCCTGCCGGACCAGGCCGACGGGTGGTACACCGCCCGGCGGATCGCCGAGCTGGGGGCGGGCCTGCGGATCGAGCCGGGCGATGCGACCGGCGCGGCGGTTCGCGACGCGGTCGTCCGGCTGCTCGGCGAGGCGTCCTTCGGGGACAGTGCGGGGCTATTGCGCGCGGAGGTGATGGCCATGCCCGCGCCCAACCACATCGTCGGCGAGCTGGTGGAACTCACCGAGAAGTACCGCGGTCGAGAGCACGTCCGGACCGCGGCCTCCGGGAAGGGTGGGTAGCACCGTGCGCGTGCTCTTCGTGACCTATCCGGAGAAGATCATGTTCCTCGGCATGGTGCCGCTGGCGTGGGCGCTGCGCAACGCCGGGCACGAGGTGCGTGTCGCCAGCCAGCCCGAACTGACCGACGTCATCACCACGGCCGGGCTGACGGCTGTCCCGGTCGGCCGGGACCACGGCCTCTACCGCGTGCTCGGCATCCAGCCGGAGAAGCTCGCCGCGGCACGCGCCGGCTTCCCCAGGCCGTACGACGTGGTGGACGTGCCCAAGAAGCGCACCTGGACGTACCTGAACAAGGGCTACGAGTTCGCGGTCACCTGGTGGCACAAGATGGAGAACGTGCCGATGATCACGCCGCTGGTGGCGTTCGCCCGGCAGTGGCGACCGGATCTGGTGCTGTGGGAACCCACCACCTTCGCCGGTCCGATCGCGGCCAAGGCCACCGGGGCCGCGCACGCCAGGATCAGCTGGGGCCTGGACGTGTTCGGCATGGCCAGGCACCACTTCCTCGACGTGATGAACCGGCAGCCGCCCGCGAAACGGGCCGATCCACTGGCGAACTGGCTCGGCGGGCAGGCCGAGCGGTTCGGCTCCGGGTTCTCGGAGGACATGATCACCGGCCAGTTCACCGTCGAGCAGATCCCGCCTTCGCTGCGCCTGGAAACGCCGGGCGTGCGGTACGTCGACCTGCGCTACGTTCCCTACGGTGGCCCCGCCGCCGTTCCGGACTGGCTCCGGGAACCGCCGGACCGTCCCCGCGTCCTGCTGACCCTCGGGCTCAGCGCGGTCGAGCGCTTCGACGGCTACACCGTGGACCTCGCGGAGATCCTCGGTTCGCTGGCCGAACTGGACATCGAGGTCGTCGCCACCATCGCCGACCGGGTGCGGGACAGGCTGGGGGCCTTGCCCGGCAACGTCAGGGCGGTTCCCTTCGTCCCCCTGCCGGCACTGCTCCCGACCTGCTCGGCGGTGATCAACCACGCGGGCTTCGGCACGCTGTGCACCACCGCGCTGCACTCGGTGCCGCAGTTGACCCTCCCGGTCCACTTCGACGAGCCCCGCCTGGCCGGTGCGCTCACCGGCCTGGGCGCCGGCCTGACCATCCCTTCGTGCGATGCCACCGGCGAGCTGGTCCGTGACCACCTCGTCCGCCTGCTGGCGGAGCCGGAGTTCGGCGAGGGTGCCGCCCGGCTTCGTGACGAGATGCTCGGCATGCCTTCCCCCAACGAGTTCGCCGAGGAACTGGTGGACCTGGTCGCCGAGCACCGCACCGCCGCGGCAGGCGGGTAGTGACCGAGGAGGCGACGACCATGATCGGCGACCCGCCGGAACCCGGTGACGCGCTGCCGGGCTTCCGGCTCGGGGTGTCCCGTGGACTGACCTACGGCGTGCACACCGAACCCGAGGTCTTCCTGCCGGAGGTGCGGGCACTGGGGGTGCGCACCGTTCGGGTGTACCTGTACTGGGCCCAGCTCGAGCCGGAGCCGGGCGAGTTCGACTGGACCGCCGTCGACGCGCTGCTGGACCAGCTCGAGGACACCGACGAACTGTGGATCACGGTGTACTCCACGTCCACCTGGGCCACGCGGCACCCGAACCCGACGCTGCCCGCCTCGGCGGCCGAGGACCCGGAGCGGTATCGCCGGTTCCTGCGCGAGCTGGTGTCCCGTTGCCGCGGCCGGGTGCGGTTCTGGCAGTGCGACAACGAGCCGTGCGTCAACTTCCTGTGGAACGGCTCCGCGGCGGAGTACGTCCGCCAGCTCGGGATCTTCGGTGAAGTCGTGCGCGAGCTCGACGACGGGGGGCTCGTCGTCATCGGCGGTGTGCCCCCGGACGCGCTCGACGGTGACGAAGCGGACGCCGAGGCCGTGGCGTACTTCGACCGGATCATCCGCGACGGCGGTGCGCACTTCGACGTCTTCGACATCCACCCCTATGGCGATCCGTACGGGATCCCGGCCGTGGTCGAGGCCGCCCACCGGGCACTGGCCCGGCACGGCCTGCGCAAGCCGGTGGTGATCGGCGAGTACAACGGCCCCTTCCCGTTCGCGCAGCCCGGACTCCGGCCGCGCCTCGTCGGCCTGTGGTCGGGTGTCCAGGAGGAGAACGGCGCCGGAGGTGCGGGGGAGCAGCTGGATGAGGAGTGGAAGAGGACCGGTGAGCCGGGCATGATCGCGCTCTACCGGCGGATGGCGGTGTTGCCCCCGCTGCTGCAGATGTTCATGGTCGGCTGCCCGCCGGACCTGGAGGACAAGCGCCACCGGTGGAACTGCCGGGACCTGGTCGTGCGCAACCTGCTCGCGTTCGAGGCGGGGGTGCGCCGGACCGTGTGCTGGCAACTGGCACCGGAACGGCCGGGCCGCCGCAACCCGTACAAGGTGATGGAACTGCTGTTCGGCAAGTTCGACCTGATGGACTACCAGGGCGACCGCCTCGGCCGCCGGTACCCGGCGGGGGAAGCGATGGCACGGCTGGCGGAACGGCTCGGCGAGGTGCGGAAGGTTTCGCGGATCGAGGTGCCCGGACAGCCGGATCTCCACCTGTTCGAAGTGGACAGGGTGGCCCGTGGCCCGATGCTGGTCGCCTGGGAACGGCGCGGCGACTTCGACGGCGAGGACGAGCCTCCGACGCCGTTCCACCACGAGTGGGCCGCGTCCACCGCGCGAGCGATGGACGCGCTGGGTGCTCCCGTGCCCATCGAGGTGCGTGACGGTCGCGTGCACCTGCCCCTGACGCTCACCCCGGTCTTCATCGAGTGATCACCGGCGTGACTACCGCGTGGTCGCCCGCTCGTCTTCGGGTGCTCCGGATTCCTTGGGGACCAGCAATTGCGTGGTGGCCAGCTCGCGGTAGAGCGGGTCGGCGCCGACCAGTTCGCCGTGGGTGCCCACCGCGCGCACCAGTCCGCCGTCCATGACCACGATCCGGTCCGCCTGCACCACCGTGGACAACCGGTGCGCCACGACCACCACGGTCAGCTCACGACCGGCTTCGGCGATGGCGTCCCGCAGGGCCAGCTCGTTGACCGCGTCCAGCTGCGAGGTCACTTCGTCGAGCAGCAACAGGCGAGGACGGCGCAGCAGCGCCCGTGCCACGGCGACCCGCTGCCGTTCACCACCCGACAGGGTGTTCCCGCGGTGCCCGACCGTGGTGTCCACCCCGGCCGGGAGTCGTGACACCAGCTGGTCGAGCCGGGTGCGCCGCAGCACCCGGTCGATGTCGGCGTCGTCCGCGTGCGGAACGCCGATGAGGAGGTTCTCGCGCAGCGTTCCCGCGAGCACGGGGGCGTCCTGCTCCACGTAGCCGATGGCCGCCCGGAGCTGGTGCAGTGGCCAGTCGCGGATGTCGTGCCCGTCCAGCAGGATCCGGCCGGAATCCGGCTCGTAGAAGCGCTCCAGCAACGCGAACACGGTGGACTTTCCCGCACCGGACGGCCCCACCAGCGCGGTGATGCCGCCCGGGGGGATGTCGATGCTCACCCCGTGGTGCACCACGGGCGTGGTCCCCGGGTACCGGAAGACCACTTCCTGGAACTCGAGGGACGCCGGCCCCGTCCTGGCTGTCTCGCCGCTGCCGAACCCGTTGCCCTCGCTGACCCGCGCCAGCTCCGACTCCGGCTCCGGCTCGACGTCCAGCTGTTGCACTTCGCGGATGCGCCGCACCGAAGCCACCCCCGCGCTGAAGTTCGAAGCCGCTTCGAGCAGCGAGCCGACCGGCTCGAAGAGGTAGAACAGGTACAGCAGGAACGCCACCAGCGTGCCGATCTGGATCTCCCCGGTCGCGACCCTGGCGCCGCCGATGCCCAGCACGGCGAGGAAGGACACGTGGATGGCCAGCACGGCGCCCGCGCCGACCAGCCCGTTCAGCCCGGCCAGCCGGACGCCGTACTTCCACGCGGTGGTCGTCGCCGCGACCGCCTTGGCTTCCTCCTGGGGTTCCGAGCCGGACGCCTTGATCATCCGGAAGGCGCCGAGCGAGCGTTCCAGGGTGTTGCTGATCTCCCCGAGGGCCCGCTGGACGTGTTCGTTGTAGCGCGAGAAGAACGGCACCACCAGCCCGATCAGGAGGCCGGCGAACACCAGCACGCCGACGGTGACCAGGACCAGGACCGGGTCCATCAGGAACATCATCACCAGGATGGCGATGAGCATCAGCAGACCCCTGCCGGAGTCCACCAGCGCCTGGCTGGCCACTTCCCGCAGCAGGGTGGTGTCCGCGGTGACCCTCGACATCAGGTCGCCGGGCGGGAACCTGCTCGTCTGCGGGATCCGCAGCCGGAGGATCCGGCCGACGAGCCCGTGGCGGGAATCGCGGACCACCGATTCGGCGCTGCGCCCGAGCAGGTACGAACCGATCGCGGTGATCACCGCGCCGAGCAGCACGGCCGCGGTCAGCAGGAGCAGCGAACCGGCCACCGTCTCGTCGCGTTCGAGCGAGTCGACGAGGTCCTTGGTCACCACCGGTTGCACGAGCCCGATCAGGCTGCCGATCGTGCTCAGGATTCCGCCGGTGATGACGAGTTTCCGGTAGGGCAGGATGTAGGCGAGCATCTCCCGCCACGCTGACAGGTGCAGCACGGAACCACCCGCGGAGCCCTCTGTCGTCTTCGCGGTTCCCACCTGGCGCCTCCCGTGTCGGTGTTCGTGAGCGTCCGGCGGCTCGTCCGCCCGGGGCCGGTTCACCGGCCGTGTTCTCTCGCCAGCAGTTCCGCCGCGGTGTCGGCGAGGAGCTTTCCCGCGGCACGCACTTCCGCCGCCATCGGCCGATCCGCCTCGAGCGGCGGGGACAGCGCCGCCAGCTCTGGCCAGGGCCGCGACGTCCCGGAACCGCCCCCGGACACGGCGTCCAGCTGCGCGATACCGACCGCGAGCGAACCGACGACCAGCCACGCCAGCCCGGCCGCCTCCGCGACCGAGTTCGCGCCGTTGAGCGCCATCGGCACGTGGTCCTGGTTCCAGCCGTTCGTCGGCAGGCTGGTCAGTGAAGCCGGGTAGCCGAGCTGGCGGATCTTGGCCACGAACGACGTCGCGCTCAACTGGACGCCGGCGAGGCCGCAGGCGCGTCCGGGACGCGGGGTGAGCATCGGCGGCAGCCCGCCGTTGAGCACCGGGTCGCACAGCACCGCCAGCTGCCGTTCGGCCAGGTACGCCACCTGGTGCAGCACCAGTCCGGTCAGGTCGGAGGCGAAGCCGACCGGCATGGCGTGGAAGTTGCCGCCGTGCAGGACGACGCCGTCGCTGGTGATCGGATTGTCCGTGCACCCCCTGGCCTCACGGGCGAGGACGTCGGCCACCGAATCGAGTTGATCCAGCGCCGCGCCGAGCACCTGGGGTGCGCACCGCAGGCTGTACGGCTCCTGCAGCGGCCGCGCTTCGTCGCGCTCCAGTGCAGGCGGAAGCGCGCGCCGTAGCCATTCCGCGGCTTCCAGCTGCCCTCGCTGGCCTCTGGCGACACCGATGGCGGGCTGGTAAGGCTCGGGATTGACGCGGAGCAGCCCGGCGAGACGGCCCGTGAGCACCGCCACCGCCCGCGCCAGCCGCAGGACCGACTCGTGGTTGAGGATCGCGACGGCGAGGCTGGCACCGGTGCCGTTGACGAAGGCGAGCGCTTCGCGAACCGGCCACTCGAGCGGTTCCGCGCCCAGTTCCGCGAGCACCAACGAGGCCGGGCGGGTCGACCAGACCCCTTGATCGTTTCGCACCCACGCCTCGCCGGACCCGGTGTACGCGAGGGCCGCGGCGGCGAGCGGTTGGAGGTCACCGCTCGCGCTGACCGTTCCTTCCCGCGGTATCGCGGGGACGAAGCCGCGGTTCCAGAGGCCGGCGAGCCGTTGCCAGAAAACCGGGGAGACAGCGGAGTAGCCCTTGCGCATGCTGTTCAGCCGCAGCCGGACGATCAACCGGCAGGCCGCCGGGTCCAGTGGCGGGCCCTGGCCGGTACCGAGGTGGGCGATCATGCCGCGGCCCTGCTCCAGTTCGGAGTCCGCCGGATACCGCACCAGCGGGCCGAAACCCCGGGTCAGGCCGTAGACCGGCAGGCCGGCCGCCAGTGCTTTGTCCACAGTGGTGGAACTTTCCCGCATCCGGTCGAGGTCGGACGTGGTGCAGTCTTCGAGCACCACGCCGGAATCCGCACCGCGGATGAGCTCTGCCAGCTCTCGCCGGGTGGACACCTTCTCGGCGGAACTCACCCGATCACCCGCTGGGCCCGGAGGGCTTTGCCGGTGTCGGTCCGGTCGATGCGTCCGAGCAGGAGCGTCCTCCTCGGACGCACGCCGAGGTGTTCGCGGACCACCCGGGCATCGACGCCGACGCCGGTTTCGGGCACGACGAGCAGATCTATGTGCTCGCCGATCACCGCGTCGGTGACCGGCAGGATGGCCAGGTCCGCGCACCGCAGCACCGAACGCAGGGAACGTTCGAGTTCGTCGAGGTCCATCCTGCGCCCGTTCACCTTCACCAGCCTGCTGCGCCTGCCGACGAACCGGAACCGGTCCTCGCCGACCGGCAGCACGAGGTCGTCCATGACCGCGCTCTCGGGTGGCGGTTCTCCCGGCGGGGCCGCCAGTCTCGGACTGGAGATCGCCAGTGGTACCTCTTTCCCCGCCGGGGCGCGCCCCGGCAGGAACCGGACATCGTCGAACAACTCCCACAGGGGGTCTCCACCTGCCCACTGCCGCTTCGCGATCCCGCCCGTTTCGGTGGACCCGAAGACTTCCACGATGCTCGCCCGCTCCGGCCCGGCTTCGGCCAGGAAGTCCGCCGCCGTGGCCGGCAGCGTCGCCGTGCTGTGCAGGACGGTCAGGTGTTCCGAAGTGGACACCCAGGACATGTTCCGGCGCAACAGGGAGAACACCCAGGGAATGGCCATGACCGCCCACCGCCGGTACCCCTCGCCGGGCGCCGGGCCGAACAGCGCCGGCCGGTACCACACCGGAACCCGCAACCTCGCCGGCACCAGCACGCTCACCAGCATCCCGAAGATGTGGCGAGGGGGCACGAAGGACAGCACCGCCTGGGGCGACCGCGGTGCCAGCAGGCCCGCGAGCAGACCGGCCTCCGCCCAGAGCTGTTCCCTGGTCCGCCGCCAGGCCCGGCTCTGCCCGGTGGTGCCCGAAGTGTGCAGGTCGACCGGGTTCGGGAAGGCGCGCGCCACCAGTTCATCGACGTCCAGGTCGAGCCGGTCCCACCGGACGAACCAGGGCTCGTCCGCGATCCGCGGTGCGGTGACCGGCCCGGAGAGCAGTTCGGCAGGGGTCAATTCCGTCCACACCACTGTTTCCCTTCGACGGGCTCGGGCGAGATCGATGAGCGAAGTTCTGCTCAGCTCCGGTCGCCGATGGCGCGGGCGACTTCCATCACGTAGTGGCCGTATGCCGATTTCTCCATCTTGCGCCCCAGCGCGTAGCACTCCTCGGGGCTGATGAACCCCATCCGCAGGGCGATTTCCTCGATGCAGGCCACGCGGACACCTTGGCGGTTCTCCAGTACCTGAACGTACTGGCTCGCTTCGAGCAGCGACTGGTGCGTTCCGGCGTCCAGCCAGGTGAAACCGCGGCCGAGCGTGGTGACGCGTGCCCGGCCCGCCGCCAGGTAGGCGCGGTTCACGTCGGTGATCTCCAGTTCGCCGCGCGCCGACGGCCGGATGCCGCGCGCGACTTCGACCACGTCCGGATCGTAGAAGTACAGGCCGGTCACCGCGTTGGCAGCGCGGGGTTTCTCCGGTTTCTCCTCGATCGAGAGCAACCTTCCCGTCTCGTCGACCTCGGCGATACCGTAGCGCTCCGGATCGGAAACCGGGTAGCCGAACAGCGCGCAGCCGTCGAGTTCCTCCCGCGTCTTCCTGAGCAGGTTCCCGAAGCCGGCGCCGTGAAAGATGTTGTCCCCCAGCACCAGTGCGGAATCACTCCCGGTGATGTGGGCGGCACCGATCAGGAACGCGTCGGCGATGCCGCGTGGTTCGGCCTGTTCCGCGTAGCTGACGTCGAGACCGAGATGTGCGCCATCACCGAACAGCGCCCTCAGGGCGGGCACGCTGCCCGGCGTCGAAATGACCAGGATTTCCCGGATCCCGGCCAGCATCAGCACCGAGAGCGGGTAGTACGCCATGGGTTTGTCGTAGACGGGAAGCAGTTGTTTCGAGGTCGAAAGGGTGAGCGGGAGCAAGCGGGTGCCACTGCCTCCCGCGAGGATGATGCCTTTCATCGGAAATCCATTCATCCGAATTTCGGGTGAGCACCTTGTCGCGGGCCGAGGCCGCTTCTCGCACGGTACTCCGGAACGACCTTCTCCAGTTCCGGAACCACCTCGCTCGGCGCGGGGAGTTCGTGCATCTGGTTCCGCAGCGATCGCGCACCCGTTCGGAAAGAATCTTTTTCCAGCAGTCGCTCCACCATCGCGCGTACCTTGTCCCCGGTCGCCTCGGTCATCGGCAACGCGAGTCCGGCCCCGTGACGGGCCACCCGCCTGGCGAGCGCGGGCTCGTCGAAGCGCTCGGGCACGCACAGCGCCGGCACGCCGTAGTTCAGCGCCGAGCACAGCGTGCCGAACCCGGCGTGGTGGATGGCGGCCGAGCAACCGGGGAGCAAGGCGTGCAGCGGTACCGAGGGCACCACTCGCGCGTTGCCCGGGATACCCCGCAGTTCCGCCCGCTCGCGCTCCGCGATCGTCGCCACCAGGTCGATGTCCAGGTCGGCGAGCGAGTCGAGGAGCTCCTGCACCGCGAGCCCGTGACCGTCGAAGTACGCGGCCGCGGTGACGCCGAGGGTGAGTGCGACCCTCGGGCGCCCTGGTTCGCTCCGCAGCCAGCCGGGGACGACCGCGTGGCCGCTGTAGGGCACGTAGCGCATCCGCAGGTAGTGCAGGTCCGCCGTCATCCGCAGCGCGTCGGGGAGCTGGTCGATGGTGAACTGGCCGACGGCCAGGTCTTCGGTGAACCGGCCGCCGCGGTTGCCGATCCTCGCGCCGAGCCAGTCGGCGAGGGGGTCGGCGCGGTCGTGTGGTGCCCGGGATCCGCGCAGGTCGCGGAAACGCTGCCGGGTGCACCCGAAGATGTCCATCCCGGACAGGAGCCTGCCGTGTGCCGCTCCGGACGACCTCGCGGCGATCGCCCCGGCATAGCTGTTCGCTTCCCAGAGCACCAGGTCCGGCTTCCAGGCGAGGGCGAAGTCGGTCAGGTCGTCGACCATGGTGTTGTTGACCGTCTTGTACCACGTGCGCACCAGGTCGGCGTACATCGTGGCGAGGTAGTCCCAGTCGAGGTCCTCCGGTGCGTGCTCGACCCGCTCGAAAGGCAGGATCCGCGTGCCGCGGACGGCGGCGTGGGCCGCGGGATCGAGCTCGGCGAACCGCTTGCCCGTGAACCGGCTGACGCTGCGCCACAGGTGGTGGTCGCGGCCGAGGGGGACCGCGGTCAGGCCCGCGTCGGTGATGGTGCCGGCCAACGCGGGCTGGCTCGCGACACGGACTTCGTGTCCCGCCGATCGCAGAGCCCAAGCCAGCGGGACCATGGGGTAGAAATGGGAGTTCGCCGCGTAGGTGACGAAGAGGACGCGCAGGGGTTCCCGCCCGCGGAGCCGTCGCGGGGGCGGTGTGCGCACCTGGTCAGTCGTTTCCATCTGCGTCGTCCCATGCGGGGTCCAGGGTGCTGCTCGCCGCGCTGTCGAGGACCAGCATCATCCAGCTGAGCAGGTCCTGGTCGGCGGCGGCCGCTGCCTCCTGCCAGCGCCTCCGCTGCTCCGGCGCGACCCGCATGTTCAGCTTGGGTGCCTTCTCCGTCCCATTTCCGACGTTCTTGGCCGCCCTGACCTTGGTGCGGAGCACGTTCCGGGACCAGCCGCACTTCTCGGCTCTGCTGAGCCATTCGTCCTGTTGGTCGTCGGGCAGGCTCGCCAGCTCGGCGTGGTGCTGGAAACTCAGCTTCGCGTGCCGCCGGTGCAGTGGGTAACGCCGGGCGATCCACGCGTAGTTCCGCAACGTCTGGTAGTCGAGAGAGGTCTCTTCGACCGCTCGCTTGTAGCGGTCCGGGTAGTGGTCCTGTCCGTAGATCAGCCAGTCGCCGAGCCACCACGCGGACGAATTCGCGATGACGATGATGTGGTTGCCGATCTCCCGCCATTCGTCGACGGAAACGTCACCCGGAATGATCAGGCCGGTCTGCTTCGTCCGCGTGGACGGTGGCAGGAATTTCGGCCGGCCCCGGTCCCCGTGGGGTTCTACGTTGTTCCCGTTGATCGGCCGGCGGTCCTCGGTGACCGTCGTTCGATGAGCATGCACCTGGTGTCCCCCCAGTGATTGTTCGAGAATCCTGGTCGATCACCGCCGGCCGCTTCCCCTGGCGGCAGCGGCGGTGTGTCCCGCCGGCGAGACACAACGGGCGGTGATGTCACTCTACCGAGCCGGGCGCCGGTGGCGGTAGGGAAATCGCCGACCAGGAACGGTGATCCGGTGTGGTCAGGAAGGCACGCTAGTCGCGGACGCTTTCTTCGTGGTTTCACGGCCGGGATCCCCGCCCGTCGCGCCGGGCCGGCGCCAGTAGGCGCCCATGTGGTCGATCCGGTGGATCTCGGCGATGATGCCGTGGCGGTCGCGGTACTCGTGCACCGCGTCCCGGCAGGACTGGATCGCGTGGTAGTCGTCGACGATGACGAACCCGCCGGGGGAGAGCTTCGGGAACAGGTGCGTCAAGGCGTCCATTGTGGATTCGTAGAGGTCGCCGTCCAGGCGGAGCACCGCGATCCGCTCCACCGGTGCGGTGGGCAGCGTGTCGGCGAACCAGCCGGGCAGGAAGCGGACCTGGTCGTCCAGCAGGTCGTACTCCGCGAAGTTGGCGCGGACCTCCGCCAGCGGCACACCGAGCACGTCGTTCGCCGCGTCGAGGCGCATCACCCGGTCCACCGGGTGGGCGCCGTCCGCGGTGGGCGGGATGCCCTGGAACGAGTCCGCGACCCACACCCGCCGGTCGGTGATGCCGTGCGCGGCGAAGTACGCGCGGGCGAAGATGCACACCCCGCCGCGCCACACCCCGGTCTCCACGAAGTCGCCGGGGACGCCGTCGGCGACGGCGCGGTCCAGGCACTCGTGCACGTTGTCCAGCCGGCGAAGGCCGACCATGGTGTGCGCCACCCGCGGCCAGTCCCCGCCGATTTCCCGCGTGTCCGGATCGAACTCCGCGCCGGGGGAGAGGTGGCTCGGGATCGCGCCGTCGCGGTGGATGGTGCCGGTCAGCACCCGCTTCATCAGGTTCAGGTAGTGGTCGGTCATGCTGCCCCTCACGGTCGGTCGGCGTGCGCGTCTGGCACGCGGCGGGAACTCGGGCACCATCGCCCGGCGCGGACGCGGCACCGGTGCTCAGGCACCGGCGAGCTCTTCCAGCGTGGGGACGATGTCGTGCGGGCTCGGCTCGGCGAGCGCCTGCTGCCGGAGCCGGGCGGCGTTGTCCCGGAAACCCGGGTCCTCGAGCAGTTTCGCCAGGTTGTCCGCCAGTATCCCGGCGGTCACGTCGGAAGCATCGACGTTCAGCGCGGCACCTTCGGCGACCAGGCACGCCGCCAGGTCGGGCTCACCCCACAGGTTCACCCCGTCGGACACGCGCAACTGCGGTACGCCGTGCACGACGGCGGTGGCCACCGAGCCCGCCCCGAAGTGGTGCACGATCGCCGCGCAGCGCGGGAGCAGGAGGTCCAGCGGCACGAAGTCGGTGAGCCGGACGTTGCCCGGCACGTGGTGGACGCCGGACTGGGCGCGGGTCACGGTCGCGACGACGTCGGCGTCCAGTCCCGCGACCGCGCCGAAGAGCTCGGCCAGCGGCGGTGACGGCAGGCCGAGGTCCCGGGAGGAGGTGCCGAGGGTCAGGCAGATCAGCGGGCGCGGGGGTTCGTCGAGCAGCCAGTCCTCCACCACGGCGCGGCCGCTGTGGGGCACGAAGCGCACCGGGATCGTCCTGGTGCCCGCGCCGGTTCGCACGCACGGTGGCATCGGGTCGATCGTGGCCTGGCCGAGCACCATGTCCTCGTCGAAGGACGCGCCCCGGTCGTAGCGGTGCAGGCGGTCGGTCAGCCACTGCCGCACCGGGTCGTCGTAGCCGACGAGTTCGCGGTCCGCGCTCAACCGCAGGAAGAGCGCCCGCAGCCGCGCCAGGTGGTCCGGTCCGAACAGGGCACGGACGTGCGCCGCACCGCAGAGTTCCGCCACGACCGGCCCGGTGTAGGTGAGGGCGTCCCAGACGACGAGGTCCGGGCGCCAGCGCGCGGTGAAGCGGACCAGGTCGTCGAGCATCGCGTCGCAGGCGAGCACGTCGGACACCATGCGCGGGAACACCATCAGCGTGGCGCGCACGTGGTCCCAGGTGAGTTTCTCCGGCCGCTTCTCCGTCACGTCGAACGGCAGTCGTTCGCCGGACGGCCGCCCGGCGAGCAATTTCCCGCGCCGGAGGCCGAGAGCCGGGCCGGCGGGAACCGCGGGCAGCCCGGAATCGGCGATCACCCCGGCGATGTCCGGCTGACTGGCGACCCGGACTTCGTGCCCGGCCGCGCGCAACGCCCAGGCGACGGGCACGAGCAGGGTGAAGTGCGACTTTATCGCCGCCGTCACGAACAGGACCCGCACGCGATTCTCCGGAATGCCGTGGGCGGGCGAGGGAGTCTCGTGAACACCCCCGCCCGCGGTGTCACCATTCAGGCGCCGGGACCACCCGGGCCCCGGCAGCGCGAGTGGATCAGCTGCAGCAGCAACAGACGATGCTGCTGGAAGCTGCCACCACCGGCTCGAAGTACGATGTCTCCTCGCCGAACGAGGTCACGTCGACCTCGGGGACCTCCGCCAAAAGTTCGGTCATTTCCGATCTCCGTTCTTCCAGTTGTCCACTCCGGTCATGATGGAAACGGCCGGTACGGATCAACCTAACCAGTCCGCCGACCTCGACTAAGTCATCCGTTGAGTCGACTAGTCATCCGTCGAGATGACATGTCAGCCGAAGAGACGACAACCGGACAATGCGATGTTCTTGCCCGGGGCGGATGTTCTCCGCGATAGTCGGTGTCCGCTCCACGAGTGCGTGCGGGTAATCCACGGTTTTCGGCGCGAAGGGTGTCCGGGTGAGCGCGAAACAAATCACTGTCCTTCCTCTCGGTCTCCGGGTTTCGATCCGGCAGGCGGTGTTCGACGCCGTCACCGCGTCCCCGGTGCTCGGCCTCGCCCGGTCGGCCGAGGACGCCGACGTACTCCTGGTGGACGCGTGCGCCCCCGGAACGGACGACCTGCCCGCCGAACTGCCCCCGCTTCCGCGCATCGTGCTGTCGGTCCCCGCGGCCGACCGCGCCCCGGCCGGGTCCTTCGCCGCCGAAGTCGCCGTGCGGGAGGCCGGCGCGACCGGGTCGCCGCACCGCTGGTGCGTGCTGCGCTGCGCCGCCTTCGGCGAGGAACTGGCCTGGAGCGTCCAGTACGAGACCGCCGGCGCCTTCTACACGGCCTGGCAGCCCGCGGGTGCGCCGTGGGTGGCGGCCGCCGACGTGGTCGAGCTGGTCGGGCGGCTCGTCACCGAGCCGGACCGCTGGCAGGCCGCGTACGACGTGACGGGCCCCGCCACGGTCGCCATGGCGGAGGTCAGCGAACTGCTGCACGGCCTGCACGACCGCCCGATGCCCTACGTGCGGCTGGACGAGGAGTCCCTCGTCTCGGCCATGGAACAGGTCGGGTTCGCCCCGGACTACGCCGCCCGGCGCGCCGGCTACATGGTGTGGACCACTTCGGCGCCAGGACGGCCGGAGGTGTCGTCACTGCCCGCCGAGGCGCTGGGCCGCCCGGCGGTCCCGCTGGCCGACTACCTGCTCACCGCCGCGCGGTCCACCCTCGCCGACGCCCACTAGCCGACAGGACGCACCCATGACGGCGATCAGCACCACCACCCGCAGCTGGCAGGTCAATCCCGCGGCCCGGCTCATGGCCACCGGCGAGGACCTGCTCGTACGGCACGGCGGACTCGTCACCCGGTGCGCCGCGCCGGGGATCAGGCAGTTCGTCACCACCCTGCTCGGCACGGCCGACGACGGCCGCGTGCACCTGGACGCGGACGGACTGGACCCGGTTCGGCTGGCCCGTTTCGAGCTGCTGATGACCCAGCTGGTGGCAGCCGGGCTGTTCACCGAGCTGGAGCCCGGCGAGGCCGCCCCCGACCCGGTGGTGCTCGGCCTGTGGCAGCGCGGCGGCGGCGCCGTCGAGCGGGCCGACATCGCGGCCCGGCTGCGCAGCACGCCGATCCGCGTGGTGGGGACCGGCGCGCTGGCCGGCCACCTGCGCCGGGAACTGGCCGACGCGGGCCTGGCCGTGGGGCCGGACGACGGCGACCACGCCGGCGTGGTCGCCGTCGTGGTCGGCGCGCACGACCAGGACCCGGTGCTCACCGACTGGAACACCGTCCAGCTGGCCGGGGACACCGCGACGCCGTGGCTGGCGGTCACCCCGTTCGACGGGGAGTACGCGACCGTGGGCCCCTGGGTGGTCCCCGGCGAATCCGCCTGTTACGCCTGCTACCTGCTACGACGTGCCTCGACCTTCACCGACGACGCGGCGGTCCCGGTGCTGGCCGATGCCGAACCCGCCGGGCTCGCGGTGGACGGCTCGGCGCGCCACCCCGGCCTGCGGCTCGTGCAGGCCGGTCTGGTCGTGGACCGCCTCACCGAGTACACCGGGCTCGGCGACCGGGGCGGGCAGTCCGTGCCGGGCGGGCTGACCACGATCGCGGTGCGCCCGGACGCGATCGTCCTCGAGCGCCACCGGGTGCTGCGGGTCCCGCGCTGCCCGGCCTGTTCCCCCGCCGCCGGGCGCGGCTACCCGCAGGTCTGGTACGCGCAGGAGGCGGGCGCATGAGCACCGCGCTGCCCGAGCCGCCACCGCCGGGCACGGTCCCGTGGACCTCCCGGGAGGACGCTGAGCGGACGATGTCGCTGTTCGTCTCCCCGGTCACCGGGATCGTGCGCCGCCTTTTTGAGCGGATGCACGACACCGACGAACTGCACGCGTTCTCCATCGGCAGCGAGGCGTGCGACGCCAGGGTGCTGCTGGGCACGCGGTGCAACAAGAACAACGGCGGGGGCGGCGCGTCGCGGGCCGGCGCGCGGCTGGCCGCCATCGGCGAGGCGGTCGAGCGCTACAGCGGTGCCTGGGTGCCGTTCGAGCAGCTCCGCCACGGGACCTGGCGGGAGCTGACCCGGCAGGGTCTGCACTGCCTGTCCCCCGAGGAGTACCTGCCCTTCGCCGACTGGCAGTACGACCAGCCGGACGCCCCGCACGTGCGGTTCACCGCGGACACCGCGCTGTCGTGGGCGGAAAGCCGCAGGCTCGCCGACGGGGCGCTGGTGTGGCTCCCCGCGCAGCTGGTGTACCTGCGCGGCGACCTGATGGCGGTCAACCCGATCGGCTACCCGACGAGCAACGGGCTCGCCTACGGGAGCACCACGGACGAGGCGCTGGTGAGCGCGGTCCTGGAGCTGGTCGAGCGCGACTCGGTGATGATCACCTGGCACAAGCGGCTGAGCATGCCGCTGCTCGACCCGGCCTCCGCCCCGGAGCTCACCGCCTACCTCGACCGGCACGTGGCCCCGACCGGCCTGCGGGTGTCGCTGGTGGACCTCAGCGCGTTCAACGCGATCCCGGCGGTGCTCGCGGTGGTGCGCAACGAGGTCCCCGGGGTGGCGCCGCTGGGACTGGGCGCGGCGGCGGCCGGGTCCGGGGTCCGTGCGGCGACCAAGGCCACCTGTGAGGCGGTCAGCACCCGGACCTGGGCGGTGACCAAGCGGCGCGCCGGGTACGTGGTGGACCCGGCGGCCGACTTCGACGAGTCGGTGCGCGGGTTCGACGACCACATCGCGCTGTACGCCCAGCCCGACCTCATCGACGGGACCCGGTTCCTGGACGGTTCGGCCGAGCGGTCGCGGGTGGACCGGATGCCGGCCCTGCCCTCGGCGACGCCCGGCGAACTGCGCGAGGCACTGGTCACCCGGCTGGCCGAGCAGGGCACCGACCTGTACGCGGTCGACCTGACCAGCCCGGACGTGCGCGAGGCAGGCGGCCACGTGGTCAAGGTGTTCTCACCGCAGCTGCAGCCGCTGGACTCCGGCTACCGCAAGCGCTACCTCGGCAGCGGCAGGCTGCACGCCCGGCCGGCCGAGCTGGGGCTGCTCGCGCCGGGCGAGGAGTTCACCGTCAACCCGCTGCCGCACCCGTTCCCGTGAAGGAGCCGCGATGACCAGCGAGCAGGTCGACACCTCCAACCTCGTGGACGTGGTCTACCGGTCGGGGGTGCCGGGGCCGGGCGACCCGGCCGAGGACTACTTCGAGGCGTCCAAGCTGTACGCCTCCAGCGTGCCGTGGGACCTGCCGGGCGTCGCGGTGCTGGAGCAGTCACACGCCATGCGCACGATGACCAGCCGGTCCACCCGGCGGCACGAAGGCCGCCCGGCGGTGGCGCTGCCCGAGCCGGCGCCGCTGACCGCCCGGCTGGCCGACCTGCTCGCCTCCCGGCGCAGCACGGACGGGTTCGGCGACGGCGAGCTGCCGCTGGAGCAGTTGTCGAGCCTGCTGGTGCGGACCTACGGCAGCACCGGGTCCAACGGCCAGTTCTCCTTGCGCGCCACGCCGTCCGGCGGAGCGCTGTACCCGCTGGACCTCTACGTGGTGCCGGGCCGGGTCGCCGGGCTGCGCCGGCACGGGCGTTACCACTTCGACCCGTTCGCGCTGACCCTCACCGACCTCGGCGACGTGGAGCCGGACGGGTTGCGGACGGCGATGAACGCGCCGAACCTCTCCGGGGACCCGGCCGTGACCGTGATCCTGTCCGCCTCGTTCTGGCGCTCGCGGTTCAAGTACGGCCAGCGGGCGCTGCGGTTCGTGTTGCTGGAGGCGGGGCACCTGGCGCAGAACCTGCTTCTCGTGGCCGCCGGGCACGAGCTGGCCGCGCGCCCGATCGGCGGGTTCTTCGACGCACCGCTGACCAGGGAACTCCCCGGGCACAACGGGGTGGACGACGCGCCGGTGTACGCGGTGCTGCTCGGCCCACCACCCGCCTGAGATGCCGCCCGCCCTGCTCGCCGTGCCCGTCCTGGCGCACCTGGCCCTCCCGTGGGTCCTGCGCCGGGTGGCGGAGCGAGGCGGCCGGGTGGCGTGGCTCGTGCGCGGCCGCGTGGACGCCGCCTACGGCTGGACCACGGTCGCACTCGGTGTCCTCGCCGTGCTCGCCGCCGCGGCCGCCGGAACCGGTCATCCGGCCCTGCTGCGCCCGCCGCACTGGCTCTGGCCGGTCCTCGCCGTGGTGGCCGGGGCCGGGTGCCCGCTGCTGGCCGCCGGGCTCGCGGGCCGGCCGCGGCGTTTCGCCCGCCGGTCCGGCGCGGTCCCGCGCGTGGTGCTGTGCGCGGCGGGCGAGGAGGCGCTGTGGCGGCTCGCCGCGTTCGGCGGACTGAGCCAGGCCGGGCTGCCGGAACCGGTCGCGGGAGCGGTGGCGGTGCTCGGCTTCGCCGTGCTGCACGTACCGCGCGCCGGCCGGCGCGCGGTGCCCTACCTGGTGGTGCTCGGCACGCTGCTCACCGCACTCGCCGCGCTGGGCGGACTGCTCGCCGCGGTGCTCTGCCACAGCGGGCACAATTTGGTGCTGAGCGCCACGGCACGGCGGCGATCCGGTCGCGCCCCCGCCGGGTTGCCGCCCAGCCGTACCTGGAGCTGAGTGCCGCTCACCGGACGGGCGGCAGGATGCCGCGTGCCATCGCGGTCATGACCGCGGCCGTGCGGTCGGAGACACCGAGCTTGGTGAAGATCTTGAGCAGGTGGCTCTTGACCGTCGCCTCCCCGATGGTGAGCTCGCGGCCGATTTCGGCGTTGGACAGCCCGCGGGCGACGAAGCGCAGCACCTGCACCTCGCGGGTGGTCAGCGTTTCGGCCTGCGGGGAACGCAGGTGGTTGACGATCTTGTTCATCATCACCGGGGTCAGCACGGTCTCACCGCGGGCGGCCGCGTGCACCGCGGCGGTGAGCTCCTTCCTCGGGGTGTCCTTGAGCAGGAACCCGGTCGCCCCGGACTCGACCGCGCGGACGATGTCGTGGTCGGAGTCGTAGGTGGTCAGGATGAGCACCTTCACCCCCGGCGCCTGCCGGGCGATGCTCGCGGTCGCGGTCGCCCCGTCGATGTCGGGCATCCGCAGGTCCATCAGCACCACGTCCGGGCGCAGCGCGACGGCGGCCGCGATGGCCTCGCGGCCGTTCGTCGCCTCGCCGACCACCTCGATGGCTCCGTCCAGTCCCAGCATCCCGCGCAGTCCCTCACGGACGACCGGGTGGTCGTCGGCGACGAGCACGCGCAACCGCGCCGTCACGGGATGATCACCCGGACCTGGGTGCCCGCCCCCGGTGAGCTGGTGATCCGCAACTCGCCACCCACCTCCTCGATCCGCGACCGCATCCCGGTCAGCCCGAAGCCCCACGTCTCGCCGGGCCGGAACCCGCGGCCGTCGTCGACGATGTCCAGCACCGTGCCGCCCTCGTCCGCGCCCAGCGTCACCTCGACCCGGCTGGCCCCGGCGTGCCGGTAGACGTTCGCGAGCGCTTCCTGCACGGCCCGCACGAGGACGATCTTCTCGTTCGCCGACAGCTCCCGGTGCAGGTCCGTGATCCCCACCGTGCAGGTGAGGTCGGCCATCTCGCTGAGGTGACCGGCCAGCCTGCTCACCACCCGGTCGATCCGGGCCTCGCCGAGCGTGCCCGGCTCGCCGGAGACGACCAGCGTCCGCGCCTGCGTCAGGTTGTCCCTGGCGGTGCGCTCCGCGAGATCCAGCTGCCGGTGCGCCAGTGCCGGATCGGAGTCCACCGCGGTGTTCGCGGTCTGGATCAGCAGGATCAGGCTGGTGAACCCCTGTGCGAGGGTGTCGTGGATCTCCCGTGCCATGCGCTCGCGTTCGACCCGCACACCTTCCATCTGGTAGGCGCCGGCCAGCTCCGCGCGGGCGTCACGCAGGTCGTCGATGAGCAGCGCCCTGGTCCGCTGCTGCTCCTCGTGCCTGCGGGTGAGCAACCCGACGACGTTGCCGATGAGGAAGCAGCTGATGCTGGCCGCGAGCACGACGACGTTCGCCAGTTCCTGGCCCGCGACGTGCGGGCTGACCGCGAGCCCGGTCGCCGCCGTGCCGAGCCCGATGGACACCGTGGCCAGCCACAGCCGCCGCAGCAGCCAGAACGCGTGCGCGTACAGCATGATCAGCAGCGCCGCGGCGAACGCGGACACCAGCACCAGCGCCGCCTGCAGCGCGAACGCGCCCAGCAGGTACACCAGCGCGCGGGTGTCGTGGTCGCCGCCGTCGCGGGAAGCCGGCGGTACCACCATCACCGTGTACCAGGCGCCGAGCACGGCCAGCAGCGCGAAGGCAGGCCACGGCGCGCCGTCGAACGCCAGCACCGCCGCGACGAGGACCAGCGCGGCCGCGGAGGTGATGTGGGACTCCCTGCCGTCGCGCTCGACCACCTCGGCCCCGCTCATCCGCACCCCTCAGGTCCGCCTTCCCGGCGCGGGTCAGCCGCGGGACCGCTGCCAGCGGAAGGTCGTCACCGAGAGTACAAGGCAAACCACGATCCAGGCGCAGAGCACGAGCGCCGTCGTGCCGTGTTCCCAGGTCCCGGCGGGCTCGATCGACTGGAGGGAGTCGGGCAGGAACACCGAGCGCAGGCCCTGGCCGATCCACTTGAGCGGGAACAGCGCGCCGAACTGCTGCATGGCCTCGGGCATCTGGGAGAACACGAAGAACACGCCGGAGACGAACTGCAGCACCATGAACGGCAGCACCACGATGCCCGAGGCGCTGCGCGAGGTGCGGGGCACCGCGCTGATCGCGATGCCGAGCATCGTGCAGGCCGCCACGCCGAGCAGCAGCACCCAGGCGAAGGTCAGCCACCGGTCCGGGGTGGACGGCAGCGGCAGGCCGAACGCGATCACGCTGAACGCGATCAGCACGGCCACCTGGATGAGCGTGACCACCAGGACCATGGCCACCTTGCCGATGAAGTACGCGCCCACCCGCATCGGCGTGCCCCGCAGGTGCTTGAGCGTGCCGTCGTCGCGTTCGATGGCGATGGCGATGCCGAGGTTGACGAACGTGGCGGCCATGATGCCGGTGGCGATCATGCCGGCGATGAAGTACTGCCGGAAGTCCACCTCGGTGCCCGGGATCCGGTCGGAGAAGATCGCCCCGAACAGGACCAGGATGACCACGGGGAAGGCGAAGGTGAAGATCAGCGACTCCCGCTGCCGGAGCATCTGCTTGGTCTCCAGCGCCGCCCGCCGGGCGCCGATGCTCAGGGTCGAGGGCACCCGTGCCGCGCGACGGGGCGCGGCGGTCGTGGTGGTCATCGCGGGGCTCCGATCATCTTGAGGTAGAAGTCCTCCAGCGTGGGGCGCTTGACCTGCAGCCCGGGTATCTCGCCCGCGTGCCGCCCGGCCAGCTCCACCACGGTCTTGGTGGGGATGGGCGTGTCGAGGACCTCGAGGCCCTCCGGCCCGGACCAGCTCACCTGCGCCGAGTCGGTGTCCCGGCCGCCGATCGTGGCGGGGTCGCCGACCTCGGCCATCCGGCCGCCGACCATCACCCCGATCCGGTCGGCCAGGTGCTCGGCCTCCTCCAGGTAGTGGGTGGTGAGCAGGACCGTGGTCCCCGCGGCGCCGAAGCCGCGGATCAGCTCCCAGAACTGGCGCCGTGCCTCGGGGTCGAAACCGGTCGTCGGCTCGTCGAGGAAGAGCACCTCCGGGTCGCCGATGACCCCGAGCGCGACGCTGAGCCTGCGCTGCTGCCCGCCGGACAGCGAGGGGGCCCGCGCGGTGCGCTTCCCGGTGAGCCCCACCGCCTCGAGCACCTCACCGGGGTCCCGCGGGTGCGGGTAGTACCCGGCGAAGTGCCGCAGCGTCTCCTCGACGGTCAGGCCGGGGAAGGCGAAGTCCTCCTGCGGGACGATGCCGATCCGGGACCGCCAGTCCGCGCCGCCGCGCTTGGGGTCGGTGTCCAGCACGCGCACCTGGCCCGCGTCCCGATCGCGATGGCCCTCGAGGATTTCGACCACCGTCGTCTTGCCCGCGCCGTTCGGCCCGAGCAGGGCGAACACCTCACCCCGTTCGACCGTCAGGTCGAACCCGGTGACGGCGACGTTGTCGTGGTAGGCCTTTTCCAGGCCGGTCACCCGCACGGCTGGCTCACTCGTCATGTCGTCGAGCATGTCGCCGGACCGGGTGCGCCCGTAAGCACTCGACGGTTGGCCCGGCCCTCCACCGAACGATGGGTTTGTCCACCGATGAGGTGGCTGGGCAGGCGGGCCGCGCAGCGCTTCGATCAGGGCATGGCCGAGAGCAGGGACGAAAAGATCATCGAGTCCGCCCGCGCCGTCGGTGAGGTCGCCAGGGCGCACGCCCGCGCCGGCGAGGACGCCGACGTGCTCGCCGCCGAGGTGCTGACCGAACTGACCGGCACCGAGCTGCTGCGGATGGGTATGCCAGCGCGGCTGGACGGGCCGGAGACCGACCCGGTCACCAGCGCACTGGCGATCATGGCGGTGGCCGAGGGCGACGCGGGGGCGGCGTGGTACCCGGCGGTGTCCTCGGCGCATTCGATCTTCACCCACTACCTGGCCGAGGACGGTGCGCGGGAGGTGTTCGACGGTACGGCGCCGGTCGGCTGCTCGTCGATGCCGGTCGGCGAGGGGGCGTTCGCCGACGGCGGCCTGCGCGTGTACTCCGGCCGGTGGCCGTGGGGCTCGGCGGGCAGGCACGCGAAGTGGATGGGGTTCAACATGGTGGTCGAGGGGCGGGCGCTGACCGCGTTCCTGCCCGCCTCCGACTTCGTCGTCGAGGACAACTGGCACGCGTTCGGCCTGCGCGCCAGCGCGTCCGGGGACTTCTCGGTGCGGCCCGGCGCGTTCGTCCCGGCGCACCGGCTGGTCGACATGACGCTGCCGGCACCGGCGGTGGAGTCCGCGCTGACCCGGTTCCCGCTCACCGTGTACGTCGCGTTCGGGTTCTCCGCGGTGGCGCTGGGGAACGCGGCCGGCGCGGTCGAGGAGCTGGTCGGCGGTGCCACCGGCAAGCGGCCGCTGGGGCTGTCCGGCACGCTCGCCGAGTCACCGCTGGCGCAGGTCGACCTCGCCAGGGCGGAGGCACGGCTGCGCTCCGCCAGGGCCTTCCTGCTGGAGGCCCTCGACGAGCTGTGGCAGTGCGCGCTGGCGGGCGAGCCGCCCGCCACCGTGGTCCGCGCGAGGGCCCGGCTGGCCATGAGCCACGCGGTCGCGGAGTCCGCGGCGGTCGTCGACGTGGTCTACACCCTCGGCGGCGGCGCGGCGGTCTTCACCGCGAACCCGCTGCAGAAGCGGCTGCGCGACGCACACGTGATCACCCAGCAGGTGCAGGTCAGCAACCGGGTCTTCCCGTTGTACGGCAAGATCCGGTTCGGTACCGACCTCGATTCGGCCTCCTGGCGCTATGCCATCTGAACCCGGCACCACGCGGTCGTGCCGCCCCGGGGTGCGGTGAGCCCGCCGCTCGTGGTCGTGCTCGGCGCGTCCGGGTTCGTCGGCGCGCGCCTGGTCCGCATGCTGGCCCGGTGCCCGGTGCGGATCCGCGCCGTCGGCCCGGCCCGGCCGGTCCCGGCGGCGGCCGGGGCGATCGATGGCGCGGACGTCGTCGTGCACCTGGCCGCGCGCACCGCGACGGGCGGGTGGGACGACGACGGAAACGCGCTCGCCGAGCGGGCCGACGTCGGCCTGGTGCGTGCTCTGGTGGCCGCGGTGCGGCCCGGCCGGGCGCCGGTGGTGGTGTCCACCAGCACCGCGGGTGTGCCCGGTGGCAGCGCCCACGGCAGGCACCGGCCTGCTGCCGAACTGGCGCTCGCGGCCGCCACCAGGGCCGGGCGGGTGCGCGGGATCTCCCTGCGGCTGCCGTCGGTGTACGGCACGGCGGACGGGCCCGGAATGGTGGCGCGGATGGTCCGCCGCGCGATCGCCGGCCAGCCGCTGGTGCTGCGGGGCGAGGCCGCCGAACGGGACCTGCTGCACGTCGACGACGTGGTCACCGCCCTGCTCGCCGCGATCGCGCACGCGGACGCCCTTGCCGGGCGGCACTGGGCCGTGGGCACCGGCACCCCGGTACGGGTGGCCGAGTTGTCCGCCGCGATCGCCGCGGCGGTGGCGGAGCACCGAGGCCGGGCCCCGGTGCCGGTGGTCGTCGCCGAGCCGCCCGCCCCGGCGGACGACCACCGCGGTGCCGTGGCCGATCCGGTGGCGTTCCACGCGGTCACCGGCTGGGTGGCCAGGGTGCCGCTGGCCGCCGGGCTCGCGGACGTGGTCGGGTGTGCGTTGCTCGACTCGGTGTGACGGGCCGCGGGCAGCGGCCCGAATGTAGTCACTTCGGTTGACGCGGGAGGCCCACCGACCGGTGGGCCGGGGCCCCTTCGTCTGTCGCTTTGTCCGACTCAACCCTTGACTGTGCAACCGGATGCTGGAGGATGAGGCGGCAGGAATCCCTGGTTGTCATCATTCGCTTATCCCGCAGGTCCGAGGTCGCTCCGCCCGCGGGTGAATTTCGAAACATTTCGGGCAGCCTTGCGGAGTTCCGGACTCTGGGGAGGGGAAATGCATGACGAAGTGGCCGGGCCCACGTGCCGGGTTATCGCCGTGAACGACGGTTCGATTCTCTGTTCGGGGCTATTCCAGGCGCTGGCCGACAATGCCATGATCGACGTGGTGGGTATCGACCACGACAATTGGCGGGTTGTCGAACTGGTCGGCCGAATAGACCCGGATGTCATTATCATCCTCGCCGGGGGCGGCACTCCGGCATTGATCAGGCAGCTCCGCGGGACGGCGGGTGTGTCGACGGCGGTGCTCGTGGTCGGCGATTCCGGGCCGCTGGTGGCCGAATCCGTGCTGGCGGGCGCCTGCGGCACGATCTCGCCGGGTGCCAACGCGACCGACGTGTCACTGGCGGTCATGGCCGCGATGGCCGGTACCGCCGTGCCCCCGGTCAGCCTGGTCGGGCACCTGGCGGCATCGCCGCGATGGGTGGGCAAGGAACTGATCCGGTTGAGCAACCGGGAGATGGAGGTCATGCAGCGGGCCACCGAGGGGTTGACCAACTCGAGCATCGCCCGCTCGTTGTCCCTCAGCGAGGCCACGGTGAAAACGTACTGGCGGCGCATCTTCCGCAAACTCGACGCGCACGACCGCACCATGGCGGTGACCATCGCCATCAAGCTGGGCATACTGCCGCAGGCAGGTCACCGGCCCCCGGCCGACCACCGGCCGGCCGCCGCCGAGGGGAGCCCGCGGTGCACGCCGGCGCTGAACTCCATGTCCGCCTGACCCGGCTCCGGCGCGAACTGCACGAGACGCCGGAGCCGGGGCTGTGGTTGCCACGTACCCAGGAGCGGGTCCTCACCGCGCTGGACGGGCTCGACGCGGAGGTGACCACGGGCGCCGCGCTCTCCTCGATCACCGCTGTGCTCCGCGGGAACCGGCCCGGCCCGGTCGTCCTGCTGCGCGCCGACATGGACGCCCTGCCCCTCGGCGACGGCGCGGTGCACTCCTGCGGGCACGACCTGCACACGGCCATGCTGGTCGGAGCGGCGCACCTGCTGCGGGAAGCGGAGTTCCCCGGGTCGGTGGTGCTGATGTTCCAGCCGGGCGAGGAAGGGCACGGCGGCGCGAAGCTGATGGTCGGCGAGGGCGTGCTCGACGCGGCGGGCGAGCGGCCGGTGGCCGCGTACGCGCTGCACGTCGTCTCGTCGATGGTGCCGCACGGTGTCTTCGTCTCCCGCCCCGGTGTCGTCATGGGAGCCGCGGACACGGTCCGCTTGACCCTGAGCGGCGCGGGTGGCCACAGCGCCATGCCGCACGCGGCGAGGTCACCCATCCCCGCGGCGTGTGCCGTGGTGGGTCAGCTGCCCGCGCTGCTGGACGCCGAGGTGGACGCCTTCGAGCCGGCGGTCGCCACCGTGACCGGCGTCCGTGCCTGCGGCGCGGCGAACGTGATCCCGCCGGAGGCGGAGATCACCGTGTCCCTGCGCACCTACACGGCGGCCACCCGCGCCCGCCTGCTGGCCAGGATCACCGCACTGGCGGAAGGCTTCGCCACCGCGCACGGGCTGCGAGCGGAAGCGGTGACCGGCAACGGCTATCCGGTGACCACGAACGACCCTGGGGAGACCGAGTTCGCCGCCACGCTCGTGCGGCGACTGTTCGGATCGGACCGCTACCTGCCCTCGGCGCGCCCCTTGCCCGCCTCCGAGGACTTCGCCTTCGTGCTGGACGAGGTCCCGGGGAACTTCATGGCCTTGGGCGCCTGCGTCCGGGGGACGGATCCACGGACCGCGGCGCCGAACCATTCCCCGGCCGCCACCTTCGACGACGCCGTCCTGGCCGACGGCGCCCGCTACTACGCCGAGCTGGCCGTCCGCCGCCTGCACGCGGCCGCGTCGCCGGCCGCTGGCTGATCCTTTGTGGACGGACAGTCGGCTAGCTGCTCGCCGGTGTGCCGATGCCTGCGGTGAGGGCCAGTGCGGCTGCTTCGCCGCGGGAGGTGACGCCGAGTTTCTGCAGCACACCGGTGACGTGGAATTTCACGGTGCTTTCGGTGATGCCGAGTTCCGCGGCGATGGCTTTGTTGCGCATTCCTTGCGCGAGCAGGGCGAGTACTTCGTGTTCCCGGCGGTTCAGGGTGGTCAGCCGCGATTCGCCGGAGGGGTCGGCCGGGGGATCGAGCGGGAGGGAGATGGTGACGCGGCTGCCCCAGCCGGGTGCGGCGTCGAGGTCGACGGTGGCGCCCAGCGTGCGGGCCCGGCCCTGGAGCTGCCGTCGTAGCGTCGTCAGGTCGACGTCGCCGGTGCCCTGGTCGCGGACGTCGACGAGCAGGGACGCGTGGTCGCTCGTCCACGCGATCCGCAGGCGGGCCAGCGTGGTCTGGGCGGTGAACGCCAGGACCGCGGTCCGCGTCATCGCGCGCGCGGCGTGGGCCACCTCGCCGGGCAGCGGGCGCCCGGTTCCGGAGGGCGCCACGAATTCGATGTTCGCGTCGTGGTGGCGCAGCATCGGCCCGATGTCCTTGCGCAGGCGGGTGAACGCGGCTCGTGGGGCCTCTTCGGACAGTGCCTGATCGGACTTCTGCGCGGTCCGCAGGTCGAGCAGCGCGGCGGACGCCGAGTCGGCGGCCGCGAGGCGGGCGCGGTTGTCGTCGAGGCCGGTCGAGCGCAGCGGGGTCAGGATCGCGACGAGCGCGGCCTCGTGGGCGGCCGCCAGTTCGGCGATCGTGCGCTCGCGTTCACTCGAGGCCGCGCGCGATTCGGCGAGGTAGTCCGGGCTGGCCTGCGCCACCTGCTGCCGGATGGACGTCGCGACCAGGCCGAAGATCGCGGACAGCAGCGCGGGCTCGGGGAAGCGACGGGCGGCGGTGCGCGGGATGAGGACCAGCAGCAGGTCGGCGGCGTCACGCACCACCCAGACCGTGCGGGGCGCGCCGGCGATCGAGGCGGTCGTGCCGAGCGGCTGCCCCGGGTCGACGGTGGCCTTGAGCGCCTCGAGTTCGGCGATGGTGACCTTGTTGATCATCTCCGTCGCACCGGCGACCTTGCGCGGGCGCCCGGTGCACTCCCGGGTGAAGATGACCAGCGCGGTGTGCGGCCAGCGCTCGGCCAGGAACCGCGACAGGCGACGGGCGATCTCGTGCAGCGGGCCGTCGATGACCTCTCGCAGCGAGGTGAGGCCGGCTTCGGGGGCGGTAGGCATCCCGGGCAGCTTAACTGGCCGGAGGTCGAGGTTTTACTGGCCGGACGACCAGGCCACCCGCACGGTCCGGCGGGTTACCGTCACGGACGGCATGCATCGACGTGCATGCTTCTCCGCCGAACGAAGGATGAACCCTCATGCCACAGCAGGTCCGCGGGGTGATCGCCCGGTCGAAGGGCGCTCCGGTCGAGCTCACCGACATCGTGGTGCCCGATCCCGGACCGGGCGAGGTCGTCGTCGCGGTCGCCGCGTGCGGGGTCTGCCACACCGACCTGACCTACCGCGAGGGCGGCATCAACGACGAGTTCCCGTTCCTGCTGGGCCACGAGGCCGCGGGCACGGTCGAGAGCGTCGGCGAGGGTGTCGAGTCGGTGGCGCCGGGCGACTTCGTCGTCCTGAACTGGCGCGCGGTGTGCGGGCAGTGCCGGGCGTGCAAGCGCGGCCGCCCGCAGTACTGCTTCGACACCTTCAACGCCGCCCGGAAGATGACCCTGCTCGACGGCACCGAGCTGACCCCGGCCCTGGGCATCGGCGCCTTCGCCGACAAGACGCTCGTGCACGCCGGGCAGTGCACCAAGGTGGATCCGGCCGTCGACCCGGCGGTCGCCGGCCTCCTCGGCTGCGGCGTGATGGCCGGGCTGGGCGCGGCGGTCAACACCGGCGCGGTGGGGCGCGGTGACTCGGTGGCGGTCATCGGCTGCGGCGGGGTCGGTGACGCCGCCATCGCCGGGGCGCGCCTGGCCGGTGCGTCGACGATCATCGCGGTGGACCGCGACGCGAAGAAGCTCGAATGGGCCGTCGAACTGGGCGCCACGCACACGGTGAACGCGACCGGCACCGATGTCGTCGAGGCGGTGGCCGGGCTGACCGGCGGCTTCGGCGCGGACGTCGTCATCGACGCGGTCGGCCGCCCCGAGACCTGGAAGCAGGCGTTCTACGCACGCGACCTCGCGGGCACCGTGGTGCTCGTCGGCGTGCCGACCCCGGACATGCGGCTGGAGATGCCGCTGCTCGACTTCTTCTCCCGTGGCGGCGCGCTGAAGTCGTCCTGGTACGGCGACTGCCTCCCCGAACGCGACTTCCCGGTGCTGGTCGATCTGCACCTGCAGGGCCGGTTGCCGCTGGACAAGTTCGTCACCGAGCGCATCGGCCTCGACGACGTGGAGAAGGCGTTCCACACGATGCACGCCGGTGAAGTGCTGCGCTCGGTGGTGGTGTGGTGAGCGGCGGGCTGCGGATCGAGCGCGTCGTCACCACCGGCGTGTTCGCCCTCGACGGCGG